>JAVVFA010000083.1:0-5705 GCA_032251215.1 Candidatus Izemoplasmatales bacterium
TTTCCGGTTTCAAAATAATGTTGTCTAACATTATATAGGGCTTGGTTATATAAGTCCTTAGCTTCATGCATTAAATAAAAAAATCGCCCTGTTAAGGGCGATTATATTAACCGTGGTACCACCTTAGTTCTAGTAAATACTAGCACTTAACTTATCTTTAACGCAAGATTTACGGAGATGATTAATCTCACTCAAAAGCTGAATTCACTAGATTTAGATTAAATGTTCGCAGCTTAAATACATTTTTCTCTTGAATCCAAATTACCTAATTACTACTGCTTTGTCATTGTGTTAATTATATTATAACAAAAATTCATTTTAAAGCAACTCTATATTATTATCTTCTTGACGTTATCGCAAGTAATCTTAACATTTCAATATAAATCCATATAATTGTAACCATCAAACCTAATGATAATATCCAACCTACTTGATGGTCAGCTCCTGAATCAACAAAATCCTTAATTCTTTGAAAATCCCACAAAAGGAAAAAGGCTGATAAACCGGCAGATAAGAAAACTACGATGTAGTATAAGCTACCAATATTTAAAAACATTGATAACAAGCTCATAATAATAACACTTATCAAGGCAACAACTAAAAATGATGCAAATCTTTGGTTCACTTTAATTATATTTGTTGAAAACAATAAAAGCATAACGATGAATACAATAAAGGTTGTACCGATTGCTGTTGGAACAACGCCTTCATAGAGCGATGCGAATAATAATGAAATAATGCCTAATATCAAGCCTTCAGCCATCGCGTAAATAACTGCAAATACAGGCGCTAGTCTAACTGATCTCATTCCAATCATAACTGCCAGAAATGCAACAATCATAGCTCCAATCAACCAACCAAAATTAATGTTTTCTAAATTTTCTAAAGCTAAGAATGCTGATACTGCTGTGATAGCTAATAGAAAAATTGTTTTAAAAGCAATATTAGTATAAGTTACTGGTCTGTCACTGACATAAGTATATGTGCTTGCTTGTCTAAATACTGGATTTGAACTTCCCATTCTCATTATGTGTACCTCCTAAAATATGTCTATAATATTATATTATAAATTTATGAAGATTTTATGAAGATTTTTAAAAATCAAAGATAGAAATTTGATTTTTATCAATCATGCCATCGAAGGCACCTAAATCTTCAAGTTTCTCAAATAAAACGTTAGATAATTTTGTGCGATTTTTTATATCTTGTTTTGAAATGAAATCTTTTTCTTTTCTCGCTTCAACTATTGATCTTGCTGCTTTTTCGCCCATAGAATCAATAACGATAAAAGGTAGTATTAAAGATCGTTTATCTTCTGATATAACAAAATCTTTTACTTGTGATTTATACAAATCAATTGGCTTAAAATTAAAATTACGTTTAACCATTTCTAAAGCAACTTCTAAAACTGTTTGTAAATCCTGTTCACGGTTCGAAGCTTCTTTGCCTTTAGCTTTAATTTCATTAAGTTTTTCAATAATAGACGTTTCACCGCCATAAAACACATCAACATCAAAAGTAACTGCTCTTTTTGAAAAATATGCCGAGTAGAAATAAATTGGTTGGTAAAGTTTAAACCAAGCTATTCTCATTGCCATTAAAACATATGCAGTTGCATGAGCTTTAGGGAACATATACTTGATTTTTGAACAAGACCAGATGTACCACTCAGGGACATTATATTTTCGCATTTCATCTGCATAACTAGCCCACTTATTTGGATTTGATATTGCTTTGCCTTTTCTAACAAATTCCATGATTTCAAAAGCTAAGTCAGGAATTAATCCATATGAAATCAAATGAACCATAATATCATCACGGCAACCGATGATGTCTTTAAAATCGACTTTACCAAATTCACGATTTTTACCTAAAACTAAAGTTTGAGCATTACCATACCAAACATCAGTTCCATGAGATAGCCCAGATATTTTTACTAAATCAGCAAAAGATTTAGGTTTTGATTCCGATAGCATACCTCTTACGAAATTAGTTCCTAATTCCGGAACACCATAAGATGCTACATCGGACATAATATCGTCACTGGTGAGTCCTAAAACTTCTGTACCAGATAACATCCGGTAAACATCATTATCGTCGATAGGAATGTCGTTAGGGTTGTCAAAAGGGAAATCTTCGGGGCTTTCTTTAACTAAATCCATTAAATAACGAATTACGGTTGGATCATCATGGCCAAGAACGTCTAATTTAAATAGATTGTTTTCAAAGGAATGGTATTCATAATGAGTTGTTTTCCAAGAAGTATCTTTTGAATCACCCGGGTATTGAATCGGCGTAATATCAAATATACTCTTATTATTTGGGACTACAACAATACCTCCTGGATGTTGTCCAGAACTTCTTTTCGAGCCTTCAATACCTTTGGCAAGCCTTGCTATTTCAGCATGTCTTACGGTTACGGGGTCCAAACCTTGCCTTTTTCTTTTTAAATTGAGTTTTGTATAATAATCTTTAACCATCGCAAATGATGTTTTAGTAGCGCAGGTCCCGATGGTACCAGCTCTAAAAGCATAATTAACTCCAAATAACTTCCTGATATATTCATGAACTTCGCTTTGATATTCTCCAGAGAAATTAAGGTCAATATCAGGGGTTTTATCACCTTTAAAGCCAAGGAATGTTTCAAAAGGTATGTCATGACCATCGCGGTTAAGTTTCGTGTTACATATTGGACATTCAGCTTGTGGCAAGTCCCATCCACAATCTGTATTTTCGAAGACATCATGATATTCTTTTTCAAAATCATTTTCACCATGCAGTTGTCTTTCTTCTTCAGTCTTTTTGAAGGCATGGAAGTGACATTTTGGACATACGTAATGTGGAGGTAATGGATTAACTTCCGTTATACCCATTAATGTAGCAACAAATGATGAACCAACTGATCCTCTAGAACCAACAAGATACCCATCATCTAGCGATTTTTTAACTAACAGATGAGAAATATAATAGATTGTTGAAAAATGATGTTCAATAATACTTGATAGCTCTTTTTCAACTCTTTGTTTAACAATTGCCGGAAGTGGATTGCCATATAGTTTATAAACTCTTTCATTAACCATATGTTCTACTTTTGTCTTAATTGAAGGAATACCTTTTTCAGCTAAAAATTCATCTGTTGGTGCATATAATGCATCGGGGATTATTTGAATATCAGAAACTAACTCAGCTACAGCCTGAGAATTTTTAACAACAATCTCATAAGCTAAATCAGTACCTAAGAATGAGAATTCTTCCATCATTTCTTCAGTAGTCATAAAATACTGATTTGGTTTTAATTCTTTATAATATAAATCGTGAAAACCGCCACCACCGACAAGTGGAGTGTTAATCATTATTTCACGGTATTTGTAATCACTAGGATCTAGGTGATGAACATCACCAGTCGCGACAACTGGTATGTTTAGTTCCTTACCAACTTCGACAATTTTTTTAATGACTCTTTGGATAACGTTCTTCCAATTTGGAGTCTCGGTTTCCATAAAACGGAAATAAGATAGTGGTTGAACTTCCAAATAATCATAATACTTGGCTTCTTTAACCAATTCTCTTCTTGTTTTATTTAAAGCAACAGCAAAAAAACTAGAATTAAAACAACCGCTAGATACTAAAAGACCATGTCGATGTTTATCAAGATAACTTTTTAATACTTTAGCTTCACGATTATAATAAGTTGTTAATCCTTCAGACAAAATCATATAGAGGTTTTTAAGGCCAGATTGTTCTCTTACCAGCAAATTAATGTGTTTTGGATAAGGGAATTTGTATAATTCTTTATAATCAATCACCAAATTTAAATCTTGAAAACGATTGAAACCTTCTTTTCGCAATTGTTTAACTAAATGCAAGAAAATTTCAAATAGCGCTTTAGTATCATTAATTGCTCGATGATGGCCATCAAGGTTTACTTTATAATATCTACTCATGCTTTTAAGATCAAAACGTGATTTATCAGGTATTAAAGCTTTAGCTAAAATGAGCGTGTCTATTGAAGGATTAATTTTATTGTCAATTCCTAATTCACGGTAGTTATAAGACAGAAAATCCACATCAAAATCAGCGTTATGAGCTACTAGCACGCAATCTTTGGAAAAATCATGAAAATCTTTTAAAACTTCTTTTAGTTTTCTTTTGCCTTTTAACATTGAATTATTGATTTTGGTAAGATTTTCTGTAAATTTAGATATTGTCATTTCTGGATCAACGAGTTCAGAAAATTCACCTAAAATAGCTCCGTTTTTAACTTTAAGACCAGCTATTTCTATAATGGTATCGTAATTAAGTGACAAACCGGTAGTTTCAATGTCAAAAATAACATAAGTCATCTCTGATAAAAGACCTTGATGTTCACCTCTTGTGATTGTTATTTCTTCATCGTTCACATAGACAAGTTCTAAACCATAAAGTGGTTTGATTGGTTTGTTTTTAACATATTTCTCAAGAATAGGAAAAGATTGAACTGAACCGTGGTCGCTTACACCGATAGCCTGGTGTCCATAAGTAATAGCCCTATCAACATAATCCTCAATTTTGTTGACACCGTCTAAGGTAGACATCTTAGTGTGTAAATGTAACTCAGCACGTTTAAATTCATAATTATCTTCTCGACGGTTATTATCAATTTTTCCTTCTGAACGAGCAATGTTAAGAATACTTAATGTTACTTCATTAAAATAACTATCATATTGGGCATAGCACTTGGCTTTAACACCCATTCCTTCTTCTATTTCTCTGAAAAAATCTAAATCTGTTGGTTTAGTTTTTCGCTTACTTAAATAGATGGAGTCAACTCCATCAGTAATTATCAATTTAACACTCGAATTATTGTTTGAATCATTAATTTCGTTTTCGACAACAATCCCTTCAACGTAGATTATCGCTTTTCCAGAATTTCTTTCTCTAAACTCTTCGAATTCCATTTCTGTTTTAGGGATAGTGGTAATGTCTGTAAAGTCTTCAAAATCATTATTCTGATTTAGAGTTATATATTTTACCTCATCTGAATTTAAAAGTTCCTTGCTTTCTTTTATAAAGACGTCGTTATTCTTCTTGATTTCTTCCTCTATTGAGTCTTTCGTATCATCTATTTCGATACTGATTTCAACTTCAAATCCGAGTTTTTTCATTTGTTCTTCAATATTCACTCGATAAATTTGTGGAGAAACAGCTCCTTTAGGAACGTAAATCTTAATTTGATTGTCTTCAATATCCTTATCATATTCTTTTAAAGGAAGAATTCTTTTATCATCCTTGGCTATACAATCAATAGCGAAATCATAGTAATCTAAGATTTCACCATCTAAATCAAGGAATTTAATTTGATAATCAACCATTTTCAAACTCGTGTAGATTGTCGGTAAATTTAATAGTTTTTGCATGAAATTCCTAAAATACATAATTGGAATTACTCTTTCAAAAACTAAGAAAAAGGTCCAAGTATCCTTTATCTTGTCTACTTCAACCGCTTCAATCTGACAATATTCTTCAATGATTTTATCCTGTAAGTCCAATCGTTCTAGTAATGCTTTTATCTTATCCAAAATATCATCTCCAATAACTATATTATTATAACATATAAATCTAGATTTTTATGAAGCAAAAATTGAAATTAGAACAAAAATAATTCTTATGAATTATACTTTTAAAACGATTACTTACTAAATAAGTAAGTACGCTTAGGCGTGTTC
>JAVVFA010000084.1:0-5582 GCA_032251215.1 Candidatus Izemoplasmatales bacterium
CAAAGGATTTATCACCAAATTCAGCACATACGGATCCAAGACTATCATATCCTACCATTTTGATTAGTTCTCGTCTCCATTCATTATATCCACTATATGAACCTGCTCTGAAACTACCATGTTCTGATTTTGATGTCCAGCGATAAGAATACCTCCTATCTAATGAACCTAATTGATATTCAAAACATGGCTCATTCCAAATTGCAATTTCATAATCATAAACTGTATCATCATTTGGTTTAATACCAGCTTTTTCAATATTTGAACCGTAAGAAATATCTAATCCCATTTATAATAATTTTAAGAGTTAATAAATCCATTTAATTGCGGGTTCTCCTTCATATCCGTGTTCCCATATAAACCAAGCAAAACACATTGTAGAACCCTATTTTTTACCAGTTTTAGGGTTAACTGGTTCACCGTTTCTCCAAGGATCTTGTCTCGCAGAAAAAACGTGTACTACTTTTAGTGGTGTTTCCTTAAAAAAGTTGTAGCGATTTTTACCTTCTAAAAATTGAATCTTTAGAAACATAGCCACCTTCTTGTTTGTAATTTGTAAAGATTTTTCAATAAATTCTTGTGCTAATTTATATGACCCGTCAAAGAAAACTACTACATCTTTAGTGTCGTGGTAGTTCATTAGTTATTTTTAATATATAAGTTTATGATAACAAAATTTGAAAATTTTACATATGGTGATTTAGAGAAATACGCTAAAAGTGATTTGGAAGAAGAACTTTCAATGTATAGTGGGTGGTATGAATTTTGGGAAGAAGAAGATGATGTTGTAAAATCAATCGTTGATGATGCTATTGAAGAATTTAAAAATAAAGTACCAATCTTTGATACCATACATGTACAATTTGTAAAGAAATTTGATAGAGATAGAAAAGATATAATTGGTATGTATTCACATCAAAGTGTTTTAAAAACACCAATAATTTTCCTAAGTATAAAAAATATTTATAATGCTATGAAAGAATATGATACAAGTTTGGATATAACTATTAGGACGACAATATTTCACGAATTAGGTCATGCAATTGTAGATGTTGATAATTCTTTTGAATTTATTAAAAATGAGAATATTCTTCAATTTAATAATGAAGAAAAGTATGTAGAAGATTTTGCATTTGAATTAGAAATGTTCGGTAGAATAAGTGATCCAAACATCTTAAAATTAGCAAAATTATTTAAAGAAGGAATGAAATCGAAAAACTTAGAAGTTATTGATTAATAATTTTGGGTTCTTGACCACTGTATAATAATATTTCCTTTTTTATCAACAACTTTAACAACTTTATAATACCTACCTAAATTAAAAGTACTTGATAGTTTTTCACCAATTGATTTATATGTTAATAATATATTTGCGTGTTGTTCATCTTCTTCTTCAATTGCCTTATTTATATCTTCTCTTAACATTTTTAAAGATACTTCTATCATTTTTTTCGCCTTTTTTGACATATTTTCATATGTTTTATCATTTAAATCTAAAGGTGATAAATTATCTCTAATTGAAATTAAAACTGCTAATGCTTGCGATAAATCACCATTTTTTTCTTTTTTTAAACTTAAAAATCCAATAGCAGCATTTATTAGATTTTTTGATTCATCTATTTTTCTTGTATTTATTACTAATTCGGTTTTATCACCTTCATCACCACTAACAAAACCAACATTAGCAAAAGACACCTGAGTTATTAACATAACAAAAACTAAAATAATAATTTTATAAATTTTTGGAGAAACTGCATTTTTAGCGATATCTAATATTTTTTTAGCAATAGATATTATTTTTATACCTACCCTTTTAATATTTTTAATCAACCAATTAAAAATTTTTTTAATCTTTTCTGTTATAGAAGAGAATGTAAATTTTTCATTTAATCTAAAAAAATTATAATCAAATTCTTTTTCTGTTATATCATTATTAATGTATCTTTCTAATATTAAAATATCATTATATTCTTTTTGATTTAATAAATGTTTCATTTATTAGGTTTTTCTTTTTTTGATTTTATAAAACCAAATTAATAAAGGAATAATTAATGTTGATAAAAACCATTGCCAATTTTCACCCATAAAATCTACAAAATTATCCCACCAAGTTTTATCAGAATAAACATATATAAAATCTTCATATACTTCTATATTCTTTGTTCTATCTTCTATTATAATATCAACAGTCAATTTCAATTTATTATTTCCTTCTTTTAAAGGAGTTACATCCCATTCCCATTTAGTAAACTCATCATTTTCAATCAATTGTTCTTCAGATGTTATGGGAACTATTGTGAAGTTTTCTCCACCTGAAGGATCAACTAATTTTGCTCTCATCACAGGTGCAATTCTTATTACATTTGTAATAGTATTTTCTTCAGTAAATGATTCAATCTCTTCTATAATTTCTTCTCTATCAATAGATTCTGATATTGTCATATTTATAATAGTTGACTTATTAACAATCATTGTGTCTTCCATAATATAGTTAATGTCACCATATCCTGCATCCTCATAAATTATAGCAGGTTGTATTTCACCAGCAGGTTCTCTCGATTCTCTTCTCGCCATAGCATCAGGTAATGATATTATTTCTCTTATTTCTTCAAATTCTTGAATATCATCTTCTAAAATTTCAACCTCAATAGGATCTGGTGGAGGTGGAGGTGGAGGTGGAGGTGGAGGTATATATGTTGTATCACTATATGCTTCGGACATTTTATGAGTAGAACTACAATTTGATGTACAAGCAATGAGTGATATTAAAATAAGTAAGTATAATAATTTTTTCATATGCTATATATAATTATTCTAAACAAGGAACTAACTTTTTATATATAGATTAGTTTAATGTTCATTTTTGGTTTTGTTAGTTCAGAGTCAATTGGCTTTAGAGTTGTTTTTAAAAACAATAAATGAGTTAGCAATTCACAAACAAAAATTAAAAAATGAATTATGGCACATTATCGATTGCTAGATCGGTTGCCGTCTGCTATTGTCACTGCAGGTGGATCCGAAAAAAAAGTTTATGAAGGTAACACCGTTTACCTTAACAAAGGTGACAATTTCGAATTAAGATTCTTTAATCCTTTACGAGAAAAAATTGGCGTTGAAATTATTTTCAATGGTCAGAAAAAAAGCGATGGTTTATTAGTAGTAAATCCAGGCGAAGATATCATATTAGATCGTTTCTTAGATGATAAGAAAAAGATGTCTTTTGATACTTATTACATTAATGCTGATAATCCTTCTGCTGTTGCTGCTGCTGAACTAAATGGTGATGTAATAGTAAATTTCTATAAAGAAAAATTTGCAAGAAATATATATTATTCACAACAATTTTATTCAACAGGAACCTCAGGAGCATCAGGCACAGATGGAACAAGTGGATCATCTGGAACACAAGGTACTACTATTAATATTCATAATAGCTTTTCACCACCAGGTATTTTTGCTTCTGAATCTGATTTAACTGAAACAAGTGCAAATGTAAATTACAGTGATGAATACTTATCATTTGATGAACAAAACATCACGTTAGATTCGTTAAATTTAAACAAATCTTTAGAAGAAACTGGTAGAGTTGAAAAAGGTGATGAATCAAATCAGAATCTTAATTTAGTTGATATTGAATTTGAAAGTAGAGCATTTCATTCAGTTCATTATAACTTAAAACCTACATCCACAAAAGGTTATACCAGAGCGACAGAAATTAGAAATTACTGCCCAGAATGTGGATATAGAATCCGTAAAGAAACTTGGAAGTTTTGTCCAAAATGCGGAGAAAAATTAATGTAATGAATAATGGAAAAGTATATTAACATTTTATGTATATTAGATCGCTCAGGTTCAATGAGTAGTATCATTGATGAAGCGATATCAGGCTTTAATCATTTTCTAAAAGAACAGAAAATGGTAGAAGGTAAAGCAAACCTACAAACAATGTTGTTTGATACTGAGTTCATAGTTTCTAAACTAAAAGATATTCAGGAAGTTCCTGAATTTAATAGAGAAACTTATGAACCCCGTGGAGCAACAGCATTGTACGATGCTATCGGTAAAACTATTGATAGTGAAATAGATAGAATTTCTAATTTAACAAAAGAAGAAAGACCATCTAAAACATTATGTGTAATTTTAACTGATGGTTATGAAAATTCAAGTCACGAATATCATCAAGATTTGATAAAAAGAAAAATAGAAGAAATGAGAAATGATTTCAATTGGGAATTTATTTTTCTTGCAGCGAATCAAGATGCAATGTTTACGGCTGATGGACTTGGTATTTCCAGAGGAAATGCTATGAATTTTGATTATTCTGGTGATGGTGTTACTGTTGCTTATGATTCTATGAGTAAAGCAACAAAACATTATAGAATGTCAGAAGAAACAAATTATGATATTTTTGAAGAGAGTGAAAAAGAAAAATAATTTTTTTTCATAACTGAGAATGAGTAATTTGTAAAATTAAAATGAGCCTTAAACTAATGAAACCCAACCTTTTAGGTTGGGTTTTCTTTTTCTATTGATTATCAGGTAAAAGAAAATTTTTTCAAATTTGAGATAAACTTTTTTCGATTTCGTTCCTATATGATAATGTTCTTTGAAATTTTGTGAGAAAAAGATGAATGGTTAGTTAAATCTACCTTGCCTACAACAGAGTTGTAAAGGTTCAAACCACTTCAATCACTCGTTTATGTTTTCTCTCTGGGACTTCTTCGGAAGTTACGGTTGAAAAGAGAATACCACTAAATGAAATTGAATGTTAACCTTGCTTATGGTTGGGTTCAGAAAGGTTTAGAAAGAGACACCAACTGACGATTATACTTTTGCTAGGAAAAGAGTTATAAAGGTTCAAACCACTTCAATCACTCGTTATGTTTTCTCTCTGTAACTTCTTCGGAAGTTACGGTTGAAAAAAAAAAGAGAACACCACTAACAGACATTGAATGTTAATCTTGCTCTTGGAGAGTATGAAAAAAAGTTACTATGATTCAGTAATCTATCACAAAATATTTAAATTTATAAAAAGAGAGTTTTTAACAACGGTTGGAGACTCTCTTTTTTTATATGAACTACACACAAACTAAAGATTTGTGTGTTTCTACGCCACAAGCACAATGTAACCATTCACTTTGAGTGACGCTGGGTTGGTTCCTCAACCCGAAATTTCTTATATTTAAAGCAGCATTTACATCTCTATCATGTTCGGTTCCACAGGAATTACATTTCCAGTTTCTATCTTTTAATGTTAATTCTTTATTTATTTTTCCACAAACAGAACATGTTTTACTTGAAGGATCAAATCTTCCAATCACACTTAAATTCTTTCCATACCATTCACATTTATATTCAAGAAATGATTTGAATTTAAACCATCCCATATCACCAATAGCACGACTTAATTTATGATTTTTCATCATGTTTGATACACCAAGATTTTCTATACAAATTGTATCGTAATTATCTACAAGATATTTACTTATTTTATGTAAGTAATCTTCTCTTTGATTTTTGATATGTTCATGTAACAGAGCAACCTTTAATTTTTGTTGGTTGTAATGGTTTGACCCTTTTTG
>JAVVFA010000085.1:0-5576 GCA_032251215.1 Candidatus Izemoplasmatales bacterium
CTTATGATAAAGTGTTTTATGATGAAGTATATCAAGTTAGCGTTATAACAGAAACTAGTATAAATGTAGAAGGTTTAATGAAAACCATTGCTAGAGTCAGAGATGGAGTTAATTATAAATATAAAGTGGTTTATCCTTATGATTCCAATGTATCTAACCAATTTGAAGGAATTATATTGTTTATTCAAAATATTGGAATGATTTTCCTAATAATAATTACGATATCCGGATCAACACTGATTACATATATTATTTTTAAAGCAATCATCAATACCAAACTTCATGATTACGCAATATTTAGAACTATTGGCGCTAATCAAAAAGTTATAAAGAGTTTTATTTATCTAGAAAATTTCTATATTACTGTCATAGCTTTCCTTGTTTTCTTGATAATTTCGATAGCTATACCGAACAATCTACCTGAATATAGTTTGTTTCAAGCTTTCAAGGTTTTTACTATAGATAAGTATTTTGTATATTTTATCCTTTTAGTCATTATGTCTTTAATTGTCTCCAGAAAGTATAGTAATAGAATCTTTTCTAGTAGTGTATCAAAGACATTAAAGACGGATTTGGAGTAGCCTCATGATTAGTTTAAGAAACTTACATAAATATTATAATAAAGGTAAATCTAATGAAATCCATGTTATCAACGACACATCAATTGATTTTCCAGAAACTGGGTTAGTTGCTTTAACTGGACCCTCAGGCTGTGGTAAAACCACACTATTAAATGTTATTGGTGGTTTGGATAGTTTTCACAGCGGTGAAATAATTTTTGATAATCAAACAATTAAAAGATATAAACCGCTTGAATGGGACATGCTCAGAAACGAAAGAGTGGGTTATATTTTCCAAAATTATAATTTAGTCCTGTCAAAAACAGTCTATGAAAATATCGAACTAGCTTTAAATATGGCTGGATTATATGATAAAGAATTAGTAGAAGAGAGAATCAATTATGTGCTTGAAAGTGTCGGTATGTACAATTACCGAAAACGTAATGTCAAAGCACTATCCGGCGGTCAACAGCAACGTGTTGCTATCGCAAGAGCTTTAGCTAAAGATCCAGAAGTGGTACTGGCTGATGAGCCAACTGGTAATCTTGACGCCAACAACACTTTTGAAGTAATGAGCATTATCAAAAAGATTTCTGAAACTCGTTTGGTCATACTTGTCACTCATGAAAGAGGACTAGTTGACTTTTATGCTGATCGTATAATTGAATTATCTGATGGTAAAATAATCAGAGATTATGAAAATACCGGCGGTTCATCATTTGACCATGTCGATGATCGTAATATTTACTTAAAAGATTTGAAGTCTGATGATACCTATCAAGAATCAGGCATTGAATACTATTATGATTATGAAAAAGATGAAACATTGAATGTTAAACTTGTTGAATTTAAAGGCAATCTTTATGTCAAAGTGCTTTCAAAAAGAAAAATTAAATATATCGATGAATCTTCAGAAGTAAGATTAATAAACGATTCTTATCGTAAACGTGAAGTCAGTGATATCCAAGATTATAAATTTGATTTAGCACAATTTAATCCGATTGAAAAACATGAAAATCGCAGATCTTTCCTGAAATGGAAAGATACTTTTAAAGCTGGTTTTAAAAGAGTTTTTGCGAGAAGAAAATTTGTCAGTAAACTATTATTATTAGGTTATTTCATTGTTTCGGCTTTAATAGTATTCCAATTGGCGTCATTTGGATATTTGACAAATGTTGATGATAAAGATTACTTGCAAACCCCTAAAGATATGTTAACTCTAGGACCTAAAATCAATCTAAGCAGCGAAGATCTTCGTGATTTGCTTGATAATGTTGACGGTATTGAGTTTTCACCATATTTACAACCTGCTTATGCAACTGTTAGTTTTTACGATTATTATCAAGGAAGGGCTAATCAAGAAGTAAGTATATATCCAGTTAAGCAATCTTACTATGAAGATGCTTTAATCCTCTATGGAAGGATGCCAGAAAATAGTTTTGAGGTAGTTCTTGATGAGTGGCTTGTGGAAGAAATTTTATTATCAAAATCTTTCTTAGATTTACAAGTATCTGAACCAGAAGATTTAATTGGTTCTATCCTTACAACTAATCGAGGATATTACGGTATGCAATTTGAGATTGTCGGAATTGTCCAGACTGAATCTCCAATAGTAATTCTTCAAGACCAAGCAATTTTTAGTTTTTATCAAAATTATTATTTTGATGCAATAACACCTTACGGCTCTGTGGTTGACAGAATTACCATCTCTGACGGAAGAGGAATCTTGGCCGATGATGAAGTCTTAATCAAAGAAGGCATGGGTAACATAGGCGATACAGTTGAAATTTGGGGAGTTGGATTTAAAGAAGTAGTCGGTTTCTATGAAGCAATAGATTCTGATTACGGATACCGTGAATCATTTTTTATCGTTTCAAACAATTCATTTGAAGATGCGATAATCAATACGATTGAACAAACTTTCTATGACTATAATTTTTCAGGTATTTTATTTTATGCCGGAGATCACGAGCAAGCAATTCAAGATTTTGCGGATTTCGACTTTGAACTGTATAATTCTTATGAAGCCGCAAAAGTTAATTTCGCTGAAGAACAAGCAGCGGCTAATGCAAGTAGGATTGCTCAAATCACGGTAATTGTTGTTGGCATTATTGTCTATGTTTTCTTTATGATGCGTTCAAGTATGTTGAACCGAATTAAAGAAATCGGTGTATACCGAGCAATTGGAGCGACAAAAAGAGACATTTATAAAATCTTTTTCTCAGAAATTATCGCCCTTACTTCTATAGCATCACTGACAAGTTATCTAATAATGTCTTATATCGTAAACACTATTCAGCAACAAACCCAAGATTTTATCAATATGTTCTATTTCCCATTCTATTTATTCATAGGTGGAATTCTGGGAATTTACCTTTTAAATATTGTTTTTGGTATGTTGCCAATCTTTACTTTATTAACTAAAACACCTGCTGAAATTACCGCTAAATATGATATTTAAACACATGATTTTTTAGAAGAAAAAATTCTTGACTAAATATATGTTTTATTGTATAATAATTCAGCGTGTCAAAAGGATTATGTGTGGGAGGAAGAAAATTCCTATAACCACATCACGAAAATAAGGAGGTGTCTTTCGTGGCTAAAGAAATAAAGAACGTTGTTAAACTGCAAGTTCCTGGTGGAAAAGCAACACCTGCACCACCAATTGGACCGATTTTGGGACAAGCAGGAGTTAACATTCAACAATTTTGCGTGCAATTCAATGATCGAACAAAAGATCAAGTAGGGAGCGTTATTCCGGTAGTGCTTACTGTCTATGATGACCGTTCATTCTCGTTTATAACAAAAACACCACCTGCAAGTGATTTGTTAAAAAAAGCATGTAAGATTCAAAAAGGAGCAGGGAATTCAAAAACTGATACTGTCGCAACCATAACTTGGGCTCAATTAAGAGAAATCGCGACAATCAAAATGCCAGACCTTAACGCAAACGATGTCGAAGCAGCAGCTAAAATTATCGAAGGTACGGCAAGAAACATGGGAATTGTCGTTAAAGACTAAGTTTATTAGTTGTTTGATATATACAACTATATAATTGGGAGGACAATCCGCTAAAACCAAATATAGGAGGAAAGAACATGGCTAAAAAAGGAAAAAAATATTCTGAGGCTCTTGCAAAAGTAGATCGTACTAAAAAGTACACAATCGAAGAAGCTGTTGAATTAGTTAAATCAATTTCCTTTGAAAAATTCGATGCATCAATGGAATTAGCTTTCAACTTAAACTTAAACCCTCGTAAAGCAGAACAAAACTTAAGAGGAGCGCTAGTGCTACCTCATGGAACTGGTAAAACAAAAAGAGTTCTAGTTTTCGCTAGAGGAGAAAAAGCTCAAGAAGCTAAAGATGCCGGTGCAGATTATGTTGGCGAAGATGATTTAATCGAAAAAATCAAAGAAGGCTGGTTTGAATTTGATGTAGTTATCGCTACACCAGATATGATGGCTACATTAGGTAAGATTGGTCGTTTACTAGGACCTAAAGGGTTAATGCCTAACCCTAAGACTGGTACAGTTACGATGGATATTGCTAAGACCGTAGAAGATTCAAAAGGCGGTAAGATTACTTATCGCGTAGACAAATTCGGAAATATTTTAGTAGTTTTCGGTAAAGTTTCTTTTGATACACCCAAACTTGTAGATAATTATAATACAATTTTAGAAACTATCAGAAAAGCTAGACCATCGACTGTTAAAGGTATTTACATGAAAAACGTCAGTGTTTCATCAACGATGGGACCTGGGGTTAAAGTTGAAGTAGTAAAAAATAAATAACTTTATCGAAGACAGTAGGGGCAGATAAATTTGCTTAATAACCTACCGAGACAAAGACATAATAAATATAAAAACTATTTATTCCTCTTTTTCTCGCTCTAAAGAAAAAGAGGTTTTCTATTAAAAAAGGACATAAGGAGGTCTAAAATGTCTAATCAGAACATTATTAATTTAAAACAAGAAGAAGTTAAAAAGATCGCTGAGAAAATGTCTAATGCCAAATCAATAGTTGTTGCAGAATACCAAGGCTTAACTGTGGAAAAAACAGAGGAGTTACGTGGTTTACTACGTAACGCTGGCTGTGAAATGATTGTTATCAAAAACAATATTTCCCGTAGAGCAGTTGAAGAAGTAGGATACGGCGACTTAACTCAAGCTTTAAACGGTCCAAATGGAGTTGTATTTGCGTATGAAGACTCAATCGCAGCAGCAAAGGTATTATATACTTTTGCAAAGAAAAACAAGAAAATCGTTATCAAGTCAGGTGTTGTTGATGGCGACTATTACAACCAAGATCAAATCAAAGAAATTTCACAATTACCACCAAAAGAAACATTGCTTGCAATGTTAGCTACACAATTATTAGCACCACTTAGGGAATTATCAGTTGGCTTAGATATGCTAACAAAAAAAGAAGAAACTGTAGAAAGTAATTAGGAGGAAAGTACAATGGCAAAATTAAACGCTAAAGATTTTATTGAATCATTAAAAGAAATGAATATTTTAGAAATTAAGGCTCTTATCGATGCAATGAAAGAAGAATTCGGTATTGATCCAACTGCAGTAGTTGCTGGTCCAGCTGTTGCAGCAGCTGAAGAAGCTGTAGATGAAGGTCCAAAAGAAGTTGATGTTATGTTAACAGACGCTGGCCAATCTAAAGTTAAAGTTATCAAAGTTATTAGAGAATTGACTGGTCTTGGCTTAATCGAAGCTAAGAAATTAGTTGACTCTGCACCAGTAGCTATCAAAGAAAAAGTAAAAGAAACCGAAGCTAAAGAAATTGCTGACAAATTAGTTGAAGCTGGAGCTAAGGTAGAATTAAAGTAATTATTTGTTTGTAGTGACGTATAAACCTGAGATGTTCTCAGGTTTTTAGTCTTTTTGAAGGAGTAAGTCAAATGACGCATTATTATTCTCGTGGAAATGATAATCTAAAATCAAATGAGAAAACTATTCTTGTTAAAATAAGAGAAAAAAACTTTGAATTTATCACAGATCATGG
>JAVVFA010000086.1:0-5565 GCA_032251215.1 Candidatus Izemoplasmatales bacterium
ATTGTATCAAATAATAAGTAATCAAAAAAGAGTCCACGGACTCTTTAGTTGAAAAACTTGTTTTTCATTTTTTTATAAATTTTCTAATCTATTAAGAATCTTTTTAGCTGTTTCTTGATACCAAGGCATTTTATGTTTGTCAATCGATTCTTTTATTAAGTCATTATATAGAGTGTTCTTATGTCTTAACAAGATCGTCAAGGAGTTTCGCATCAAAATTGTTTTTCCCTTCCAAAGATAAGCCATATCACGGTATTTATTTTTGAATTGTCGCTCGCTCAAAAGGAATAGGTCTTCATATTCCACAGCTTCTTTACCTGATAATTCAAATTCGGGATGAACAAATGATTTTATATTAATGTTTTTAGGACAAACTAACTGGCAAATATCGCAACCAAACAGGCAATAATTAGCATTTATTTCATCATTGTTTAGTGTTTTTTTCATTTGATTGTAATAACTGATGCACTTGTTGAAACCGTAGCCTTTATCCGATAAAGCGTTAGTAGGACAAGCATCAATGCAGATACGACAATCACCGCATTCATCTGTAATCGGTAAAATGTGTTCTTGATTAATCTCTACATCAATAAAAACTAAGCCAAGAAAGATATATGAACCATATTCTTGATTGATGATTAATTGGTTTTTAGCAAAATAACCAATACCCGCTAAAGAAGCAGCCAATCTTTCATTATGAGGATGATTATCTACGCCCAATTCATATTGAAATGGAATTTTTTCCATAACTTTATTAATGCGATTTTTTAAGACGATATGATAATCTTTTCCAAAAGTGTAAAAAGAAGCGTAAGTTTTAGTTTCATTAGATTTTTTTATCCTTTTGGGATAAGCTAGACCTACAACAACTAAAGTAGAGTATTTATTTTCAGGCACAGTTATATTTAACTTTTTAGCAGCATCAAGATAATTTTTAGTGTTAAGAATTGCTACAATATTAAATTCGGATTTAAATGAATTATAAATTATAGATTTATCCAAACTTTTCACATCCTCAATTTTTTGTAACTAAATTTATAACTTTATTTTATCAAACATCAAGTCATTCTACAATTAAAACTAAATGTATTTACATATAATTGATTTATTATAACATTATTTAAAAAGCTATGAGTGTATCAACCTGTAAAATTTATACATAACCATATTATCAGAAAAAAGGCAATGTTAATTTGTACATAATTACATTAAATATATCATATTAATTTCCATAGAAAAAGGATGCTGGTATTACACACAGTCTTTTATGTGTCTACTAACATCCTATCATTTCATCACCTGTTAGGCTTAATCTTTTTAAATTATAATCTTAAACCTGGAGTTTTTATGTTCATAAACGATAGCGTTGAATCATCATCGGCTTTTACCGACATAAAAGTATTAGGTGGACATAGCAAGCAATCGAATGGTTTAACCTTTGCAGTTTCTTCACCAATTGTAATTTGGCCAGTTCCTTCCAATATAAAAAATGTTACGTCCATTGGAACTTTATGATCAGGGATAGATTGGCCTGGATTTAAAAACAGATTTTTAATTGTTGCGTTATCATGATCAACAAGCGTTTTTGCTGAGACATTATATTTGTTGAGTACTGGTTCAATGTCTTTAATATTAATAGGTTTCATAATTTATATCTCCTTTTCATTGAGTATCATCATTCTATCATAGAAAAATTCAGAATTCAAACAATAACCCTTTTTCGTTTTTTCATTGACTTTTAAAGGAGATATATATAGAATATTTATATGCAGTTTAAAAGAAAGAAGATGATGAATATGCCTAAAAATTACTTGTTTGATCTTGATGGTACACTACTACCACTGGATGAAGAAGCTTTTATAAAAAAATATTTTGGTTTGCTGGGAAATAAGTTTGCTGAACTCGGACTAAATCCAGAAACAATGATCAAACGACTTTGGTTAGGCACCAAAACAATGATTGAAAATACTGGCCAAAATACCAATGAAGATGTTTTTTGGGAAGTATTTTATCCAGAAAACTCTGATCACGAAACTTTAAAAAAAGCATTGGAACAGTTTTATCAAAATGAATTTGATGATGTCAAGTCAACAACAAGACCAAGTGAAGCTTCTAAAAAAATTATCGAAATACTTAAAAATAGAGGTAAAACAATTGTTCTAGCAACTAACCCAATTTTCCCTTTGGTCGCAACTAAAAAAAGAATTAAATGGGCAAAGCTTGATAGAAATGATTTTTTATATATAACAACCTATGAAAACAGCAATTTTGCAAAGCCTAGTTTAAGTTATTACGAAATGATTATTAAACGTTTAAACCTAGATCCAGATGAAACGATTATGATTGGGAATGACGCAATAGAAGATATGGTTCCGAAACGATTAGGGATCAGAACCTTTTTAGTTACTGATTGTCTAAACAATAAAAATAATATCGATATCAATCAATTTGAACACGGAACTTTACAAGAATTATTGGAAAAAATTGAAAAGGATTTAATATAAAAGAGTGCGATTTGTTCGCACTCATTTTTTCGTTAGATTTTTTGATTATAAACAATCGGAATTAGTTTTCTTGCTTTTTCAATTTCTTCAAGATCAATGTTTAAACAAATCACACCTTGTTCGCGGGCCATAGATTTTATAACTTGTCCCATGGGGTTAACTATTAAAGAATGTCCATAAGTTTTATATGTACCATAAGAATTACTACTAGAACTTACACCGACCATAAAAAGCTGATTATCGATTGCTCTAGCTCTGAAAGTTGTTTCCCAATGCAATGGACCAGTAAAATCATTAAAAGCACCAGGAACGAAAATTATCTTTGCTTCTTTTTGCATGATTTCATTTGCCAATATCGGAAAACGAATGTCAAAACAAATCATGATACCCATTATCCCAAATTCCGTCGCAAATACTCCAATTTCTTTCCCACGAGATAATACCTCGCCTTCATCAAAAGATGAATTGTCAGGGTATACCACAGAAAACAAGTTCATTTTACGATATTTTTTGATTAAATCTCCAGAACGATTGAAGATATAAGAAGTGTTATAGATATTATTATCAATTTGTTCCGGTACGCTACCACCTATAACATAGGCTTCATACCTTATCGCTATGTCTTTCAACCACTTCACAACTTGAGAATTATCATTTTGAACATATTCATTGAAAAGGGCGATTTGATAAGGTGTAGTAAACATCTCCGGAAAAACGATAAAATCTAGATGTTCCTTCTTGAAACTTAACAAAAGATTCTCTAAATTATTCAAAGTATCATTGATTTCCTTTAAAACATCATTTTGAATCAATAAAACTTTCATGATTCTACCTCCAATCATCTACGATTAATTCTATCATGAAATCAAATATATGTAAATTTATTCAAGGATATCATTTCAATATCAAGCGATAATACTGTATAATATTATCTGAGGTAAGACTATGAAAAAATTCTGTCAATATTGCCAATATGATTATCTAAATGGCGAAATCATAACCACCAATGAAAACTCAATTATCTTTAACACTGATGATAATTTGGAATATGTATATCAAATAAATGACGGTTATGTCAAAATGATTAGATATTTAGAAAATGGTGATGAAAAAATTATTGAAATCATGGGTCCTGGCGATTATTTAGCGCTCCTAGCGATTCTTCAAAAGAAAGCTTTTTATCTAGCGACCGCTATAACATTAACCAAAACAATTCTTATAAAAATACCTTATAATGAAATTATTATTGCTTATGAAAAAAATCAAAGTTTTAGAGAACGATGTCTAAATTGTGCTGTTACGAGATCTAACACTTTTCAAAATTATTTAGTTCAATCAGCTAATATAGATGTGAAAGAAAAAATTATCAACACACTAAAAATACTATTTGAAAAGTTTGGAAATATTGATGGTGGCAAGCAAATTCTTGATTTACCATTTTCAAAAACAGTTCTCGCTAATATCATCGGTATCAGAAGAGAAACACTATCAAGAAATTTAAAAAAACTTCAAAATGATGAGATAATTAAATTTAAAAAAAATACATATATTTTAAATTATGTGATTTAAGTCACAGTAAATCTAACCTCCTTTTGTTATAATAAAGATAATAGGGGGTTTTATATTATGAGTGAAATTATAAATAATTCAAAAGAAAGACAAGATAAATTAAAAGATTTAATCAAAAAGATCCATGCAGGTATGCCTTTAGATGAGGCTAAAAAACTATTTAAAAAGAATTTTCAGGAAATATCAACAGATGAAATAGTTACCCTTGAACAAGCTTTAATAGATGAGGGTATGCAAGTAGAAGAGATTCAAAGTCTTTGCGATGTACATGCTGCTGTCTTTGATAAGAGTATTTCCGATATTCATAAACCTAAAGACATAACAAGAATCCCTGGGCATCCAGCCAAGGTATTTTCTGACGAAAATAAACAAATAGAAGAACTGATAGAAAATGAATTGGAACCATATCTAGAAAAAGTAGATACAACTTCATATTTGATGTTAAGAATCGGTATGGACCGTTTAGCAAATATTTCTAAGCATTACGCCAGAAAAGAATATCTATTCTTCCCTAGTTTAGAAAAAAAAGGTATCGATTCCATTCCTAAAGTAATGTGGGGAGTAGATGACGAAATCAGAGCTGATATTAAAAAAACTATAAAAATGCTTGATGACAAAGATGAAGATTTGAATGACATAAAAGCAGCAATAAAAGCGGTAATAATCAGAGTAAAAGATATGATAATTAAAGAAGAAAACATTCTTTTACCAAAATTATCTGATTTAATGAGTTTTTATGACTGGATTATGGCAGATCAAGGAAGCGATGAAATCGGCTACTTCTTAGAAAAACCTCAAGAAAGCTGGAAAGTTGAAGAAAAGAAAGAAGAAACTGAAGAAGCATTTAACGGTGAAGTTAAATTTGATGCTGGAGCTCTAAATCATGGAGAACTTAATGCCATTTTCAATACTCTTCCTTTAGATATGACTTTTGTTGATAAAGACGGTCATGTTAAATACTTTACTCAAGGCAAAGAAAGAATCTTTGACAGACCGAAAACTGTTATTGGCCGCCACGTTTCTTTATGTCATCCCCCACAAAGCGTCCATATAGTAGAGGATATTATTAATAGTTTCAAATCTGGTGAAAAAGATCACGAAGATTTCTACATCAATTTTAAAGATATGTTTGTTTTTATTCAGTATTATGCTGTCAGAGATAAAGAAAAAAACTATTTAGGAACTCTTGAAATAACTCAAGACATTAAACCGATACAAGCGATAAGTGGCGAGAAAAGGTTAGTTTCTAAGTAATGAAGATTTTTTATTTATCATTAGGAGTAACAGCAGTAGGTCTAGGAGTTGCAGGAATTATTTTACCGATTTTACCAACAACTCCTTTTTTGCTTTTAGCAACAATCATGTTCTCTAAATCTTCTGATAGATTAAATGACAGATTTCAAAACTCAAAACTTTATAAAAAATACTTGGAGGATTTTATTGATAAAAGGATAATGACTAAAAAAAGAAAATGGACCTTATTAATTGGTGT
>JAVVFA010000087.1:0-5559 GCA_032251215.1 Candidatus Izemoplasmatales bacterium
GTTTAATTTCCGCGGAAATATAAGAACCCACAAAGGTAAAAACAACAATTATGATTACCATCGAAAGAGCAGCTTTAATACTGATATTTTTATTTTTTACATAGATAAAAGTGCTTCCTGCAGAAGCGAAAACATCACTAGCTAGAGCTATTCCAATTGCTACATAAGGGTCCATACCAATAACTGTAGCAAATAATGGTGCGATAATCGTTGCGGCACTTAAACCGACTAAACCAGTCGCAAGTCCCGCTAGTAATCCACCGATTATATAGATAATTATCTCCAAGTTGATTCTCCTTTTTTAAGGTTAAAAAAACACAATGACTGTGTTTTTATAGTTTTTTAGTTAACTCTTGTGTGTAACGTTTTTGACAAGACTCAATCAGTTTGATAGCATCTTTTTTATTATAGTAATCTAAAACTTCAACATGATGTCCTGGTTCAAGAATTTTATAATTTTGAAAGAATAATTTTATTTCTCTTAGTTGTAAGTCTTTAATGTCTTGAATATCCTCGATGTCTTCAAAACGAGGATCAGCATTTACTACGGCGATAATCTTTTGATCTCTTTCGCCTGAATCATACATATCAAGGTAACCGACAACACGAGCGTCGACAATACAACCTGGAAAGGTTTGAGTAGTAGCTAATACTAGGATATCTAAAGGATCTCCATCCTCAGCTAAGGTTTTTTCAATGAAACCATATTCGGCTGGGTAAGTCATTTTCGAGTATAAAACTCGGTTAAGTTTGATTCTGTTTTTTTCTTTGTCAACTTCATATTTATTTTGAGTTCCCATTGGAATCTCGATGATAGCTTCGATGATATGCGGCATTTTATCAATCCTTTCTTACAAAATTATATATTATTATTCTTAGATTTGCAACTTTTAATCATAAAATATGATTTTTTTATTTCCGATAGATTTTTTTTATTTTTTTTATGTTAAAATAACATTGAGGTGATATTGTGCAAGTTGTATGGATTAACCTGGCTTTAGTTGATTGGCTTAACAATAATTATTGGTGGCCTGTGGTATTGTTTTTGGTTTCCTTAATCATTATTGTTAAAATTATGCTATTGCAACCAAAGAAGAAGGTAGATGTTGATTCCAGTGAGTACAAAGATGAAGTGATTAATAATCTTGGTGGCATTGAGAATATTATAAGCGCTTCTTTAGACGGGAGTCGTGTCAAGTTTCAAATTAAGGAAATTGAACTTGCTAATTTAGAAGCCTTTAAAGCAATGGGAGCTACTGGGGTTTTTATATCAGGGAAAAACGTTAAAATGGTTTTGCCATTTAACGCAAAAGAATTAGTTGCTAATATAAATTCAGTTATAAATGGAGGGTAATTATGATTGATGGTAAATTTAAGATTACTTACGAAAATGGACTGCATGCGAGACCGGCAACCAGACTAGTTTCAAAAGCCAATAGTTTTCAATCTGAAATGATTATGGAGTATCAAGAACGTCGTGTTAATATGAAATCAATTATGGGTGTTATGTCTCTTGGAGTTCCGGCTAACAAAACAATTAAAATTATTTTTAATGGCAAAGATGAGGACGAAGCTTTTAAAGCAATCACTCGAGTCATCAGTGAGATTAACGAAATGAAGTAAAAAGCATGTATATGCTTTTTTCTATTATACGAGGTAATATATGGCAAAACTAAAGGATTTTCGTTTACAGATATTTAAATTTGAGATGTATGGATTTTTAAAAAATCTCATGTTTTTTGAACCATACCTAATTATATATTTAATGATAAGTGATTTAAGCTTGTTTCAAGTAGGATTGCTGATATCGATAAGAGAAATTGTCATTTATATCTTTGAAATACCATCTGGTGTTATTGCTGATATGTATGGGAAAAAAACTGAATTAATAATGTGCTTTGTTTTTTACATAATTTCTTTTTTCCTATTCTTCATAGCGAGTGGTTTTGGTATCTTCGCTTTAGCAATGATTTTATATGGATTAGGCGAAGCTTTTAGATCGGGAACTCACAAATCAATGATTATGAGTTTTTTGGACTATAATGAAATAGGCGCTTCAAAAACAAGAGTTTACGGGCAGACAAGAGCGATGTCTCTAGTAGGATCAATGGTCATGAGTTTAGTCGCAATTGTTTTTGTGATTTGGTTACCGGAAATTAAATACTTATTTTTAATATCAATAATTCCATTTTTATTAGACATGTTACTAATTGCATCTTATCCAAAATATCTTGATGAAAGAAGGCATACCAACTTTAGTTTAAAAGATTTTCTTAAACAAAATGTTGAAAGTGTAAAATATACATTTAAAGATAAAAAAGTTAGCAGACTAGTTTTTGACGAAGCGTTATATCAAGCAGGTTATAAGAGTATCAAAGATTATGTGCAACCGATAATTATTGCTTTATCAATTTCAGCTGGACTAGTAGCTTTTACTAATTATTCAGCCGATGAAAACCTAAAAATTTACATCGGTTTAATCTACGCCGTCATTTATCTTATCAGTTCCTTTGCTAGCAGGAATTCATATAAGTTAGCTAAAAAAGTTAATCATTTTAGTTTAGTTAATATGATGTGGTTTTTATCAGCGGGTACAGCGATTGTTTTAAGTTTCTTTTTAGATAACCTTTTTGTTATATTCGTAAGTTTCATAATGATTTACATCTTTATTAACTTAAGAAAACCAGTGATGATAGAAGAAATTGGTAATGCTAGCGATAAAACAAAAAGAGCTAGCGTCTTAAGTATCGAAGCACAACTAGCATCTTTATTATTGGTTATTTTCGCACCGATTATTGGGGCTTTAGCTGATTGGAGCATGAAGTGGATGTTTATCATTGTTGGGGGAATGATGTTAGCAATTTATCTGTTCAATAAACTCTATAATTTTAAAATACTGCGATTAAGTTAATCGCAGGTTTTTTTATTTTCTTCCCAAGCCAATTTTCTTCTTACATTTTCTCATCTTTTTAAAAGCGTAGTCAGAAGCTGTATCTCTGCCTTGATTTAAGATATCTTGAAGTTCTTGAGATTTGATTAACTCTGAATACCGATTTTGTATTGGAATTAAGGTATCCACAAGAAGTTGACCTAAAGTTTCTTTAAATTCTTGATAGGTGGAATCTTTAAACTCTTTAGCTATATCGTCAATCGATTTTTCAGTTACGGTTGCGTAAATAGTTAATAAATTCGCTAAACCCGGTTGATTTATAGGGTCATAATTTATTTTAGCAAGAGAATCAGTAACTGCTTGTCTTATTTTTCTTCTTATAGAAGCTTCGTTATCGAACATTGAAATAAAACCTTTGTCAAATTCATCTGATTTTGACATTTTTTTATTGGGTTCTTGCAAGTCCATAATTCGAGCTCCCACTTCAGGAATAAGTGGTTCAGGAACGGTAAAGAAATCGCCATAATAATTATTGAAACGACTTGCTATATCTCTTGTTAGCTCTAAATGTTGTTTTTGATCTTCACCGACAGGAACATAATCAGCATCATATAGTAAAATATCCGCTGCCATAAGTGCAGGATAGGTAAATAAAGAAGCAGTAATTGAGGTTTCTTGTTTTTTGGTTTTATCTTTATATTGAGTCATTCTTTCAAGTTCGCCCATATAAGTGTTTGATTGCAAGATATATCCTAATTCCACATGTTCTTTGATTTCTGATTGAATAAAAAGCACGGTTCTTTCTTTCTCCAATCCACAAGCTATGTACATTGCGGCAATATCCAAAGTTCTTTTTCTAAGTTCAGCTGGAACTTGTCTTGTGGTAATAGCATGCATATCCGCAACAAACAAGAAAAATTCATCATCTTTTCTTGCTTTTTGTAATTTAACAAATTGTTTGATTGCTCCCAAGTAATTTCCGAGAGTAAGCGTTCCAGTGGGTTTAATTCCTGAGACTATTCTTTTCATATAAAAACCTCCTAATAATAAAAAAATCGCCCTTAATGTAAAGGGCGATTATAATAACCGTGGTACCACCTTAGTTCTAGTAACTTACTAGCACTTAAAAAGTCTTTTTTAACGCATAGACTATAATTGCGGATGTTATTGGCATCTCTCCATGGTCCATTCATCAAATATTGATTAAAGGCTTTCACCAATTGCTACCTTTTCGCTTTTTGAATCTAATAAATTTTTTGATTACTATTCCATATCATTGATTTTAAAAATATTATATCACGACTAAGATTTTAAAACAACTTCTAATTCATCAACTAATTCAGTTAATCGATTGACAACTGCTTTAAAAGCATCTTGTTTAGTTAAATCGACTCCAGCTTTTAATAATTGGTTAACTGGATAATCAGAACCGCCTGATTTAAGCAGGTTAATATAATTGTCAAAAGATCCTGGTTTTTTGTTTTTAACTTCTTCATAAAGTTTCAATGAAGCCGCAAAGCTTGTCGCATATTGATATACATAGAAAGGTGTATAGAACAAATGAGGGATATATGCCCAAACATATTGTTTAACTTCTTCTTTAGTTATATCTAAATCATAAAATTCTTTATATAAATCAATCATAATTTTTGATAAGTCATCAGCAGTAATCGGTAATTGCGCTTCAACTAATTTATGTGCTTCAAGTTCGTAAATCGCAAATAATGTTTGACGGTAGAAGGTTGACATAATATCATCTATCGCTCTTTGCAAAAGGGCGATTTTTTCATTCTTCGTTGCTTTTGATTCATTGATGATATAATCCAATAGATTGTGTTCATTGAAAGTAGAAGCAACTTCTGCGACGAAAATTGTGTAATTTTGTAATGTTGAAGGTTGAGTTTCAGCCGCATACATTGAGTGGATTGAATGACCCGCTTCATGAGCAACTGTAAAGACATCACCTAAAGTTTTTGAATAGTTCAAAAGTATGTAAGGATGAAGATTAGGCATTGAACTTGAGTAAGCGCCTGTGCGCTTTCCTGTTTGTTCAAAGACATCAACGAAACCATCTTTTAAGACGTCTTCAGCTTTTTCTTTGAAGTTTTTAGGTAGGTGCTTGATAGAGTTAAAGAACAATTCCTTAGCTTCTTGAAATTCATATTCTTTATCTGACTTTGCTAATTCCAAGAAACGATCATAGGTATGATATTCTTCTAAACCTAAATATTCTTTTCTTAGTTTAAGGTATTTTTTAACGGCAGCTGTATTTTCTCTAGCTACTTTAGTTAAACTATGATAAACGCTTGTTGGAATATTATTGTTAAATAAATAACTTTCCAAAGAAGATTCATAATTTCTTGTTTTTACTCTAGCGTAATCAGCATCTAAAACCGATTTGTAGATTGAAGCATAAGTATTTTTATGAGCAGCATAATAAGAGAAAACAGCTTCAAAAATATCTTTTCTTTCTTTTGGTGAATTGCTTTTTTGAATAAAGGCTCGGTAATTGGAATTTGTAATATTGACAATTTCCTTATTGTTTAACATGACATCGCTACCTTCAATGTCAGCCACTGATAAAGAACTGTAAAGGTTTTTTCCTACACTAGCAAGTGAAGAGAAGTTAGTTAATAAAGCTTCAGACTTGTCATCTAAGATATGTTCTT
>JAVVFA010000088.1:0-5529 GCA_032251215.1 Candidatus Izemoplasmatales bacterium
CGCAAGAGAAGGGGTTCTAGCTTCTTATGAAGTAGGAGTAAACGATGAATTTGTTTTACCTTTCGTTGTTGACGAAAAAGGATTAATTAGAGACAATGATTCAATTATCTTTATGAATTTTAGACCAGATAGAGCTATTCAAATTTCTACAGCTTATTCCAATCCAAAAGCATTAGAATATTTAAATACTGAAGGCGGACCTAAAAATATCATGTTTATTTCCACGATGAAATATGCAGATTCTGTCACAGGACATGTAGCCTTTAAATTAAACGATTTAAATGATATGTTTGGTGATTATATCTCTGAACAAGGTCTTAATCAATTAAGGATAGCTGAAACTGAAAAATACGCTCACGTTACTTTCTTCTTTGATGGTGGCGTTGATAAATCAATAAAAAATGCAAAAAGAGTATTGATTCCTTCACCAAAAGTACCAACCTATGATTTAAAGCCAGAAATGAGCGCTTATGAAATAACTGAAGCAGTACTTAAAGAACTGGATTCAAGAGTTCACGATGTTGTGATATTGAATTTCGCAAATGGTGATATGGTTGGACATACCGGAGTAATACCAGCAGCTGTCAAAGCAGTTGAAGCAGTAGATGAATGTGTTGGCAAAGTAGTAGAAAAAATTGCTGAAGTTGGTGGAATTGCACTTATTACAGCTGATCATGGAAACTGTGAAAAGATGATTGCTGAAGATGGTTCAATATTCACAGCTCACACCACTAATTTAGTTCCGTTTTTAGTAACTGATGAATCAGTAAAACTAAGAGAAAGCGGTAGCTTAGGAGACATTGCTCCGACAATGTTAAAACTATTGAAACTTAAACAACCGAAGGCAATGACTGGAGTACCGATCATTGAATAGATTTGATACTAGTATAAAATACCTTAAGTTCAAAGATTTATTCTTTGTAATCCTTTATGGGGGAGTTTTATCTTTACTTTTGGGAGTTTTATTGGGGTTTGCTGATTATTATATTAGTACTTATATCAGAATATCATTTGCGGGGATTTTGTTTTTCTTAAGCAGCATGCAAGTTGGAAAAATGGTTAGGAAGCAATATGAGTTTCCACACATAGTCTATATTGTTATAACAGGAATTTTCTTAGTTATGCAAGCTATGATTATCTTTTTCTTGCCATTTATCTTCAGAATTGTTTTGGAGAATAATTCTCCGGAACTAGTCTTTGATTTAAGACTTTACTGGGTGGTTATGCAAAATTTCTTTGTTAGTTTGTTTACACAGTTTAATATCAACTTATGGTTAACTGTATTTATTTTTGGAATTGGTACTTACTTAGGAGTTAAAAAAACTTATTAAATAGAAAATAGATAAAAAGGAGATGGTTTAAATGCCAAATATTAGTAACATTTATGCAAGAGAAGTATTGGATTCAAGAGGAAATCCAACAGTAGAGGTAGAAGTTTTTACAGAATCAGGTGCTTTTGGTCGCGCAATCGTTCCAAGTGGAGCTTCAACAGGCGAACACGAAGCAATTGAATTAAGAGACGGAGATAAAGCAAGATACCTCGGAAAAGGCGTTTTACAAGCTGTAAGAAATGTTAATGAAGTTATCGCACCTAACTTAGTCGGTTATGATGTGACTTTCCAAACTTCAATTGACAACATCATGTTAGAACTTGATGGAACTAAAAACAAATCTAAATTAGGAGCTAACGCTATTTTAGGTGTATCTATGGCAGTTGCTAAAGCAGCAGCTGACTTTGTCGGTTTACCACTTTATTTATATTTAGGGGGTTTTAACGCTAAACAATTACCAACGCCAATGATGAACATCATCAACGGAGGATCACACGCGGATAATAACGTTGACTTCCAAGAATTTATGATTATGCCAGTTGGAGCTGAAAGCTTTAGAGAAGCTTTAAGAATGGGTGCTGAAGTATTCCATAACTTAAAGAAAGTTCTTTCAAGCAAAGGATTCAACACATCAGTTGGCGATGAAGGTGGTTTCGCACCGGATCTAAAATCAAACGAAGACGGAATCAAAGTTATCCTTGAAGCAATTGAAAAAGCTGGATTTGTTCCTGGAAAAGACATTGTTTTAGCAATGGATGTTGCTGCTTCAGAATTTTATAATAAAGAAACTAAACTTTATGAACTAAAAGGTGAAGGAAAAACTCTTAACTCAAAGCAAATGGTTGAATTCTACGCTCAATTAGTTGAAAAATATCCAATAATTTCTATCGAAGACGGTCTAGATGAAAACGACTGGGATGGCTGGTTAGAACTTACAAAAGCTTTAGGTAAGAAAATTCAATTAGTTGGTGATGATTTATTCGTTACTAATACAGAAAAGCTAGCTAAAGGTATTAAATTGGGTATTGCTAACTCAATTTTAATTAAAGTAAATCAAATCGGTACTTTAACAGAAACATTTAATGCAATTGAAATGGCAAAACGTGCTGGATATACTGCAGTAGTATCACACCGTTCAGGTGAAACAGAAGATACAACAATCGCAGAAATCGCTGTTGCTACCAATGCTGGTCAAATCAAAACAGGTTCATTGTCAAGAACAGATAGAATAGCTAAATACAATCAATTGTTAAGAATTGAAGAAGAATTGGATGAAGTTGCTGAATACAAAGGTTTAGATTCGTTCTATAACCTTAGATAACATAAAAAAGATGTTTTTGGGTATTCCAAAAACATTTTTTTATGGTATAATAGTAACGCTGAATATAATGAGATATATATCAAGGAGGGTAGATTATGACTTGGTTACATTGGGTATTGTTCGCAATATCATTATTATTAATCACTTTAGTAATGGTTCAAGAATCTAAAGATGATGTTAAAAATACATTTTCTGGTGAAAAATCAGATTTATTCAAAAACCAAAAGCAAAGAGGTTCTGAATTGTTCATGGCAAGGATGACCGCTGGCGTATCAATAGTTTTTGCGGTTTTTGCAGTTTTAGCATTAGTTTTTGTTTAAGAACACATTATGTGTTCTTTTTTTCTTTAGAGAGGAGTTTTAAATATGAAAAATACAATTTACAATTTAATAAAAAAAGCTCCTTACAAAGAAAGGACTTTAATAGGCATGGCTTCAAAACTACATTTATCATCAAAAAAAGATTTTCAAGAATTGACAAAACATTTAGATATATTAGTTAAAGAAAATAAAATCTATAAAGATAAATCCGGTCACTATAATGTTGCTGATGATAAAACTGTTATGGTCCAAGGAAGACTTGATTTGAAGGCTCAAGGCTATGGTTTTATTATTGTTGAAGATTTAGAAATGCCAGATATCTATATCGCCAGAAATAACATCAACACGGCGATGGATAATGATTTATGTCTAGTTAAAATCACTAATATCAAAAACAAGGAAAAAATTGAAGGTGTAATTGAGAAAGTTTTGGAAAGAAGTTTACAAGTTATTGTTGGTGAATATTACAACGGACAAATATTTCCTAAAGATTTACAAGATGACATCGCTTTAAAACTAGTCAAAGAAGATCAAAAACGAGTAAAAAATCATCAACTGATAAAAGTTAAAATCATTAGTTATAAACACAAGTATTTCAAAGACTGTGAATTAATTGAAGTAATCGGTAATGTCGATGATGAAGGTATTGAAATTCTTGAAGTAGTTCATAAATATAATCTCATCAATAAATTTACTGCTGATGAAGAAAGCTTTGCTAAAAATATTTCTCAAGAAGTTAAAGACGAAGAATTACTAGGAAGAAAAGATTTGCGCAAAGAATCAATCTTTACGATTGACTCTGAATCAACAAAAGATATAGATGATGCAATTTCAATTAGTAAAAATCAAGATAATTATATTTTAGGAGTCCATATTGCCGATGTCAGTTATTACATCATTGAAGACTCGATTCTTGATAAAGCAGCTTTTAACAGAGGAACAAGCGTTTATTTAGCTGACTCAGTTATTCCGATGTTGCCAAAAGCTTTATCTAACGGAATTTGTTCGCTTAATCCCAAAGTTGATCGCTTGACGCTTACTTGTGAAATGGAAATAACGAAAAAAGGCGAAGTAATTCGCTATAAAATTTATCCATCAGTTATCAATAGCAAATATAAAATGACCTATACAAATATCAATAAAATGCTTGAAGGCGACAAAGAAGTCATCGCTGAATTTTCTGATATCTATCAAGATGTTTTAACAATGCAAGAATTACAAAATATTCTCTTTGATATCAGAGAAAAAATGGGATCAATTGATTTTGAAACTTTAGAACCTAAACTTCTCTTCGACGAACATGGAAAATTAAACGACATTGTGATTCGAGAAAGACAAACTGCAGAAAGAATGATTGAAGAGTTTATGCTAGTCGCCAATCAAGTTGTCGCAACTCATATAACTAATATTAAATTACCTTTTATTTATCGAATTCATGAGTTGCCAAATTCTGAAAAATTAGAACATGTCTTTGAGTTTGTAAAAAAATTAGGATATGATAATTATGAAGGCGATTATTCGCAAGAGAACTTACAGGAACTATTAAAAGCAGTGGAAAACACCACTTACGAAAAAGTAGTAACCACTTTATTGTTGAGATCGATGTCAAAAGCAAGATACTCAAGAGAAAATAAAGGTCATTACGGTCTTGCTTTTGATAATTACACTCATTTCACATCACCAATCAGACGTTATCCTGATTTAATAGTTCACCGTAATTTAAGAAAGTATCTCTTCAATAACAATAAACAATACAACGAAGATACGATCAACAAATTAGATGAAATCGCAAAACAATCATCAGATACTGAAAAACAAGCAATGAATGCTGAAAGAGAAGTATTGGATATTAAAAAAGCTGAATATATGGAAAATCACATCGGTGAAGAATACCAAGGTGTTATTTCTTCAGTATTAAAATTCGGTATGTTCATTGAATTGCCAAATACTATCGAAGGTTTAATTCATATCTCTTCATTTAAAGAGCATATGGAATATGATGAATCAAGCATTTCCTTAAAATCAACTGAATCAGATACAGTCTACACAATCGGTCAAGTGGTTAAAGTAAAAGTAACCAAAGTAAATCGGCTTTTAGGAAGAATTGATTTTATCTTAGTGTAAAGGAGTCAAACATGAAGATTTTAACTAATAATAAAAAAGTTGCTCATGATTATTATATTTTAGATAAATATGAATGTGGAATTGTGCTTAAAGGCACAGAAATTAAATCAATTAGATTAGGTAAGTTTTCGATAAAAGAAGCTTATGTTAAAATTACTAATGATTTTCAAGCTTACATCATCAATATGCATGTAGCAAAGTATGAGCAAGGTAATATTTTTAATCATAAAGAAACAAGAAATAAAAAACTCTTATTACAAAAAAGAGAGATTATCAAATTATCCCAAAAACTAAAATTAGAAGGGTTAACTTTAGTGCCGACAATGGTTTACCTTAAAGAAGGTTTATGCAAAATCGAAATAGCTCTTTGCAAAGGTAAAAAATTATATGATAAACGTGAATCCGAAAGAGAGAAAGATGCTTCAAAAAGATT
>JAVVFA010000089.1:0-5404 GCA_032251215.1 Candidatus Izemoplasmatales bacterium
TGTCTATTTGATAATCAATATAATAATCATAATTAGCGCCAATATAGAATAAATAAGTTGCTTCTGTCATCGCAATTATTTCTTTTGGCGACCAGTCAACCGAACTTTCATGAGAAGTCACTCCTGGAACGATACCAGCTGTATATTCAGTATCGATAAGAATTTCTTCAGCAACATATTGCAAAGGATAAACTGTTACATAGATATCGTGAGGTCTAGTTTGACTGCTACAAGCAGAAATAACCAAAAATTGAACCACAATAAAAATCAATAAAATTACTCTCTTCATCCATATCACTCCATCTAATAATTATAACTAAATCTAAAAATCAAATCAATCAATATCTTCGATTATTTCATACATTGTGTTAGCATCATCTTTTTTAGCAAAGGATAATGTTTCAAGTACTCTAACCTTAAGTTCTTTTCCGCCATAAGAAATAGTTAAAATATCGTTTTCTTTAACGTCAGTACCTGGTTTGGCAATTCTGCCATTTATTAATATTCGCGAATTTTTACTGACTTCTTTAGCTACAGTACGCCTTTTGAAAATTCTCGATACTTTTAAATATTTATCTAATCTCATATTATTCTCCTGAAAAATTAGAGGGATACCTACAGTATCCCATCTTTTTTAGTCTTTAAGTTCTGTCTTTTCTTCTTGAGATTCGTTTTTTGTTTCTTTTTTTTGCTTCTTCAGGTTTTACTTCATCATGTAATTCGCTCGCTAAGACATCATCGAATCGAGTTAATTTGTTTGTTTCCACAATTTCATCGATGTCTTCTTTTGTAAGTGTTTCAACTTCAAGCAAATAATGAGCAATTGTTTTTAACAAATCAATATGTTTTTCAATTAAAGTTTTAGCCTTATCATAACATTCATGAATGATTCCTCTAACTTCTTTATCAATCTCAGTAGCGATTTGTTCAGAGAAATTCTTTGATTTTCCATAATCTCTACCTAAGAACACAGTATCGGAATCTTTTTCGTAAGTAATTGGTCCTAAACGTTCGCTCATGCCGTATTCAGTAATCATTGATCTAGCAATAGCAGTAGAACGTTGTAAATCGTTATGTCCGCCAGTAGAAATTTCGTTAAAGATTACTTCTTCAGCAACTCTACCGCCTAATAAACCGATAATCATTTCTAATAAGTTTTGTTTTGTTTGCAAGAACGCGTGTTCTTCCTTAGGTAACATTAAGTTGTATCCACCCGCTTGACCACGAGGTATGATTGTAACTTTGTGAACGATATTAGCATTCTCTAATTTAATACCGATCACAGCGTGACCTGCTTCATGGTAAGCAATAATCTCTTTTTCTTTTTTTGAAAAAACGCGAGATTTCTTTGCTGGTCCCATCATAACGCGATCAACTGCTTCATCTATATGTGATAAGTCGATTTGCGCTTTATTTTCTCTGGCTGCTAAAAGCGCAGCTTCATTCATTAAATTCTCTAGGTCCGCGCCTGTAAAACCAGGGGTTCTACGAGCTATTTCTTGGAAAGTAATATTAGGATTAATTTTTTTATTACGAGAATGAACTTTTAAAATTTCAACTCTACCTTTTATATCAGGACGACCAACATAAACTTGTCTATCGAAACGACCTGGACGCATTAAAGCCGGATCTAAAATATCAACACGGTTAGTTGCGGCCATTACGATAACGCCTGAATTATGTCCGAAACCATCCATTTCAACTAAAAGTTGATTCAATGTTTGTTCTCTTTCATCATGTCCGCCACCTAAACCAGTACCTCTTTGTCTACCTACTGCATCTATTTCATCAATGAATAAGATACAAGGAGCATGGGTTTTAGCAGTTTTAAACATATCTCTAACTCTTGAAGCACCAACGCCAACAAACATTTCTAAAAAATCTGAACCTGAAACAAAGTAAAAAGGAACATTAGCTTCACCGGCAACGGCTCTAGCTATCAATGTTTTACCGGTTCCTGGAGGCCCTACTAACAGTACGCCTCGAGGAATTCTTGCTCCTAATTCCATATATTTTTTAGGATTTTTTAGGAAATCGATTATTTCCTTTAATTCTTCTTTTTCCTCATCAGCACCAGCAACATCATCGAATGTTGTTTTTTGATTTTTACTAACTTGAGCTCTACTCTTACCAAAATCAAATGCTTGTTTATTAGCGTTTGTTCCACCACGCATCATAACCACTAGCATAATTACAACACCAGCAACCAAGATAATTGGAAAAATAATGTTCAATAAATTATAAGTAGCTCCTGGTACAAATTCATAATCAATATCATTAGCTAACAAACCATCATTATTGAATTGATAAATAATATCTCTTGCTTGCATAAGTTCATCATCATTAGCGAAATAACTAATGTAATAAGCATTATCAAGCAACTGACCTGAAACTTTATATGCTCTGTAATTTGTTTCTCCGGCCAAAGGAGAAACTTCAACTGAAGTAATGCCACCATTTTCTAGTAAATTAATAAAAGTCGAATTTGACAACTCTTCAGGACCATTTACATTCCCAAAACTATAGAAAATAGAGATTACTAAGATTACAAGTAATGCTATCATTATAAATCGCGTTGAGCGATTATTTAATGGTTTATTTTGTGGATTTTTAGCAACTGCCATAAATATACCTCCTTATTTATTATAAACTTCTTGTTTTAAAACACCAACATAAGGAAGGTTTCGGTATGCTTCCTCATAATCTAACCCAAATCCAACAACGAATTCTTTTGGGATGGTAGTTCCAATATATTTAGGTGTAAATTCTTCGGTTCTTCCAGTTGGTTTGTCAAGAAGTGTCGCCACTTCAACAGACAAAGCACCGCGGTATTTTAATAAATTTTTTACTACATTTATTGTTTTTCCTGTATCAACAATATCCTCTGCGATAATTACATGTCTGCCTTCAATAGAAACATCTAAATCCTTAGTAATTTTTACATTCCCTGAAGACTCAGTACCTCCGTGATAACTTTGGACACCCATCAATTCAATTTGGCAATAGATATCAATATGCTTAATTAATTCAGCCATAAATGGTATACAGCCTTTTAACAAACCGATTATGACCGGTCTAGTATCTTTATAATCTTCAGTTATTTGCTTACCAATTCTTCTTGATATTTCAACAATCTCTTGCTCTGTAACTAAGATTTTTTCTATATCTTTTTCTAACATAAATTACTCCTTCTGAACCAAGATGTATAGTTCATTATCTCCTGTCGTATTTCTACTAAAAATACCAGGAATAAAAATAATTTCATCATTTTTACTTAAAAATACTGGTAATGAATTTCTCTCTAAGATTGGTACTTTTTTATCTATCAAAACATCTTTTAATTTCTTAGTACCAATATTGGTTTTTAACTTATCACCATTTAAGCGATTTCTTACCGTCAAAGGAAAGACTAAATCTAGATTATTATAACATAATTCATAAAGAAAACCATAATTTTTGTTTGGTTTTTTTGTGATTTTAACTAAATCACCATTAGGAAGTTTGATTTCCGTAAAATCCTTGATTTCAAAATGAAATTCCGATAACTCATTTGGTTCTCTTTGAAAATACAAATTTTCATAACTTTTATAGACATAAAGTTCATTTTCAATTATAAACTGCAAATGAGGTTTTTCATTACTTGTCATATCGAGAATATCAATAAAGTTTTGGAAAGATAATTCAAGCTTATTATTAGTTAAATAATTAATGATTTTCTTAATAATCTCAATTTGAACAATTTCTTTATGGTTCAATAATTCACTGATATTAATCCCAATACTTTCATCCATTTCGATGTTTTCAAGAAAATTATTACTTAATTCATTTACTAAATCATAAGCTAAACTTTGATAAAACGAAAATTGAGAAATCTTTTCCAGATAACGAGGGTTTTCTTGTTCCAGCAAAGGAAGAAGATGGTGCCTATAGCGATTTCTTGTATAATCATCCATATCATTGGTCGGATCATTTTGATAAGCGATTAAGTTTACTTGTTGATATATTTCAATGTCATTTCTTGATACATGTAACAAAGGTCTAACTACTACCAAATCATTATAATAATTACTTTCTAAAATTCCTCGGTAACCTTCAAAAGAACTACCTCTTGTCATTCTCATAAGAATAGTTTCAGCGTTATCATTAGCGTTGTGAGCCAACACAACTTTATTAATATTGTTTTCTTTAGCTATTTTATAAAAGAAATCATATCTTTTCTTATGAGCATAATCATGAAAATTATGTTCATCATCAATTTCTAAATTTTCAATGAAACAAGGTATATTTAAGTTGCTGGCACTTTCCAATACAAAATCACGATCATCTTTACTAGTAACTCTTTTTTGATGGTCGACGTGAGCGATATATAATTTTAAGTTTAATTTTTCTTTCAATTTAACTATTAAGTCTAAGAGCACCATAGAATCAATGCCACCGCTGATTGCTAGCAGCAATGAATCATTCTGCACTATCAAATGACTTCCGAAGTTTTTAATCATAAAAGATTCCTCCAAAAAATAAAACTTGAGCATAGAAATATATCACTCTATGCTCAAATATATAAAATAAAAGAGAAAATTTGATTGCATAAATATAATATCAAATCTATGTGATAATTTTATGTGGTTTTTAATTAAAATTAAATATTTTGTAATTAAATAAAATTTGTTATAATATAGCAAGAAGAGGTGAAGATATGAAACTTATTTTAGCAAGCAATTCTCCGCGCAGACAAGAGTTAATAAAACTTCTTGATATGGATTATGAAGCAATATCTTCAGACATAGAAGAAGTTAATGATCCAAGTTTATCACATGAAGAATTGGTTATGGATCTAGCTTTTCAAAAAGCTTTAGCCATATTTAAAACTCATAAAGAAGACATAGTCTTAGGTTTTGATACTTTAGTAATCATTGATGATTTGATTCTGGGAAAACCTAAAAATGAAGAAGAAGCCTACAGTTTTTTACAAATATTATCAGGTAAAACTCATAAAGTTTTAACGGGATGTGCAATCATTAAAAAAGGTTATTCAAAATCATTTTTTACACTATCATTAGTCACTTTTTGGGACTTATCAGATCAAGAAATCTCCGATTACATTAAAACTAAGGAGCCGCTTGACAAAGCAGGAGCGTACGGAATTCAAGATTATGGAGCTCGTTTTGTAAAATCGATATCAGGTGATTATTTTACGATTGTCGGATTTCCAGTTTCTAGAGTTTATCAAGAATTAAAAAAAGTTATAAATAAAGGCTGATTTAGCCTTTTTTTACTGCTTTAAAGACAGCCCTTGCGATAACATCAACAACCCTTTTATCAAAAATTTCTGGTAATATATTATCTTCAGAGAGAACATCATCAGGAACTAAGTTAGCTAAAGTCTTACAAGCAACAATCTTCA
>JAVVFA010000090.1:0-5320 GCA_032251215.1 Candidatus Izemoplasmatales bacterium
CCAGCTAAAGTCTTATTATGAGCTAGAACCAAGACTGGTTTATTGATTTCTTGAATCACATTAGCTACAGTATAAGTTTTCCCCGTCCCTGTCGCCCCTAAAAGCACTTGTTCCTTGATACCCTTTTTAATATTTCCAATTAACATACCAATAGCTTTTGGTTGATCGCCAGTCGGCAAGTAATCTGATTTTAATATGAATTTATCCATTTTATCACCGATATTAGTATAACATATATTTAAATCAACTAGTTATTTATTGATTAAATTGTTAAAATAGTAAATGGGTGGAAACATGAAAATTTTACTTGTAGGAATTAACTCTAAATTCATTCATCCTAATATGGCAATTAGATACCTTAAATCTAATTGTGATTTTGACGTGGAAATAAAAGAGTATACTATTAAAGATGATTTGCCAGCAATAATTGATGCTATCTTAACTTATGAAGTTGATATTATTGGATTTAGTTGTTACATTTGGAATATTCAAATAATAATTGAAATTACTAAGTTTCTTAGAGAAAACAATTTTAATCAAAAAATAGTGTTTGGCGGTCCGGAAACAAGTTATGAGTATGATGAATATTTAAATAAAAAGTACGCTGATTACATAATAATAAATGAAGGAGAGATTTCCTTTAATAAATTAATTAATGCTCTTTATTCAAATTTAGATTTAGATACAATTCCTAATCTTGCTTTCGTAAAAGATAACAAAATCCAAAGAAATCCAACGCATGTGATAAAAGATTTGAACAAATTAAAAAGTCCATATTATTTATCTGAAGATATTATCGATATACCAAAAAAAATACAATATGTGGAGCTTTCTAGAGGATGCCCTTATAAATGTAGTTATTGCTTAGCTTCCTTAGAAAAAGGAATAAGATTTTTTGATATCGAAAAAGTAATTAAAACTATCGATTATCTTATTCTTAACGGTGCTAAAACCATTAAATTTCTTGATAGATCATTTAATGCCAATAAAAAGATAGCTTTAGAATTTTTTAAAATATTAATTGAAAAGGATTATTCTAATACTGTTTTTCAGTTTGAAATAAACGGTGATGTATTACAAGATGAAATCATTGATTATCTAATCAATAATCTTAAAAAGAATTATATTAGATTTGAATTAGGAATTCAATCAACTAATTTATTGATCAACGAATCAATCAACCGTTATCAAGATACTGAAAAATTAATTAACAATATAAAGAAGTTACAAATCTCAAACGTCATATTACATCTTGATTTAATCGCAGGATTACCTTACGAAAATCTAGATAGTTTTAAAAACACCTTTAATGAAATTTTCGTGCTATTTTCAGAAGAATTACAATTAGGTTTTTTAAAAATGTTAAAAGGTACGAAAATTAGAGATGAAGCAGCACTTCATGGCTATATATATGATTCTAAGCCCCCTTATGAGATACAATCCAATAAATATATAAATGCTGATGAACTAAGGGATATACATATTGTTGAAACTTTTCTCGAAATATATTGGAATAAGGGTTTTATGAATGAAACAATGAAATTAATAATTTCTAAATATAAAAGTCCTTTTGATTTCTTTTTTGATTTAGGGAATTATTTCAGACAAAATAAAATTACAAACAAAAAGTATCAATTATATGATTTATTCATCAATATGCAATCTTTCTTAATATCAAGAAATCTTTATACGGAAAACTTGGCAGATAAGCTTAAACTTGATTACTTAAGTTATAACAAAATTAAGCCTAAAATTTTTTGGAAAAATGATTTTAAGAAACAGAATATAATACGTGAGTTTTTTAAACTAAATCAAGACCACAAATTAGATGATTTATACAAATACACTCTAGTCACAAAATATCAAGAAGGTTATTTATTAGTTTTGTATCTTCCTAATAAAATTAATATGTATTATTATTTCAATAATCAAACAAAAAGAATTAGTTAAATTTAAACTAATTCTTTTTCTTAAACATTTTAATTAAGTTTTTGTAAATAACTATATAAATCACTAGGTTTAACTTCCATAACCAAAGCTTTCTCTAGTTCAATATGTCCAACATCTAAACTTTTAGTATAAATTGCGTATCCACCTAAACCTTTTGTTATCAAATCAACTGCATGAATTCCCATTTTACTTGCAAGAATCCGATCGAAAGAACTTGGCGTTCCTCCTCTTTGGATGTAACCTAAAACAGTAGCTCTCGCTTCATATCCAGATCTCTCTTGAATTTTTTGGGCTAATTTAAATACATCTGTAATGTTTTCCGCAACCACTACAATCACATGTCTTTTACCTAATCTTTTAGCATTTTGAACCTGTTTTAAAATATCTTCTTCATTGTATCCCGTATCTTTAGTAATGACAATCTCGGCTCCACAAGCAATACCTGCGAAAATTGATAAATCCCCACAATTTCTACCCATCACTTCTACAACAGTGCATCTTTGATGAGAAAAAGATGTGTCTCTTAATTTATCAATAGCATCAATCGCGGTGTCCAATGCTGTAAAAAATCCGATGGCAAATTCAGTTGAAGCAATATCATTATCAATCGTTCCAGGAATTGCAATGCAATTAATTCCCATATTATTTAAAGCCATAGCTCCTCTGAAAGTACCGTCTCCACCTATACATATTAGATTATTTATACCTAAAGCTCTAAGATTTCCGACAGCAACATTTCTGACACTTTCCTCTTTAAAAGATTCTAACCTTGATGAACCAAGTATGGTTCCTCCACGATTTAGAATTTGACCCACATCATTTCGATTGAGCCTTTTTATTTTTCCCTCATACAATCCTTTATAACCATCAAATACTCCATATGCTTCATACCCGTAATTAATTGCGCTTCTTACAACCGCTCTTACACAGGCGTTCATTCCCGGAGCATCTCCTCCTGATGTTAAAACTGCTATTTTCATTTTTTTAAACTCCTTAATAAATCAATTTTATCAACTAAAATTGATTTTCTATTTTTTTTATAGTCAAATTTACCACTTATCAAGTAAACTTTTCCTGTTTCTAACTTTATTCTCTTATATATTTTAGGGAAAATTACTGCATCAACACTGTTAAATTCATCTTCACATGTAATAAAAGCCATGTCTTCGTTGGTTTTAGTTTTATGTATTTTTATTTTACTGATTTCACAAACAAAAACAAAAACTGAGTCATAAGATTCTAAAATATCTGAAAGAGTATTTAAGTTTTGATTTGAAATAACTTCTTGGAACTCATGAATTGGATGATATTCAAAATTAATTCCTAGTAATTCCTTTTCTTGATTTTGTAAAAACTCAAAATCATATTCTTCATAATCTATGTATTTAAACTCACCTTTATTATCGAAGGAGATATAGCTCTGTATATTGCTGATGTTCTTTACGAGAGTTTTTTTATTGATATTAAAATCTGCGAAAACGTTAGCAAATATTAATGCTTCAATAACATTGTTTCCAATATCTTTTGCCCTAGAGATAAAATCAACAAAACTTTCAACAGGTCTTTCCTCTTGTATAAAGGTTATGTTTTTGGCCATTATTTCGCCGATACCTTTGATAGCTTTATAAGGAAATCTTAAATTATTTGATTCAAACTGATAAGTATCAGCTGATTTATTTATTCTAGGTGGCAATACTTTTATTCCCATTTTTTGACATTCCATTACATATTTTTTTGTTCCAGTAACGGATCCTATTTGTGCGTTAAGCAGTACTGTCAAGAAATATTTAGGATAGTTTGCTTTTAGATAAGCCATCCAATAAGCTACATAACTATAGGCAACTGCATGACTCTTATTAAAACCATAATTAGCAAACTTAACAATATAATCATATATTTGTTCTCCGATATCTTTGGAATATCCTTGGCTAATAACACCTCGAACAAATTTTGCGCGTTCTTTTTCTAGTGTCTCACGATTTTTTTTACTTACTGCTCTTCTTAAAACGTCAGCTTCGCCTAAAGAATAACCTGCAAATTTATTGGCAATTTTCATTATTTGCTCTTGATATACAATTATTCCTTGAGTATCTTTTAATATTGGCAATAAGTCCATATCGACATACATAATTCTTTCTTCGAGATTTCTTCTGCGAATAAATGATGGAATATTTTCCATCGGTCCAGGTCGATGTAAAGAAATACAAGTTGCTATATCAGTAAAAGTACCAATTTTCATTTGCCTCATAAGACTCATCATACCTTCAGACTCTAATTGAAATATCCCGATACTGTTTACTTCTTTTAAAAGTTTATAAGTTGGTCCATCATCTAAAGGTAATTTATATATATCAATTTTTATTCCTTCGTTTTTTTGAATTAAATCTAGAGTATCTGAAACAATAGATAAGTTTCTAATTCCTAAAAAATCAATTTTTAATAATCCCAAACTTTCTAGGTCTCTTGCCTCATATTGAGTTTGAAGCATATTTAAAAGTCCAGTTTGAGTTGGCGAAAACTGATGAATATTATCTTCTGTAATAATTATACCCGCTGCATGTGTAGATGTATGTCTGCATAATCCATTTAATTTTTGAGCAATAGTCAATAATTGATTGATTTCTGAGTTATTCATATAATATTGATACTTTTTCGGATTTGCAATCCGGTATTCATCTATCGAATTACCAGTCTCTGATATCTTGCTAGTTATATCATCGACAATCGTCGATGATACTCCTAAAACTCTTGCAACATCTCTAACCGCCGACTTACCTTGGAAAGTACCAAAAGTTATAATGGATACTACTCTTTCATAACCGTACTTATCAACAACATATCTGATAATTTCATCTCTTTTATCATCAGGAAAATCCATATCGATATCTGGTAAAGTTATTCGTTCCGGATTTAAAAAACGCTCGAAATATAAATCAAATTCTAATGGATCTACATCAACTATCCCTAATACATAAGCTACTAATGATCCGGCAGCCGAACCTCTACCTGGCCCAACGATAATACCTTGTTTTTTTGCATAAAGCACAAAGTCCCATACAATGAGAAAATAATCCTCATAATTCATTTTCTTGATTATATTTAGTTCGAAATCTAACCTTGTTTTGTATTCTTTGAACTTTTCCGCAAAAATCTTCTTCTGCTTTAATCTTCTAATCAAACCTTTATTAGTCAATTCTTCTAGCTTCTCGACTGATGGTTTTTCTTTGGAAGGATACTTAGGTAAATGTACACTAGAAAAATCAATAATTACATTTAGTTGTTCGATCAATTCTAAGGTGTTTTTTGCTGCTTGCGGATATTCCCGATAAAGTTTATTTAACTCTTCGATATTCTTTAAATATAAGTCTTC
>JAVVFA010000091.1:0-5317 GCA_032251215.1 Candidatus Izemoplasmatales bacterium
CAATATTCGTGTCTTCATCTTTTAATGGCCCCAGTCCGATTATGCCGTTTTCAGCTTGAAAAGTTACTTTTTTTTCTTTAGGAATATAATCAGCAACTAAAGTCGGTATTCCAATTCCTAGATTGACCAAATCTCCATCCTTAAGTTCTAAAGCTATTCTTGAAGCAATTATTTCTTTGTCATTCATCATTTTCACCTACCAAAATAAAGTCAACGAAAGGGTATGGTGTTATCACGTCTTCCGGATTTATCTCATCAACTATTTTATATGGTTCAACCACAACTATCTCCGCGGCTGTTGCCATAACTGGATTAAAGTTTCTCATCGTTTCAACATATTTTAGATTTCCGTACTTATCAGCTATCGCACCGCCAATTAAAGCTAAATCAGCTCCTAAAGCTTCTTCCAAAAGATATTTTTTGCTCTTTACTTCAACAATTTGTTTGCCGATTTCAACAATAGTGTCTAAGCCAGTTGGAGTCAATATTCCACCTAATCCAGCTCCATAAGATCTGATTCTTTCAGCAAGTGTTCCTTGAGGAACTAACTCTACCTCAATTTTGTTCTCCTGCATTAGTTGACCTACATAAGGATTTGTTCCGATATGAGAAGCTATTAATTTTTTTACTTGATTATTAACAATGAGTTTTCCTACACCTTTGTCAGTATATCCACCATCATTACAGATGACAGTTAAATTTTTCACTCTTGATTTAACCATCAAATCAATCAAAACTTCAGGAGTTCCGTTAGTTAAAAAACCACCAACTAAAACTGTCATATTATCTTTCAACATTTTAATAAATTTATCTTTATTTATGAAATCCTTCATGCTTTATCCCTCTTTTGGCGGCATTATTTCTGCCTCGCCTACAATAACCACATCACCTGTTTGATTTTTCGCTTCACAATCAAATACGACTCTATTTCTCTCTAATATCAATTCTTTCACTGTAACTGTAGCAGTTATTTTATCGCCAAAATAAACAGGTTTTACAAACTTTAGTGATTGTTTTGTATAGATACTTCCCAACCCTGGTAATTGAACTCCAAATACGGAACTAAACAACGATCCTACTAGCATGCCATGTACAATTTGTTTTTTAAAGATTGTTTTTTCAGCATATTCCTTGTTTACATGAACTGGATTAAAATCTGTCGATATTTTAGCAAAGTCTAAAACATCCGTTTCACTAAATTGTTTTGTTGTTTCGGCTTTGTCACCTAAATTAATTTTGTCAATTGTTAAACTTTTCATCTTATCCTCCTATATAAAAATAAAAGAGCCATTATATTTTTAAAAAATATAACAGCTCTCCATTTATAAAATGGCAGTACTTAACCTGTATGTTTAAATACCAAGATTTTGATGTATAGACTAATCAAATCTTTCGGCAAAATACTCCTTCTTAAATCTTTATCCGTCCAAAATAAAAAATTAGATTTAATACCAATATTTCGCGCCTCTGTGTCTATTCAGTTACACAGTAATTATACTGAAAAATGAAAGCGTTGTCAACAGTCAAAATCCAGAAAAATCAAAATATTATTTTGGCTTATTTTTACTTCATAATTTTATTTTTATGGTATAATTTTTATGTATAACAAGGAGGGTCTTATGTTTGCTGTTATAACCGGAGCATCTTCAGGAATCGGAAAAGAATTGGCTTATCGTTTCGCTAAAAAGGAATATGACTTAATCCTTATCGCCAGAAGAGAAGATCGATTAACTGAAATAAAAAATAATCTCGAAAAATTAAATGTTAAAGTTGAAATTTTAAAATATAATCTTTCTAATTTAGAGTCATGTATAAATTTAATTAGCAATTTAGAAACTAAAGAAATAGAAATCTTTGTTAACAATGCTGGTTTCGGTGTTTACGGTCATTCAATCACTAATGACACTGATAAAGAATTTAATATGATAGATTTAAACATTAAAACGCTACATTTTCTTACGAAAGAAATAATCAAAATAATGAATAAAGGAACTATCATTAATGTTAGTTCAATGGCAGCTTTTCTTCCAACACCTTTATTAGCTAGTTATGCAGCTACTAAAGCCTATGTTTACTCTTATTCTGAGGCGCTGCGTTATGAGTTACTCAAAAAAGAAATTCCTATTAATGTCATGACAGTTTGTCCAGGACCAGTCAAAACAGAATTTAATGAAGTCGCAAATGCCAATCCTAAAATGAAGGGGTTGACTGTAGAAAAATGTGTAGACTACATTATTAAAGGTCTAGATAAAAAAAGATCACTCGTTATTCCTGGTTTTAAAATGAAATTGCTTAAGTTTCTATTAAGATTTATTCCAAATTGGCTTCTGTTAAGAATGTCTTACAAAATTCAAAGCAAAAAATAGATGATACCACCTATATACCCCGCGAGTTTATAACTCGCTAAAAGCACGTGGAGGTAAAATGAAAAACATAATTAACTTAATCAGCAATAATGATGATCTCAAAAACATTAACTGCTTGTTCAAAACTAACAAAGAAGTCTATATAAATAACACTAATGAAGATAATGCTTTATTAGTTCTTTTGGCTCTTTTTTATCAAAATAATGACAGTATTTTTGTCGCTACGCCAAATCTCTACAAAGCTCAAATGTTATATGATAAGTTAAGTAGAGTATTAAACAAAGACGAAATTAGTTTCTATCCACAAGATGAGTTTTTGACTAATGAATTATTAGTTAGTTCTATTGAATTTAGATTAGAAAGAATGAACACGATAGCTAAAATTATCAAGAGAAAAAAGAGGATTATCATCATGAATATTTACGGTTTATTGAAACCTCAGTTTTCTCCAACAAAATGGAAAAAATCTGAAATGCGTTTAGAAACAAATATGACTTATGATATTGAACACATAAAAGAGAAGTTAATTGAATATGGATATAAAAACGAGTATACTGTTGAAAAAATAGGTGATTTTGCCATTAGAGGTGGAATTATTGATATATTTCCAATAACACAAAAAACACCTTTTAGGTTAGATTTTTTTGGTGACGAGCTAGAAAAAATTAAAACATTTGATATCGATTCACAAAAATCAATTGAAACCGTTGAAAGTTTTTCTATCTACCCAATCACGGATTTTTTCTATTCAGATGATGAATTAAAGCGTTTATTAGAACTAATCGACAAAAAAATAAAAGATATTAAATTTTCTTCAGAGGCTTTAGAAACGATTAAAGACGATAAAGAAAAACTTATTAATCGGGAAGAGTTAGATCGTCTAAACCGATATATTCCTTTTATTACTGACGGACATTATAAAATAGTAGATTTAGTAGAAAATGCTAAAATATTCTTTTTGGATTATCATCGTTTGGTTGAGCAAAACAAGATTCTTATCGAAGAAATAAAAGAATGGTATATGCAAACAAGTGATTATCCCAAAATGAATTTTGACATTCTGTATGATTTTAACGAACTGATAAATCTAGGCGGAGTTAAAGTTGATTACCTAGATTACTCATATAAATCTAACTTTAAAAATGTGTTTTCTATATATGGCGAAGAGATAATTACTTATAACGAGAATTTAAATTATTTATTTAGAGAACTAAAAAATAATCTTGGTAAAAAAATACAAGTCATAGCCTTTGAAAACAATAATTCATTAACCGTTTTTAAAAAGAAACTAGACATTGAACAAATACCATACTTGATAAATAATCTAAAAAACACCGTAAACGACAAGGTTATCTTAATTGTTAGTAATAATGTTTTTGATTTTATTTCTCGTAGTTTTAATTTAAACCTAATTACTGAAGAAGCCTTAACAAAGAAAAATATTATTCATAAACGAGGAGAATATATTTCAGTTTATAAACGTTCTGAAAGATTAAATAGTGTTAATGACCTAAAACCAGGAGATTATGTTGTACATTACGATTACGGAATTGGTAAGTTCCTCGAAATCAAAACTATGCAGTTTGGTAATGTACAAAACGATTATATTCACATTGAATATAAAAATGGTGACAAGTTGTATGTCACTTTGGATGGTATAGATAAGATTCATAAATACTCCGGTAGTGAAGGGTACAAACCAAAGCTTTCAAAGCTTGGTGGAAAAGATTGGTCTAATGCAAAAGAAAGAGTAAGACAACAAGTTCAAGAAATTGCTGATAAACTTATAAAATTATATGCTTCAAGAGAAAAAGCAAATGGATTTGCTTTTCAAGATTTCCCTAAAATGGAAGATGCTTTCGCAAATAATTTTGAGTATATTGAAACAAATGATCAACTAAAAGCTATTGAAGAAGTTTTCCTAGACATGAAAAAATCAATTCCTATGGACAGATTAATTTGTGGCGATGTTGGTTTCGGAAAAACAGAAATAGCATTAAGAGCGGCTTTTAAAGCGGTTTTAAATCAAAAACAAGTTGCTTATTTGGCTCCTACTACTGTCCTATCTAAACAACATTTCGAAACATTCAAAAAAAGAATGGAAGATTTTGGAGTTAATGTCGCTTTATTAAATAGATTTGTAAGTACTAAACAACAAAAGCAAACTTTAAAAGAAGTACAACATGGTCAAGTAGATATTCTTATTGGTACTCATAGAATTCTTAGTGATGATATAAAATTTAAAGACTTAGGCTTATTAATTATCGATGAAGAGCAAAGATTTGGTGTTATGCATAAAGAAAAAATCAAAGAATTCAAAATAAATGTAGATGTTTTGTCTTTATCAGCAACCCCAATTCCAAGAACTCTTAACATGGCTATAATGGGTGTTAAGAATATGTCAATACTTGAAACCGCCCCCGAAAATAGGTATCCAATACAAACATATGTATTAGAAAGAAATGATATCATCCTTCGAGATGCGATTGAAAGAGAACTAGCAAGAAATGGCCAAATTTTCTATCTATATAATCGAGTTGACAATATTGATTTTATCGCTGATAAAATCAAAATTCTTGTTCCAGATGCAAGAATTGATATCGCTCATGGTCAAATGAAAAAACACTATTTGGAAAAAGTTATTGATAATTTTATTGAAAAAGAGATTGACGTATTAATATCCACAACAATAATAGAAACTGGTATAGATATTCCTAATGCTAATACATTAGTTATTCACGATTCTGACATGTTAGGATTATCTCAGTTATATCAGATTCGCGGTCGGGTTGGACGTTCTAATCGTATTGCTTATGCATATTTAATGTACAACAAACATAAGAAACTGACCGATGAAGCATTAAAAAGACTGCAAGTCATTAAAGAATTTACTGAATTGGGCAGTGGATTCAAGATTGCTCTAAGAGATTTATCTATTCGCGGTGCTGGCG
>JAVVFA010000092.1:0-5267 GCA_032251215.1 Candidatus Izemoplasmatales bacterium
ATCTGGGTCATGCATAAAAGCTGCGATAATTGCTAGTTTTTGTTTCATCCCTTTAGACATTTTTTTAATAAAAACATCGATATCAAGTTTGAATTTTTGAATTAGGTAATCACGAAAAGTAAAATCAGTAAGGTTTCTTAATTTAGCCAATAACTCTAAAAACTCTCTACCTCGAAGATTATTATAAAATGAAATTTCTCCAGGTAAAAAGCCGATTATTTTATTTATTTCTGCAGTATCTTGTCTGGCATCTAGTCCGTTAATTAAAACTTTCCCTTCACTTGCGTTAGTGAAACCCAATATATTTCTGATAGTTGTAGTTTTACCAGAGCCATTAGGACCAAGATAACCGAAGACTTCACCTTTATTAATTGTAAAGTTTAAATTAAATACACCCTTCCCAGAACGATATGTCTGGGTAAGGCTAATTATTTCTATCATGAATTTTCACCTTTCCACATTAAAAAGTACAGCGCTATTATAATACAAAACAACTTATTTTGGGTATAAATCTTGCAAAAAACATTATTAATAAACAACTAATTGTATAACCATAATATATTTTTCGTTTATATCTTACTAATACCAGGGTTTTAACTTGAAAAATACTAGTTTATAAACTATAATTATTATGTTAAAAAGAAAAAGGAGATTATATGAAAATATTCAATTCTTACAGCAATGAATTAGAAGAATTTGTGTCTATTCATCCTCGTAAAGTAAATATGTATATTTGCGGACCAACTGTCTACAATTATATTCACATTGGAAATGCTAGACCGGTGGTCTTTTTTGATACAGTTAGAAGGTTTTTAGAAAAACAAGGTTACGTAGTCAAATACGCTTCAAACTTTACTGATGTCGATGATAAAATTATCCAAAAAGCACTTGATGATAATGAAAGTGAACTAATCATCAGCCAAAAATATATCGATGCTTTTCTTTCTGACTTAAAAGCTTTAAATTGTAAAACAGATTATCTTCAACCTAAAGTGACTGAATATATGGATTTCATTATTGATTTTATTCAAGATTTAATTGATAAAGATTATGCTTATAATGTTGATGGTGATGTTTATTTTCGGGTTGAAAAAGTGTCTGATTACGGACGCTTGAGCAACCGCAACATCGATGATTTAATCTCTGGTAGCCGTGTTGATATCAATCCAAAAAAAGAAAGCCCTTTAGACTTTACATTATGGAAAAAAACCGATGTAGGGATTAACTTTGATTCACCTTTTTCCAAAGGAAGACCTGGTTGGCATACCGAATGCGTATCGATGATTGACGATATTTTCAATGAAAAAATTGATATTCATGGTGGAGGAATGGACTTGCAATTTCCGCATCATGAAAACGAAATCGCTCAATCAAAAGCCTTGCATAACCACTCGCTGGCAAAATATTGGATGCATAATGGTAGATTAAGTTTTAAAGATGAAAAGATGTCCAAAAGTTTAGGTAATGTAGTTTTAGTAAAAGATGTTGAAGAAAAAATGCCACTAAGGTATTTTTTGCTTAGCACTCACTATCGTTCACCTTTAAATTATGATGATGAATCATTTTCGATGTATGTTAAAGAATGGCAAAAATTAGAATCTGCTGTCAAATCACTTTTCTTAAAATTAGATTTAGAAAAAGCTTTGAATTTACATGTTAAGATTTCATCTGTCGATATCTTAAGCGAACTCAAAAATTTTATCGAAGCGATGTCAGATGATTTCAATACCGCAAACGCAATCACTTCTTTACAATCTCTTATTAAAAATATCAATGTATCCTTACGTAAAAAGACTGATTTTCATTATCTAAATGAACTTCTAGAAGCTATTAATTATATGACTGATATTTTAGGGTTGAAAGTTGAAACTAAACCAATGACAGAGAAAGACCGTAATCTTTATGGACTATGGCAAAATGCAAGAACTAATAAAGATTTCGCTTCAGCGGATAAATTAAGAGAAAAACTAACCCAAAGAGGAATTTTATGATTCTTTATAACGGGCTAACTTTAGCTTACATCGGCGATTCTTATTACGAAATGAGAGTCAGACAATATTGCCTTGATCAAGGCTATACCTTAGTTAATGATTTACATAACTTAGCAATTCGCTATACTAATTCCAAATCCCAAGCTTTAGCAGCTAATTCAATGTATGATAATTTTTATACTGAAGAAGAACAAAAAATATTTAAAAGAGGTAGAAATCAAACTGCCTCACATAAACCAAAAAATTCCGATGTTCAAACCTATAATAAATCCACTGGCTTTGAAGCTGTCATCGGTTATCTATATTTGGATAAAAATTGGGATAGACTAGATGAAATTTTTGCTTTTTCGATAAATGTTATTGATAAAAATTTCGAAGAAAACAAGATTATTAACGATAAGGAGTAATAAATTTATCAACAACATTAACTTGAAAACTGTGATAAACTATAAGTGGTGATGATTATGAGCGTTATGATTTATGGCAAGAATTCCTGCCAAGAGATTATCGATATTAAAAAACCGATATTAGAAGCCTTTATTATGGAGGGAACTAATTCGGATTTTTTCAATATTTTAAAAAGACAGAATGTTAAAATTAACGTTTTATCTAAACAAGATTTTAAAAATAGTTTTCAAGGTAATCATCAAGGGATTGTTTTTGAAATTGAAGATTATAAAACCTATGAATTAGATGAGTTTCTTGAAGAACTGGATTTTAAAGCCAATCCACTTTTAATCATGCTTGACGGAATAACTGATGTTCATAATTTCGGCGCAATTATTAGAACCTGTGAAGCGGGAGGGGTAGAAGGAATCATCATTCCCAAAAATCGTTCGGTTAAAGTAGGCGGTGTAGTTTCAAAGGTAAGTTCTGGCGCGATAGAACATATGAAAATAATCGAAGTAACTAATTTGAGAAATACATTAGAAAAACTAAAAAAACAAAATTTTTGGACTGTAGGCACCAGCCTTGATGCTACAGAAGATTATTCAACAATCTTCGTAGATCGACCGCTATGTATTGTTATTGGTAGTGAGGGAAAAGGAATGTCGAGGTTAATCAAAGAAACAGTCGATTTTAGTGTTAAAATTAATATGGTTGGACAAGTAAATAGTTTAAACGCTTCGGTCAGTGCTGGAATAATTATTTTTGATATTTTAAGGAAACGCAATTTAACTAAATGATTTTTCGCAATTATAATGATTTTGAAGTTATCAACCTTGTAAAAGAAGGAAACGAAGAAGCGTTTGATTTTATGGTTGATAAATATCGATATCTTATTGCGAAAAAAATAAAAAATTTCAACCTCTTGAATGATTATGACGATTGTTATCAAGAAGCTTTGATGCTTCTTCATAAATCAATCATCAAATTTGATGAGAGCTATAACAGAACTTTCACCAGATTTTTCGAAGCAAATCTTCATAATTTTCTTATAACTTACAAAGGTAAGAAAAGCAGATATACAAGTTTTATGATTGAAAAACTACCGATAATATGTGATTTTGTGATAAAAGAAACTGAAAAAATATATTTTCTTGATCAAGAAATTTACCGAGCTTTAAACACGTTATCCGAACTCGAAAAAAAAGTATATCAATCGAAGATCATCGAGAAGAGATCGGTAAGAGAATGTGCTAAATATCTTAACTGTGATGAAAAACAAGTCTATAATGCTCTAGATCGAATCAGGAAAAAAATTAAATTGCATTTAATGGCATGATTTTCTTGACTTTTATCACTTTTTTTGATAAATTTAATAAAGCGAGTGAGTTGATATAGATGAAAGATAAGACAGTTTTAATATGTACAGAATGTTTATCAAGAAATTATGAAGTAAAAAAAGCTGAGAAATCAACTCGATTTGAAATAAAAAAGTATTGTAAAAAATGCAAAAAACATACCATTCATAAAGAAGGTAAGTAGGAGGAAATAAAATGGCAAAAGAAATTAAAGAAAAAAAACAAAAGCCTACTAATTTAAAAACACCTAAAAGCGAAAGCAAGGTTATGGAAATACTTAAAAAAGAATATAAATTTGAAAATTGGCTACTAGCAATCTTGTCACCAGTATTAATTCTTTACGGAGTATATATTTTATTAGGTAAATTTGGAACAGTCAACTTAGCCGCAATCTTAGGAACATCAGGATATGGTGTTATTGACTTTTTCTTCAACACAACCCTAAAGAGAGTCTTAACTGGATCATTCTTGGTTATTATTGGTGTATTGGTATTAGTTTATCTATTGATTCCTTATATCAAACCAAGCGTTGCTGAAATGAAAAAAGTAACTTGGCCAACAGGTAAAGTATTAGCTACCAATAGTGCAAGAGTGTTTACATTCTTAATCTTCTTAATGTTAATGTTCTATCTATTCAGTGCTATATTAGATCCATTATTTAAACTAGTTTACGGTAGTTAATAAGGGTAAATGATGGTTAATTCAAATGATAACAGCCAGAGACGGCTTTGGTATATCGTCCAAACGTATTCTGGATTAGAAAATTCAGTTAAAGCCAGTATTGAAAGAAGAATTGAATCAATGAACATGGAAGACAAAATCTTCCAAGTAATGATTCCTGAAGAAATTGTACCGGCAGACAAGAAAGATAAAAACCCCAAAGAAAAGCTTGTTAAGATTTTCCCTGGATACGTCTTTATTGAAATGATTGTTACTGATGATTCTTGGTTCGTAGTAAGAAACACTCCAGGTGTTACCGGCTTTTTAGGTAGTAGTGGTGGCGGGACAAAACCAGTTCCACTTAAACCAGATGAAATCAATCCAATTCTTAAAAAATGTGGTATGTTACAAGTACAAAAATTCAATGTTAAACCTGGTGAACAAGTTCGTATCATTAACGGTAATTTCCAAGGGCAAGTAGTTACAGTGGAAAATATCGATCAAGATAAAGGTAAGATCCATGTTCTGATTGAAATGTTTGAAAGACAAACATCAATGGAACTTGACTTCACCGATGTCGAAGTACTATAAAATTCTAAACAGTTTAGTTGTTAATGACTAAGCTGTTTTTTTTATAAAAAAAACTTACCGCTAATTTAAACGGTAAGTTTCTTTTATATATTTAAATTTAAATTAAACCGTAGTGTGTTAGAACGTTATTAATTCCAGCTTCAGTTAAGAAATATGCTGGATTACTTTGTTCGTAATCACTATTACCCGGCCAGTATAAATCAAATGGATCATCTGCAGTCATCATCGTTTCAAGTTCGTCAGTAAGGATATTTCTTACAATCATTGAGTCTAACACGAT
>JAVVFA010000093.1:0-5213 GCA_032251215.1 Candidatus Izemoplasmatales bacterium
GGGGTATTAGCTCAGTCCGGGAGAGCGCCTGCCTTGCAAGCAGGAGGTCAGCGGTTCGATCCCGCTATACTCCACCAATCTGTAAATTAAACATTGACAAATTTTAATGTGTTTGATATCATATAATAGCATAAAACATCGCGGGGTGGAGCAGTCTGGTAGCTCGTTGGGCTCATAACCCAGAGGTCGGAGGTTCAAATCCTTCCCCCGCAACCATTTTAATATACCAAGGTCCGGTGGTGTAGGGGTTAACATGCCTGCCTGTCACGCAGGAGATCGCGGGTTCAAATCCCGTCCGGACCGCCACTATTATGGTTCGGTAGCTCAGTTGGTAGAGCAATGGACTGAAAATCCATGTGTCGCCAGTTCAATTCTGGCCCGAACCACCATCAATAACGTAAATAAGCCCTTTTCAGGGCTTTTTTTATTCTTAAAATATTATTTTTAAAAACATGAAAAAAGTTACTGATTTCTATTTGCTTAAAATTACTATGTGTGATATAGTAATATATAGTTTGAAGTTCAAAGCAAAAGGAGATACAAACATGAGACAAACTAAGCTGAATGAGTTGATGATTGGTAATAAAGTAGCAAAAATTCCTATTGTTCAAGGTGGTATGGGCGTAGGCATTTCAATGTCAAGATTAGCTGCTGCAGTTGCTAATGAAGGTGGTATTGGTGTGATATCGGCTGCCGGAGTTGGGATGTTTTATAAAAAACACAAAGATTTTGAAAAAAATAACGTTTATGGTCTTCGTCAAGAGATTATAAAAGCTAAAAGTATGAGTAAAGGCATAATAGGAGTTAATATAATGGTGGCTCTTACTAATTTTTCCGAACTTGTTAAAGCAGCAATTGATGAAGAAATTGATATTATTTTTGCTGGAGCAGGATTAGCACTTGACTTGCCAAAATATTTAACTGAGACATCAACAACAAAACTTATACCAATCGTTTCTTCAGGAAGGGCTGCTAGACTGCTGACAAGGAAATGGTTAACTAATTATAATTATCTACCTGACGCTTTTGTTCTTGAAGGGCCTTTAGCGGGAGGACATTTAGGTTTTAAAAAAGATCAATTAGATAGTGAAGATTTCAATTTAGAAAAACTGCTTCGAGAGTTAAAAGAAGCAATTTTACCTTTTGAAGAAGAACAGAAGAAATCGATACCAGTTATTGTTGGCGGAGGAATATATACTGGTGAAGACATTTTTTACTTTTTAGATAAAGGAGCAGAAGCTGTACAAATGGCTACTAGATTTGTTACTACGGATGAATGTGATGCCGATATTGGTTTTAAGCAAGCTTATCTTAATGCTAAAAAGGAAGATATTGTTTTTATAGATAGTCCTGTAGGTTTACCTGGCAGAGCGATTAATAACGAATTTTTAATTGATGTAAAAAAAGGATTGAAACATCCCTTTACTTGCCCTTATAATTGCATAATCACTTGTGAAAAAGAAAAGGCGCCATATTGTATAACTTTAGCTTTGATTAATGCTAAAAATGGGAAATTGAAGAATGGCTTTGCTTTTGCGGGAGCAAATGCTTATCTAGCTGATAAAATTATTTCGGTAAAGGAATTAATGAACACTTTAAAAAATGAGTTTGAAACAGTTTTTAAGAAAAAATACAAATTGTCCGTATAAAAAAAGAAATGGTTGCTTTTTTAAAAAAAGTCGACCATTTTTTATAGTGAACCCCATATTGGATTGGTATGGAAAATAAATAGTGGTTATAATAGTATATGCATACAAAGATGAAAGCAAAAATAATCAAGCTAGCCAAATGTCAATAAATTGGGAATGGTTATATGGCGAATTGTCTACAAGAAGATACCTTATAGTAAAACAATTCACTAATTATCGAGGTCCGGACGATTTTGATAATTATTATCTTGCATACGAGTTTACAATAATCTAATATGATTTATCAACTGTAAAAAACTGCAAAAAAAGCATTTATTGCAAGATTAATTTAACCAGAACCACCATCAAAAACGTAAATAAACCATCTTATGGTGGTTTTTTATATTAACATTAATTAAGTATTAAACATTTTCTATATACATAAAAGGATCTTTACAGAAATCAATAATAACTATCATATACATATATATTATTTACATTTTTTTGTGCTATAATAAGAAAAACAGGACTTAATATGAGGGTTTATATGGATCTAATATCAAAAATTATACCAAAAAAAATCTTAATAATTGAACTTATTATAATTATTTTTGCGATGTTAGTTACTATCCTGCCATTCATAATGGCATATCAAATTATGATTTATTCAGAAATCAAGATATTTGTAATCAACGATTATTTATTAGGGTGGATTTTGTTCACCTTTATGACTGTGATTTTCTTGCTTCTAGAAATAATTCTACTAATTTATATTTTTGGTAACGCCAGAATCAAATATGATTTGTCACCTTTATCAACCGTAATAGCGGCGGTTGTAGGTCATATTGTTTTTACTGCATTTGCTTATGTTGTCATTTGGCTGTCATTGTTAACCAAATTAGAAAACGCCTTTTATGGTTTTTTAGTAATATTTATCATTGAAATTTCTATACTATCTTATTTGATAGTTATATTCAAAAAACAAGAACGTATAATCCGCTAAATTAATAAATAATTTATTCTTTTTTTCTTAAGTTTTATCTTAGCTTTTTTTAGCGTCGGTTGTAGAAAGTCAGAGACAACAACTGATTTATCTGCACTTTACAGAATCAATCCGGATACACAAGAAGTGGAAACATTATCGTGAAAATCGATTGAGTAAATATTTATAAATTAGGAGATGATTAAAATGAAACAAAGAAATTTGGGAAAAACCAACGTTAGTGTTAGTGAAATTTCCATGGGATGCTGGCAACTTGGAGGAACATGGGGAGCTCCTTTTGATCCGGTTGTCGCAGAAGAAACCTTGAAGGCTGCACAAAAGCAAGGCATTAATTGTTTTGACACTGCAGATGTTTATATTGGTGGTGAAAGTGAACGAGCAATCGGTAGATACATGAAAAATGCTGATAATAAATCATTTGTCATCACTAAAATTGGCAGATTGTTAAATCCACATATTCCTGAAGGTTATAATGAAGAAAATCTTCGTCACTTCATCAATCAGTCAAGAAAGAATTTACAAGTAGATGCACTAGATATGGTTTTATTACATTGTCCTCCTTTTGAAGTCTATTACATGCCAGAAGTTTTTGAAATACTAGATAAAATAAAAAGTGAAGGTAAAATAAAACATTATGGTGTTAGTGTTCAAAAGATTGAAGAAGGTCTTAAAGCTATTGAATATCCAAATGTTGAAGCAGTAGAGATTATTTTTAATATGTTTAGATTAAGACCCGCTGAGCTATTCTTTCAAGAAGCAAAGAAAAAAAATGTTGGTGTTATTGTCAGAGTTCCACTTGCCAGTGGTTTGTTAACAGGGAAATTTACCAAACAAACAACATTCAATAAGGACGACCACAGACAATCCAACAGACAAGGTGAATTATTTGATCGAGGCGAAACATTCAGTGGGGTTGATTATGAATCTGGTCTAAAAGCTGTTGAAGAACTAAAAAAGGTATTTAAAGATCAATCATTACCAATGATTGCCCTTAGATGGATTTTAATGTTTGATGCTGTAAGCACGATAATTCCAGGAGCAAGCAAACCGGAACACATCAACAATAATGCCTTAGCTTCAGAACTGCCACCACTAACAAAACAACAAATGAAGCAAGTAGAAAATATCTATAATCAATACATTAAAGATCAAGTACATCATAGATGGTAGGTATTTGATTAATGCAATTTAATAATTCATTTTGTTAAAATAATGCTTTTTTTCCTTAAATATGCTAGAATATATACTGACAATATTATGATTTAAAGGAGATTAATCATGAATATACTAGCTTTTATGAAACCAAAAGTTAATGTAACTTATATGTGTGAAGACAATACAGTACGTGAAGCTATTGAAATTATGCGTAAATGTAGATATACATCAATTCCTTTACTATCTAAAACCGGAAAGTATGTTGGTACTATTACAGAAGGTGATTTATTATACACTTTAGATAGAGTAGGCAGAGATGAAGTGAAAAAGATTATAGTATCTTCAATTAAACGACATCGAGATTATGAAGCTGTGAATATCAACGAAACTATGTTGGTATTGTTGTCTCGAGCTTCCAATGAAAATTTTGTTCCAATAGTTGACGATTCAAATCAATTTTTGGGAATAGTCAAGCGAAAAGAACTCCTAGATTATTTCTTTGAACATAACTTCATGGTATTATAATATTAATTTAATAGAATTACAAAAAGCCATAATTTATGGCTTTTTTTGTTGCTTTGTTGTTTTAAAAAACTACAAATGTTATAATCTTTCTAACGTCACTTTGCTTAATTTTTTAGAACAGGAGTTAATATGAAAAAGTTACTATTAATTATTGTTTTGTTGTTACTATTATCAGGTTGCACTTTCTTAAAAAATCCAATTTTAAGAACTATTGGAAATGAAATTGATACTTGTGAAGATGAATGTCAAACTGATGAAAATCTATATGCATCTTATCTTGAAGCACACAAAGAAAGAATCGATGAATTAATTAAATCATTTATTAATAATGATGGTGTAGAAATGATGATTCTTCGCAATGACGAATTTGTTAAAAAAGAAGATATAGTTCGACATGACTATATAACTGATAATTTTGATATTCCAGTATTATATCCAATAAATAATGTTTCTCAATACATATATGAGTTAGATATAATATCTAAAAACTGCGACTCTGCTGGAGTGTGCAATGAAACTATAGATATGGTTTTCAGGAAAAACTCTGATTTCAAATACGGATTTGATGAATATACAGGTTATTATACTTATCTAATCAATAACAACGATATTGAATATACAAAAGCAGTTCGTTTTAATATCAACGATCAAGAAATAGAATATATATCATATATTATTAATAACACTGATATGAGTATTGTTGATTTTGATATATTTCAAAAAGGAATTTTTAAGTCATATCATTATGTTTCTGATACAGAATATGATTTTTTCTATATAAACCAAAATACAACTGATTCATTATTTTTAAAACAAGAAAGCGAAAATGAGGTTAACATTACCGCTTATGTTAGTGATACTCAAAGATTTTATATAAAAACAGCAGCTAATAATTTTCAATT
>JAVVFA010000094.1:0-5193 GCA_032251215.1 Candidatus Izemoplasmatales bacterium
TAGTAGTTAATCCTATACCTATTGAAGATTCACTGGATAATAACTATATCAACTCAATAATTGATAAAGCAATTAATCAAAGTGTGAAAGATGGGGTCGAAGGAAAAGACGTCACACCATTTTTATTAAAGAAAATTGTTGAAGAAACAAAAGGCAAAAGTCTTGAAGCAAATCTAGCGCTAGTTTATAATAATTCTAAAGTAGGCGCTAAAATAGCTTCGGCATATAGTGCTATATCTAAGTAAATCTTTTTAGGAGAATCTTATGTTTGCGTATACAGAAACTGAAAAACAATAAGTTTTAGAAAAATATTTTGAAGTAACTGACTCGCTTTCTTTAGTTATATTTCCCAAAAAACAGAAACTTAAATACTTATGCTTACTATGGATACAAACTTAATTTAATAAAGGAACAGAATATTCAGAAAAAGAAATCAATGAAATTCTTAAAGATATTTATCCCGATTATGTAATGTTAAGAAGGTATTTGATTGATTACGGTTTGTTATTTAGGGAGCTGGATGGATCAAAATATTGGATATAAGAAAGAAATTTATACTCATTTTAAGAGGTGTTATATGAATAAAACATTTGTTCTTGGCAGTATTAACATGGATTTTGTTTTTTCAATAGATAGAATTCCAAAATTAGGAGAAACAATAAAAAGTAAAGATTTTTTAATGACACCTGGTGGTAAAGGAGCTAATCAAGCTGTTGCTTGTTCTAAGCAAGGTGTCAAAACATTTATGCTTGGCAGTGTTGGTAGTGATAGTTTATCAATTCTCTGTAAAAATTCACTGCAGTACTATGGAGTTAATTGCACTTTTTTGGATGAAATTGAAGATTTATCAGTTGGCGTAGCTGGAATATTTGTTGAAGAAAAAGACAATAGAATCGTAACTTATTCCGGAGCTAATTCAATTCATGACATAGATCTGATTAATGAGATATTTGAAAAAAATGCTAAAAAAAACGACTACTTATTGTCTCAGTTAGAAATTCCAATAGAAATAGTAGAACAAACCTTTAAAAAAGCTAAAAGTTTAGGTATAATAACAATTCTAAATTTAGCACCTGCTCAATTAATCACAAATCAATTATTATCATTGACAGATATTTTAGTTGTTAATGAAACAGAAATAGAAACCTTAACGAAGATAATTCCTAATGATGAAACTAAAATTAAACAAGCTTCGAAAATTTTGTTAAAACATGGTGCTAAATCGATACTTTTGACTCTCGGAGATAAAGGCTCTATTTTCATCGATAATAATGAATTAATAAAAATGAGTGCATTTGCAGTTAAGGTTGTTGATACAACAGCAGCTGGTGATACATATATCGGCGCTTTCGTATCGCAATTAATAAATAAAAAGTCTATTAAACAAGCTATGGAATATGCTTCTGCAGCTGCAGCTTTAGCAATACAAAAGTTAGGTGCTCAAAGTTCTATACCTTCTAAAGATATGGTAGAGCATTTTATGAAAATAATTAAGGAGAAAGATTCATTATGAAACCTCGTAAAATAATACTAGATTGTGATCCGGGTCATGATGACGCAATCGCTATTATGCTTGCTGGACACCATTCGGCAATTGATTTGATTGGCATTACTGTGGTAGGCGGTAATCAAACTTTAGAAAAAACTGGGTTAAACACCCTAAATTTATGTCAATATTTAGACATTAATGTTCCGGTATGTTTAGGATCTGCTGAACCAATTATTAGAACACTTGAGGTATGCCCCCAAATTCATGGCGAGTCAGGACTTGATGGCTTTGATTTTCCACCTCTAAACTTAAAATTCGATAACCGTCATGCTGTTAATTTTATAATTGAAACTTTACTTAATAGTAATGAAAAAATTACAATTGTCACAACTGGACCAATGACTAATCTTGCATTAGCCATGAAAGTAGAACCGAAAATAATAAATAGAATCGAAGAAGTAGTTTTGATGGGTGGGTCATTTACCAACGGAAATGTAACGCCAGCCGCTGAGTTTAATATTTATTCTGATCCCGAAGCTGCGTACATTGTTTTAAACTCTAGTTGTCAGATTAAAATGTTTGGCCTAGATGTAACGAGACAGGTCATGGTAATGCCGGAAGTCATAGCTAGAATGAATCAAATAAATAATAAAGCATCTACTCTTTTTGTGAAATTAATGAAGGTTTTTAATGAAAACCAAAGAAAAACTTTTGGTTTAGCGGGCGGTCCTCTACATGATCCAGTAACAATAGCTTACTTAATAAACCCTAATGTTGTTAAGTTATCACATGTTAATTGTGAAATTGATATTTCACAAGGCCAAAGTTACGGAAGAACAAACTGCGATGTCTTTGACTACATGAAACGTCAAAAAAATACTTATGTCGCAATATCGATTGATGTTGATAAGTATTGGGACATTATTGAAGAAGGAATCAAACAATACTAATAAAAAAAACGCTTTTGTTTTAACAACATAAGCGTTTTATTTATTTTGATGATATTAAAATAATGAAAAAGTTAAAAAGATTATCGCAAATAAACTAGCTACTAAACTTACAACAGTAATTTGAGTATTAATAGATGGACCGGCTGTATCTTTAAATGGGTCACCTACTGTATCGCCGACAACTGCAGCTTTATGAGCTTCACTACCTTTGCCGCCATGATGACCGGCTTCGATATATTTTTTGCCATTGTCCCATAAACCGCCGCTATTAGACATAAATAATGCTAATAGGACACCAGAAATAATATTACCAGTCAAATATCCACCGATAGCATAAACACCACCAACTAAACCAACTACAATTGTTATAATTATTGCAAAAGCACCAGCAAATAATAACTCATGTAATGCGCCCTCAGTTGCGATAACGATACATTTATCAGATTCTGGCATAACGCCTTCCTTGCCTTCTTTCAATCCAGGAATTTCTTCAAATTGACGATGAATTTCAGCAACCATTCTTTCAGCGTTTTTAGTAACACCTAACATTAACAAACTTGAGAAGACCGCAGGTACTGCAGCGCCTATTAACATACCGAAGAAAACAGAAGGATTCAAAACATCAAATCCAGTAATTAACGGTAAGCTAAGTTCAATAGCCGCATCGTTAACTTCGCTGACAAAGGCTGCAAGAAGTGAAATAACTGTTAAACCAGCTGCACTAATAGCGAAACCTTTTGTAACTGCTTTTACAGTATTTCCCGCTGAGTCTAGTTGATCAGTTATTCTAATGACATCTTCACCTAAACCACCCATTTCAGCTAATCCTCTTGCATTATCAACAATTGGACCATAAGCATCATTTGAAATAATCATACCAACTATTGATAACATACCAACAGCAGCAATAGAAATACCAAATAATCCGTAATTTGCACCTAAAGGACTTGCAATCATATAAGCAGCAAACGCACTGACAGCTATTCCAATCATTGCTGGTAAAACGGAAAGGAAACCATAACTCGCCCCAGAAATAATTGTTAAAGCTGGGCCGCTTTCGCTCGCTTTAGCAACATTTCTAACTGGTTTTCTTTCGTCGTTAGTAAAGTAATCTGTCGTTATACCGATGATGACCCCAACAAATAAACCGATAACAGTAACTAAAAATAATCGCCATTCATATTTAAAAATTAATGTAGCTAAAAATGTTAGTACAGCAAATATACCTGTAGTTACATAAGTGCTTAAATTAAGTGCTCTTGTAGGATTTTCTTTTTTGCCCATTTTAGCAAAAGCAACTCCTAAAATTGAAGCTAACAATCCTAAAGCCGCAAACACAAAAACCATCTCTACATTTTTTGAACCCATACTGGCATCAATCGAAGAAGCCATAACAATAGCTGCGGCCAAAGAAGCAACGTGAGAGTCGAAAAGGTCAGCCCCCATACCAGCAACATCCCCAACATTATCACCGACATTGTCAGCAATAACAGCTGGATTTCTTGGATCATCTTCAGGAATTCCAAGTTCAACTTTACCAACTAAATCAGCGCTTATATCAGCGGTTTTAGTAAAGATTCCACCACCAGCTTTTGCAAACAAAGCCAAAGAAGAAGCACCAAAACTAAAACCTAGAAGCATAGTTGGATTTTTAGTAATCCAGAAGAATAATGCTACACCAAGTAAACTTGATCCAACTACGGCCATCCCCATAACCGCTCCACCTCTGAATCCACTTAAGAAACTTGGACCAATTCCTCTTGTTGCAGCTTCAGCAGTTTTTTTATTAGCGATAGTGGCAACAAAAATTCCGATTTTTCCTGCTAATCCACTAAAAACTGTACCAAAAATATAAGCAAAAGTTATCGCCACGTTATTGCTTAAAATCGCATTGAAATCTGGTTGATTCCAAATTGGTTTAGGCAAAAACACTAAAATAAGTACTGCAGCAACCCCTGCAAATTTAGCTAAAATAGTGTATTCTTTTCTTAAGAATGTATTAGCTCCGCTTTTAATAAGTGCACTAATTGATTCGATTTTCGGATTAGAACTATCCTGTTTTTTAACCCATAAATAAAGCCATCCAGCCAATAAGAAAGCAACAATAGAAATAAAGATACTAAAAATAATTGCTAAAGTAAGTGTCATAATCAAATTAATCCTTTCATGATATTTATGATTTTTGTTAATTATAGCACAAAAACATCACTAATTAAATACATATATTAGAACTTGATTATCTTTATTTTTTTTAAATAACATATATAAAAAAACGACTTTATTGTTAATTAACAAAATAGTCGTTTATTATCTTTATAGATTTTCTAATTGATTTAAATATTCTTCAATTGGTTGATTGCCAATCAATTCATGTTTTTCATTAATAACAATTTTTGGTACTCCAGAAACATTATACTTTTTCGATAAATCATGAAAAGTTTGTGCCTCAATCATTTCACTTTCGATATTTTCATTCAACATTGCCAAACGGTGAGCATTTGAAACTGCACCTGGACAATGAGGACAACTTAATGTCACAAAAACTTTAATATTTACTGGTTTTTTTATTGTTTTTATTCTTTCGATAATTTTTTCATCAAAACCAAATTCAACCCCAGACATATCAATGACAGCAGATAAGAATGAGTTGATTTCATGCCCAGCAGGAATTCCATTGAATTTAACTCCTTTATATTTCCCTTCTTGATTAAGGATAACAAAACTTGGCGCTAAAGTTACACTATATTTATCAGC
>JAVVFA010000095.1:0-5171 GCA_032251215.1 Candidatus Izemoplasmatales bacterium
CTTCACTACTATATCCTCTTTTTAATCGTTCTATTTCTACTTTAAGCATTAAGATTTCATGCTTCAAAGCTTCAACTGAATCTTCTACTTGATTCGTTGGTATTTTATCTCTTATTTTTCTTTTACTAACTAAACCACTTATTCCCTCACTCTGATATTTATGGACCCACTGTCTTTGAGTTTTTGTTGCGACATTATACGTTCTCATAATCTCTTTCTTAGCTATATGTTCATTTAAGATCATCTTCACAATCTTTAGTTTAAAGTCTACACTGTACTGATTTAACATATTCTCAACTCCTTTGGATTATTATACTATATTTGTTGTTTTAGGTGGTACCTATGTGTCCCACTTTTTCGAGGCAGTGCAACTAGAGCTTTGGTAGCTTGGATAATTTTTTCAATGGAATAGTCTCGGTCTTTGAATCTTGTCGATACGTCATCAACCGCTAGTAAAAGGAGATTATTCTGACTAAAATCTGATACCAGAGAAATATCTTCACCTAAATTAGCGGTAATCAAACTTTTATAATAGAACATTGGCGTTAGTGTTGCGCTAAAGAAAGTAGCCGCTTCACAATAGTTATCAATGGTTTGATTCACAAAATAAGATGCATTTAAACAATTGATAGAAATGATAATATCATTTTCGTATTTTTCTAAGACATAAACGAAATCATCGTTATAAAACTCATTTATTCTTAAGAATCTCGAGACTTCAAAATAGAAATCTTGTAATTCCTGTCTTTCAAATTTGATTTTATCATCGGAAAAGATTTGATCAAGTTTTACTGCTAATTTCATTAAAAATAATATCAAAGTTGGATTTACTTCTTCTTTTCTAACAAAATCAACTTCTAAGAGCGATATTTTCGCCGCTGAATAAACTTCAAGAATTTGTGAAATTTCATATGAAGGATCTGGCTTCAAATATCTTGAAATTTCTAAGGCTTTTATAAACATTTCTTCTGTTAAACTCACTGAATACATTCTTCTCGAGCGATCAACTAAGTTATGAGCTTCATCACAAAGAAGAATAGGATTATATTGATCATCCTCAAAATATCTTATTAGATGAGCCATCGGATCAAATACGTAGTTATAATCACAGATGATTATGTCAGCGTAATTGGATAAGTCTAAACTCAATTCAAAAGGACACACTGTATGTTTTTTTGCGTATACTTTAATCTTTTCTTTAGTTAATAGTGTCTCGTTACCATAAACATCTTCTATCGTCTTAAAGATCCGGTTATAATAACCTTTTGCGTACTTGCAGACTTCTGGATCACAATCTCTCTTATCTAAAAAGCACATTGAATCCTTAGCCGTTATTTCGATACTTTTTGCGATTAAACCTTTTTCTTCTAATAGTTTAATAGTATCAATAACCACTTTCTTCCCATCGTTTTTTGCGGTGTTATAAAATAGCTTTTGTTTCGGACGATTAATCGTTTTTAATCCCGCGAACAATGCTGCGATTGTTTTTCCGATTCCGGTTGGAGCTTCAAGGTAAAGTTTACCTTGATTCAATATGTTACGATAAATATAAGCCATCATTTCTCTTTGGTTAAGTCGATATTCGGGAAAAGGGAATTCCAAACCGACAATTGATTTCTGCCTTGAGTTTTCATGATTATTGATTAGTTCTTGCCAATCAAGATATCTTTCTACTGTTTTTAAATAATAATTCTCGAGTTGTTTTTTAGTAAAACTTTTTTCGAAATGTTGGGTTTTTAAGTCGTCGACATTTATATAAGTTAATAAGACTTTAATCTTTTTTAAATCATAAGTTATTATGTATATATAAGCATAGATTTTCGCTTGAGCTAAATGGCTAGGTGTAGTTTCTATTTCTAATTGACTAAAATCAAGATGAGTAGATTTTATCTCTTCGATAATAATTTCATTATCTCTAAATAAGACACCATCTATTCGTCCTGATATTTCTAAACTCAAGTCATCTCTCTCATATTTAATTTGACAGACTACTTCTTTTTTATCCGTTTCAAGATATTGATTCTGCCAGTATTTATGAATTTCTGTGCCTTCTTGAGCCCTAATCATTAAATTTTTAGTGCTGGAGATATTGCCGGAACCATATAATAGTTCTACCATATCTTTAACACTTATACTTAATTCTTTCAAAGTTATCACCTAGAAAATATTATACCTTAATTATAGGTAAATAAATTAAAAAAAACCAAGTTGTCTTGGTTTTTTGTTAAAATTTTATGTGAAAAGGTAAAAGTGGTAAATTATTCGTTGTGACGATGTCACAAATTGGGAATTTTTTCATTGCATATCTAATTTCTTTATAATCTTTCTCTTTCTGAATAACTATCATGTTGTTAGTAATCTTAATGCCTTTTAAAGGGTAAAAATCAGAACCGTTATCGCTATAAGTAAATCCCAAATATTGATTTGATTTTGAAACTAAATTAAGATAATTGTCTTTAATGAGTATTGTTATGTTATCGGGATATACTTGGTAAGAAAAGAATGTAGGCGAAGTGTTGTTTTTACCAATTTTAAATAGTTTTTCTAAAATCGCATTCGTTAATCTTTTAGCAACAAGATGTTTGTCTTTAGGGCTAATTTTCTCGGCATCGCCGAAATCAATCGCTGAAACAAGATAGATCTCATCCTTTTCAGAGGCTACTCTTGCTTGAGACACGCGAATCATACTTACACTATAATCGTCTGCTTCAGGATGGTTATATCCAGCGATTTGGATAATAAAAAAAGGTAATTTTAAATCATTAAAATCGAATCTTAAACATTGAATTATGGTTTTAAGTGCATTTTCATAAATTGTAAAATAAGGAAAATCATTTTCTCCTTGATAAAAGACAACCGCTTTAACTTGATAAGGAATTATCTTCGATTTAATTTGTCCATATAAAGGTATCCGATCTATAGAAGAAAATTTACTTGTTAGTAATTTAATTTCTTTATTACTCTCGATATCAGATTCGCTCATCCAAGAAAATATCCGTGAATTTAGATGCGCACATTTTATTATACCAATAGGTGTCTTTATAATCTCATGCATGCCTTTGGCAAATAAGTATGATAGAGCACTAAATGATTCAAAATTGTCTTTGCCGCTTATTTTCCAGTTATAATCATCGTCATTACATGAAAAAAATCTAACATTAAAATTATCGTAATCTTGATTGTGATAACTATCAGATAGAGGCATAGAAATATTCATTCCTCCCAAGAATAAATATACATCACCAATCAAGCAATTATAAAGCATTTGTTTTTCTTTTTTTGTAGTTATTGATATTGAAAAAGCCGAATCTTTGACTTCCATTGCTGGAAACTCAACCATAAAGGTTTGTTTCTTTGTTTTGATCTTGATTTCAGAATCTAGTAATTTAAAGTGGATATCGATATTTTTTTTGCAAGTCCCAAAGATTCTAATTGGTTTCTTTGCTTGAAAAACCATATTATCGGTAAATATTCCCGCTAGTTCAAAGGTGCTTTTCATATAAAATGTTTACCTCCAGGTTATTTTTCAAAAACTGTCACTATTATATAAAAATAAAAGTCTAAAGTAAAGACAATTTAGACCGTTATTAGTATAAGAAATATTGAGAAATATCGTTTATTTTTTAACTTAATTTAATGTAATGCTTTCTTTCGATATTTATTACCTACCTTTTCTAAATAGTAACTGAAGGCAAAATCGACAGTATCTTTTATTGATTCATAAATATCTCTGGTTTTAAAACCTAATTCTCTTTTTGCTTTTTCATTCGAAAAGTTATGATTGGAATTCAATACAGAGATTGAGTAGTGAGTAAAGAGAGGTTTTCTCCGCATTAGGAAGTAGTAAAATTCAGCAAAGTAACTCATAGATTTAATAAACCAATATGATAATTTGGTCTTTATTTTTTTTCTTCCTGTGTAATCAGCGATATAGTCCAATAACTGTTTAACAGTGATCGGACTGCCGGATAAAATATATCCTTCTTTATCTTTGCCAATTGTGGCTGCTTTAATTAGACCTTCAGCAACATCTCTAACATCGACAAAGTTATAACCACCTTTTAAATATGCCGTTAATCTTCCGGTAAGATAATCTGTAAAGACTCGGCCGAAATTGGAAGCTTTATAATCATAGGGTCCGATAATTCCCGCTGGGTAAACTACTACCGTTTCCAAGGTAGGGCATGACTGATTTAACACTAAATCAGTGGCTACTGCTTTTGTTTTTGCATAATATCCTTTAACTTTCTTAGGATTAAAACTATTCGGTTCAGTAATTTCTTGATTATTTTTTGGTTCTTCGATTGCATGGACACTTGATGTATAAACTAATCTTTTGATTTTATTGATTTGGCATGCTTGTATAAGATTTCTTGTTCCTTCAACATTGATTTTATATAGCTGTTTCTTTTTTCCTAGCCTAATTTCAACAATTCCCGCTAAATGAAAAACAATATCATAATCTTTAACAACTTCTAATAGTCTTTCTTTATCTGAAATATTTCCATAAATCACCTTTACGTAAGGATCGATAATTGATATATCATCATTTTCCATAACCAAAGCATGAACATCATGTGATTGTTCATAGAGTTTTTTGACTAAAACATTGCCAATATGACCGGTAGCTCCAGTAACTAAACATTTCATAAGTATCTCCTTAGTCATATTATATATCACGCATGATTATTATTAAACTATTGTTTACTTTTATGATGTAATACTCAGTATTCTATCACACTTAGGACACAGAGATTTAGTTATATATAATATTAAAACCGCCATATATGGCGGTTTTATTATATTTCTTGGAATTTTAAGTCAAATGCTTCGCAAACTCCTTCACAGGTACATTTGCCTAAATATGTGTTTACACCATGTCTTAATGGTTCAGATAGTTCAATGGCATTTTCTAAACCTTTATCAGCGATTAATAAGCCGTATTTTAAAGTTGAATTATTAAGAGCGATTGTTGAAGTTTGTGGGACAGCACCAGGCATATTAGCTACACAATAGTGAACTATTCCATCAACTACAAATGTAGGTTTATCATGGTAAGTTGCTTTGGAAACTTCTGTTGAGCCACCTTGATCAATAGCAATATCAACAATAACACTACCAATCTTCATGTTTTTATAATATTCTCTCTTGATTAGTTTCGGAGCTTTAGC
>JAVVFA010000096.1:0-5095 GCA_032251215.1 Candidatus Izemoplasmatales bacterium
CGCCAGTATGATAATAAGTGTCACTTACTACGTTTACACCATGAACATCATCAATATATCCGTTATTATCATCATCGATATTATTGCCAGGTATTTCATCAATATTTACCCACATATTAGCGGCTAAATCTTTATGATTATAATCTACTCCAGTATCAATAACAGCGACTACAACTGAGGAACTCCCACCGGCTTGATAACCATTTTCATTCATCCATTGCCAAGCTTCAGGAATCCCATAACTTTTTAGATGCCATTGACTGTCATAGCTTGGATTTTCTAACAACTCTGGAAACTCAATTACTTCCTCAGTTTCATAGATATAGTTATAATCAGCTACAATAACTTCATCCAGAGATCTTACCGTAGTCATTACTTCTATTACATCTAATCCTTCCTTTATTTTAGCTTCATACCAATGGCTTTGATCAATTGCCATTTTAAAGGATAGTTCTTCGATACCGGCACTATCAAGGTTTCTGGAAACTTTCCCATCAAAAATACTTAAAAATTTAATAAGTATTGTATCTTCTTCATACAACACCTCTCCACTATTAAAATGTTCTTCATAAGCAATATCATAAGGAACTAATAAGTTGCCATCAGTATCAAAATAATTCTTTTTGTCTACTTTATAGTTGATCTTTTGGTCTAAACCATCATCAACTAATTGTGGTTGTTCACCTCCTGAAGCTAAAGGTGTAACATTTAGCTCATAGTTTAAATACAAAATAAACCCAATCGTTATTGTTAATATAAAAAGCACTAAAACTTTCTTAAATGAAATTTTAAACATATTATCAACTATCCTTTCTTTACTGAGGTATTATGACTTGAGTAATGTCATAATAAGGAATAAAAATAATTTCTGTTTCTGTTAAATCTTGACTATATAAAATATTTAAACTTTGTAACGAATAATCAGTATTATTTATGGTAATTGTCAAGTTTAATTGATCAATATCACTTGATTCAAGCCCTAAAACTGTATTTATAAATTCTATTTTGACTAAACCACTTAAAACTATTAAACCTTCTGATTCATTAATTTCATAAGATTCGAAGTAATTTAACTCTATATCGTTTACAGGTAAGATAAAATCCAAATATGTCTCTAAAGTGGATACCTTCCAAATCAATTCATCATTTTCGTTATATGTACCAATTTGATTATTATAATAAAAACTAACATTTTCAATTATTTCATAAGTTTCATCAATACTAAACTCTTTCAACCTTTCACTATAATAATCTGTATAGATCTTAATCTCTGGCTCCCAAACAATTCTTTGTTCAACCTCATCATAATTAACTACTGCATCATTAATATACTGAGTAGATAAATAATTGAATCCATTAACTTCATAAAAATCATAAAGACTCAGACTATCATGAAATTTTTGAATAAAAAAATCTTCTGAACTTATAGTTGTTGGAACATTTGTGGTTGAAACATAAGTTGTTGTATCTACTATTTCACTAGTTAATGTCGTTTGACTTATTGTAGTAGTTTTTATAATAAAATATCTACAACCTGAAAGCAAAACAACAATTAAAAGATTGAATAAAATTAAAATCTTCTTCATAGTTGCACCTTCCTTTCAAGCAAAATCTCCGAATTAAAATCAAGTGGTATATATCCAAAGCCGGGCGAAAATCTTGTCGCTATGTCAACAGCAACTTGATATTCAGAATTAATGTTGTTGATTAAAAGATTATACGCAGAAATCAAATTGTTTATGACTATTTCAGCACTTTGTTGATCGATGCTACTTAAAGAAGCTTTTGTTTCGATCAAATTGATAATATCTTGTCTAGCATTTATATCAACAGTTATCAAATTAGCTTGAGTCAAAAATTCTTGATATGCCAAATAATCTTTAAAGGCAATATCATTACTGACATATTCAATAAATAAATCGTCGAAATTATCATTAACAACCCCAGAACCGTTAATACTCATGTTTATAACTGTTCCTACCGTTACATTTTTAGGTTTCAATGTTATCTTTAACAATGACTCTTCATTTGTCAATCCTTCACTATTGATATATGAAAACGAAATCACGCCATTACTAAACTCTGGATTAAATAATAAATATCCGCCGTTAATTGAAACCATTTCACCAACTGTAATATCAATAACCTCTAATTTATTTACATCATAAAAAACTTGGAAATCACCAGCGGCTAATTGGGAATTAGCTTCTACTTTAACTTCAATAGTAAAGTTGCTGGAAATATCTCCTTCATAATCTGTCAAATAGATATTCGGAAAATCTATCGGGTCTTCTACTTTTAGAGTAACAACTTGTAAAGTGGCAATATTACTGTTAATCGGATTTAAATTATTATCATATAAATCCAATGCTTTTACTGTAATATTGCTAATGCTATTGGTATTGGCTATAACTTCAAACTCTAACGTAAAAAGTGCGGAATCATACAATGCATCAAGTGAAGCAAAAGTAATATCTACATAACCTGAGATATCTTGATTAATCGAGGAGATAACATCAGCTGAACTTAATTGACTGGATAGGTTTACACTATTAATTTTTAAAATTGAATCGTCATAATATATTTGAAAATTACCAGCAGCCAAATTATAAAGGCTATAAGAAAAATAAGAGTAGTTAAAAGTATCACCAATGTTTAAATTGTTAATATCAACTTGATTATAGAAATTTATGTAATTGATAATTTCTTCTCTTTCCTCAACCAGAATATTCCCATCAACACCATTTATATTAATAGGATTTAACAATGAATCATATGCCTCACCCACAGCTAAATCTAAAGTGTAGTTATCTAATGACGTAGCAGTTATTGAACTAAAATCAAATCTCATAATACTACCTGTATAGTAAATTCCGTTTAAGTTAGTGAAACTTACCTTAGCTATACCTTCTTCTTCAAGGTTCACGGAAATATTTGCTTCACTTAAAGCAGAGTAAACATTGTAGTAATAAAAACTAAAAAAAGAACTATCGTAATAAATCTCAAAAGACAGTCCTGATAAATCACTTGCATTATTCAATTTAACGTAAATAGACCCAGAATTACCTGGTAAAATTGCAGATGAAGTTAATTCTAAACTAGTTGTAGTTCCTTCATCAACTGCTTTAACCATAAATAAAAAAGCAGAAAATAAAGAAATACAAAAAAATAAAGAAATGACAAATATTTTCTTAATCATTAGTAACCTCATTGTCTAAAAATATTAAAAAAAGATTCTTGAATGTTTTCATTCATTATACCAAATGTTATATATGATGTAAACATCATATCAGATTTTACTTAAAATGAATTCCAATTTTTAATACAATAAAAAAAACTCAAATCTTAATCGAGTTTTTTTGCTTTAATAAATATAAAATTTTTAGACATTTAACTTAAAGGCTCTAATTTAAACAATCTAATTACTATCAATACACAAAACATAACCCAAGGAATAAGCGACAACAAAGCCATAATCATGCCAATCATACCAACGCTCGAAGGTACACTCATTAAAATCCCCGATATCAAACCAATGATACCAGTAGCCTTTGTATAAAAACTATCTTTTAACATCACTATGCTGAATAAGATTAAAGATACTGCACTTAAGACATAATAAACATTAAAAGCCGTACCCTTCCAAATATCTAAATAACTTTCTGCAGTTGCTAGATAAGATGTTTTAAGCAACATATCATTACTCGCAAAGAACTTATCGCTTAACATTAACATCTCAATACTTCTATTGCTTGTATAATAAAGCACTGCACCAATAACACCAGTAATTAGAGCAATATTAAGCAATGATGATTTTTCCTTTTTTAATGTAATATAAATGGTAAAATACAAAAAGATTAAAAAAGTATTATTAACAATATAAAGTACGTCTAAATGCATCAGTCCTAATAATGGTTTATCCCTCATTAGTTCTAACCAACCCAAAGCCGTATCTGGCATTGGCTCAATCAAAAAAATAATCACTTGAATCGGAATAATTAAAATCATCAAAATAGTCAACCATTTTGTAATTCTAACTAAATGTAAATTAGCTTTTAATTCCAAATTCATTTTTTTCACCCATTATTTATGCTTTTTTCACTTCTTTGTTCGCTAATAAATTTTTTAATCAGATTAGCGAACACGCCAATAGCTAAAGCAAAAATCATTAAAAACAAACCAATCATGATCAATCCTGGGGCGTCATCCATATCCGCGATTATATAAATAAAAGGCATATCTACTAAAAAAATTATCGCTACAATAAAAGCCATTTTTTTAATTATCGTTAAAGATTTTTCTGAATTTTGACTAACAAACTCTTTTTTCTCCAATAGTATAAGTAATTTAAAAGTATGGACTAAACTAATAGCGTATGGCACCGACATGATACAAACACTAATCATCGAACCAAACAAATATGGCACATATTCTGAGCCGCTGCTAAACCCTTCAATAAACAATGACGGAAATTTATATAATACAAGAAACAATACCGGTATAATAGCCATACCAATTAATATTTTCAAGAATAGTACTTGATAATTTTTCATCTAAATAGGTTCCCTTTTCTTAATTATATTTTTGGCTTAAAGCAATAAAGTCATTATATAGATTTTCTAATTCTTGATTTTCAATCGCTTTCTTCATTTTATTAAAATTAACTGCTAAAGAATAAAATCCAATTTCAGGAGCTGCTTCTTTATACATATCCATGATACTGTCATCTAACAATAAAGCATCTACTAAATTAGTCTCTAATTTGTCAGCTAATTGATAATCATCCTTGTGATATCTTTTTTCCGCTTCTTTATCAAAGACTGTATAAACATTTAACATTCTTTGACAAGAATTAAGTAATTGATAAACAATTTCTTCTTCTTGATCTGTTCTAAAATTACCTAATAAATTTTCTTCCATATAAATCATATCTTCAACTTTAGTAAACATTCTTATTTCTATTTTATCATGATTATCTTTTCTAAATAGAACCATCTGAAAAGGTAAATATTTTTCATTCCAAATAATAACGCTCGTTAACATATAATCCTTATCTTTTAACCAAGTAATTTCTTCTCTTATGTGTGTATCCATA
>JAVVFA010000097.1:0-5082 GCA_032251215.1 Candidatus Izemoplasmatales bacterium
TGGTGGAGTATAGCGGGATCGAACCGCTGACCTCCTGCTTGCAAGGCAGGCGCTCTCCCGGACTGAGCTAATACCCCGGAAAAAATGGTGGGCCTAAATGGACTTGAACCATCGACCTCACGCTTATCAGGCGTGCGCTCTAACCACCTGAGCTATAGGCCCCTAACATCTCTTTACAATGCGAATAATATTTTACTATTTATCGGTTTGTTTGTCAATTATTATTTTCCGTTTTTTTAAATAAAAATCGCTAATATTCCTAAACAAAGGGCATATCTATAAGGAAAATAATAATTGACATTTATTGATATTATTAGTTTTTAGGATATTTAACCTCATTCTTAATCATTTTCTTACGAATTATCGTTTCAGGATCAAGTCCTAAATCCGAGCACATAGCCAAAGAATAGATTAAAACATCGGCTAATTCTTCTTCTACGTTTATTAAATTTGGATGCATATCTTCCCACTGATAATTCTCTAACAACTCAGCAGCCTCGATAATTATCGATTTGGCTAGGGCTTGTGGCGTATCGTGATTACGCCATCCCCTTTCATCTCGAAATTTTACGATTTCATCTAGTATTTTTTACATCTTAGCACCTTCTTTATTCTTTTCTTTAGATCAACACGATCAATAATTACAATTCGCTCGCATCCTAAACATTTAATTTTACAGATGGTTCCGAATCTTACTATCTCCCATTTGTTTTCTCCGCAAGGGTGACCTTTTTTTAGAACAAGAATGCTACCTTCTTTAATTTCTTCATTCATTCAAATCACCATCTATTAATTTTTTGATAGCTTGTATTTCTTTAAGGTCTTGTATTGTTATGACTATTTTGTTACTGGTTATTTTTACAGGATCTTTGAATTTAAAATTCAGATTAAGCTTATCTTTGAAACTTACAAGCTCATTTTGTAAATCTTGGGAGATTGTTTTACGATTTATTTCTTTTTTCTTTTTTTCTTTTTTAACTAAGGATTCAATGTCTCTTACAGTTAAACGTTCTTGAATAATCATATTGGCAATTTTCTTGATTCTCATTACATCTTTGAGTTTACTTAAACTTCGAGCGTGTCCCATAGATATATTTCCTTGATTAATTTCATTTAAAACATCGCTTGGTAAGGTTAATATCCCTAAAGCGTTAGATACATAAGATCGACTTTTACCAATTTTTTGAGCTAATTCTAAATGAGTTAAGTTAAGTGATTGAATTGCGTTTTGATACGCTTCAGCTTCTTCAACTATGGTTAAGTCTTCCCTTTGAATATTTTCGAGTAAAGCCAGTTCTGCTAAATACTGGTTATTATAATCTCTAATTATAGCAGGAACTGTTGAAAAACCAGCTATTTTTGAAGCCCTACATCTTCTTTCTCCAGTAACTAATAAATATCCGTTAGCAACCTTTTTAACAATCACCGGTAGTAATACGCCATTAGTTCTAATCGAATCTGCTAATTCGTTTAATGCTTGTTCCTCAAAGTGATGTCTAGGTTGAAAAGGATTAGGCGAAATTTTATCTATTTCAATATCTACAACTTCTTCCCTATCTAAATTTTCAATCTCATTTTCTTTTAATAGATCTTCTAAACCACGTTTGATGAATTCATCTTTATTCATCTCTAGCCACAACCTCTCTCGCTAATTTTTTATAACTTAATGAAGACTTGCTTTTAGGCGAATATACTGTAACTGGCACTCCATAAAACGTTGCATTAGAACACGTAATATTACGAGGAATAATTGTCTGAAATACTTTTTCTTTAAAATATGTTTTGATTTCATTGACAATTTGAAACCCTGAGTTAACGCGGTTATCTAACATTGTCAACAACACTCCGTAGATTGTTAACGTTTCTTGATTCACTTTCTTTTTTGATTGTACTAATCTAACTGTATTCAATAATTGTGTAAGACCGTCCATAGCAAGAAATTCACATTGAACTGGTACGATTACGCCATCAGATGCCATAAGTGCATTAATCGTAATGTAGCCTAAAGATGGAGGGCAATCGATTAAAATATAATCGTATTCAGTTTTTGCTTCTTTTAGGAGCTCATAAAGAATAAAATCACGATTACTGTCGGCGATAATCTTTTCATCAACGCCTTCAACCATTGTTTTGGCCGGAAGAACATCGATTAAAGGATTAGCCGTTTTAATTCTAACGTTACTAAAAGAAGCCTCTCTTTTGAAACAGTCGAAAACGCTTTTTTTAAAGCTCCCCCGATTTATCCCCATACAAGTTGTAGCGTTAGCTTGATAGTCTAAATCAATCAATAATATTTTTTTGTTTAAATCCGCTAAGGAACTAGCTAGATTTATTGCGGTTGTGGTTTTACCAACACCACCTTTTTGGTTGGCTATTGAGAGCACTAAGGCCATAAATCTCTTCCTTTCTAATTCTTCTTACTGTATTTTTTGAAAAGGTCTATATTATCTTGATAAAAGGCTATTAATTGTTCGGAGAAAAATTCACTTAAATCAAGTTTTGCAAGAATATTATCTAAATTACTAGATTCATAATCCAGGTTATCCCAAGAACGCCCTTCAGAAATTTCATCGTGTAAATATAAATAAATTATACAAAAAGCAATAAACTGTTCATCACTTAGGTGGGTGATTGTGTCTAGACCATAAACATAGCGGTTTATTTGATAAGGTTCTGTTTTACGAAACTTCAAGTAAAAACTTATAATTAAAGAAAACATATCCGAATTTTGGTTTAACAAATATTTACCTAAAATGTTTGAACTTTTTTTCATAGCAACACTAATTTCGTCATTCTTTAAAACTGCATCTAATCCTTTTTCATGAATATAGATGTATAAATCTATTAGATTAACGATTTCTTTACCGTCTTTTAAGACTTGTTGAGCGACAAAATCACTTAATTCAAAAGCAGTTTTTTGAAATTCTAAATCCTCATAAATTGGTGATCTTTGTAAATCGGTTCTAATATCTTCTAGATGATAAAGGATTTCATCTTGATAATTACTATTGATGTTATTTAGTTTTACCCATTCTAAATTCATGTCAGCATAAAGTTTTTCATTATTAAATATTTGAACAAAACTAACTAAATAATAAATAGCTAATCCGGCTATATAAATGTAAATAGAACCACTGATGTCTTGAAGAGCCATCAACCCTTCACTATAAGATAAAGTATATAATATGCCCAGCACTAAAGTTAAAGTTCCGTAGATGAAATATGAATAAATCTCTTGGTAAAACAAAATAATTGTTAAGGTTATGTAAAAGAATATGTAAGCATAAAAACTGCTAATACCTTGCGTATAAAATACCATTAAAAGCACAGAATAAATCATTGTTATTTGTATTGCAGTGAAGATTTTATTAAACTTAGCCAAGGCAACACATAAAAGATAGAATAGAGCAAAAGCTCCTAAAGAAATTACTTTTGTTAATAAACTGTAGTCAAGGAAAAAAGAAAATGGAATAGTGACTAAAGTAATAATAAATAAAAAGGACATGACTACGTGAACTTTAAGTTTTCTTACTTCACTGACAGGTAAAAATTCCGAATTAAGAATCTTTTTAATAAACTTAATCATTATTTTTCACCTCAGCCATAACTTCATCTACTATTTGATTGAAGACATCTGCATTTTTTTGATAAACTTTAATGACTTTAGGATCAATGAAATAATAAAAATCAGAGTTGATAAATGTATCGTACAATTCCTTGTTTGATAGTGATTTCATACCTGGCAATCCTTTTTTTAATGTAGCATAGTAGACAACAAAACAAAGGATTTTCGTTTCAAGATTATCTGATTGTTTATTGAAACTTTGGAAATGGGTCGCAGAAAAGATTTCGCGAGTTTTAATTTTATCTAGTTGTGAATGTCTAACCTTCAAAATCAATCTTCTAAGTTTTGAGTTCTTATTGACTAATAAATTCCCCAATCTTTCAAGATCTAATTTTGTAAAATTAGAATGTTCATCGAGAATTATCTTTTTTTCAATCCCTTTTTCTAATTTCTTGAGAATTTCTATTTTTTCAGTAAAAATATTAGGAATATCAATTTTTTTTCTAAACTCTTCAAGTAAATCTTCGGTATCTTGATAATAGTCTCGATTGTGGCTAATATTTGTTTTTTCTTTCATCTTGAATTCCATTAACAAGTCTAAATTACGAAATTCTTTTTCTTTAGCATAAGAAATATTGTTATAGAAAAATGTTTTTTCTTTTACAATTATAAAACTTGATGATAACAAGATTAACAAAAATAAAAAAACAAAGAAAGCTATAGCTAAATCCTTGATGACAAAATTATTTTGAAAAGCAAAAATATTTTGATAATTTAGAATTAACATCAAAATAGAAAACAGAAAATAAACTGTAATAACCAATAATACCTTAATATCTTTATAAATGGAGCAAATAGCATATACAACAAATAACAGAGGTATGAATGACGGCGATTTAAAATAGATAATCATAGCAACAGTTATTGTGAAAAGGGTAATTGATGTTATATATTTATTAAACTTCATGAAATAACTGTATTCTCGAGCATATGATGAAGCCGCAAAATTAAAAATCAGGATAACTAGATATCCTAGTGCAAATCCAATTACCGGAACAAGTGCATAATCAGTTAAGAACATATAAAGCGCGGTTAGAATCATCATAAAAAATATTGTAAAAGATACTAATGTGTTTTGCCCTTTTAGATGTTTAAACTCCAATTGTTCTCGATAATATTGAGTTTCGTTAAAAACAAAATATGTTTTCTTCAAGACTTTCTACTCCCTATAATGGTGATTTTTTAATTTTACCAAAACTTCTCGGATATATTATTGGTGTTTTTTGAACTTTTTTTATCACTATTAACGTGTGTTTAATTTCTTCATTAATATCATAAATGTAAATATTTTCTAATTTACCACCTAATTTATTAATAGCTAACAAAGCATCTTGAAGTTCTTCTTCATAATTAATTGACTTGTAGGCAATAAAATAACCATTTAGTTTTACAAAAGGTAGAGCTAGTTCTGATAAAATATTTAATTTTGCGACGGCTCTAGCCGTCACGAAATCATA
>JAVVFA010000098.1:0-5013 GCA_032251215.1 Candidatus Izemoplasmatales bacterium
GTGAGGCTCTATCTTTTGAAAAAACAACTATATTCATCCATAATATTTTTATTTATTTAGTTTTATTATAAATAATGTAAAATGTTTAGAAAAAAGCATAAAAAAAGAGGAACCCAAAAAGTTCCTCTTTTTTATTATTATTCCAATTAAGGATTATATTAATACGCCAGCTGAATCTGTTACTCTGATTGTCATGAATTGTTTCCAGGGGAAGAATCCAATGTCTGCAATTGCATAACGTGATCTGATTAACATTCTTGGTGCCCAAGTTGCTTCACTTATAAGTGAAATTGATTGTGCCATTAAGTAAGGTACAAAAATCAAACCAGGCTGTTCAACAGAATTCTTTCTACCTAAGAATATTCTATTGTCATCCCATCTTTGATATGGATCAACATAAATTGCAATATTACCAACATTACCCATTGGGAATAATTGACCATTTGCATTTAAGTTAGCGCCTTTCACTGGGTTAAGAGTATATCCAGCAACATCTTGAATAACTGATCCTAAATTACCATTAGTTACAAGATATTGAGCAGGACCTACACGACCTTCAGTTGCTATAAAGTTTGATGCATTATTAATCTTAGCAATAAGTTTTCTCTGAATTGAGTGAGTTGTTTCACCACCAGGAGCTGAACCTGCAATTGCTAAATATGAATCTACATCGAAATCAAATTTAGATACATTTGAAGAATCTTTAGGTGTAGTATGTGCTATTCTATTTTGATCAGCTAATTCAGCTACTTTATCAACGATTTGTTTTGAAATAGTCTGAGTTAACTCATTTACAAGAACTGACTCAAGTTTTTGAACGATATCCATACCAGTTGCAGCTTTAATATCCTCAATTTGAGTACGCTTTAATGCTGAACTAATTTCAATATCACCAACTTGTATAGTTTTTGTGAAGATATCAGGACCAATTACACCAGGATATACTTTCTCATCAGTATCACGGTTCATTGGAGTATTCATATACCAACCAGCTGAAAAACCAGGAATATGATCTTCAAGAAGTGAAACTAAAGAAACAGTCACACCTGTTAACACAAAGTTAGTTTTTGTTGCTGCTGCAAGTGAATTACCAGCTATTCCCATAACTGTACCATTACCAAGAATATCAGCAATTGATTCTGCTGCATTTGGGAAAGTATTTCTAGTTGGATCAAAACCCCAAGCTGTTGATGCAGCAGTACTAGCTGCTGTATTAAATTGACGGAATGATCTAAACATTGGATAACCATCAATTCTTGACCAACCAAGAAATTCTAACCAACCTGCTTTACTAACTGTACCACCAACTGCTTTTAATGTAGGATCAAAAGCTTGGATAGTTGCATAAGTTTGAGGTTCAGTAGTCTCAAAATGAACAGCTGAAGTTGCGGTACCACCTGACAATTTAACAAACATTCTATCAGTTAAACCACCAATTTTTTCTCTAATAGGTTCGCCATTAGCATCTAATTTCTCAGCCATAGCTGTTCTAAGATGTGCAGTCAAACCTGAAAGTCCAGTTAAATTAATTTTAAAAACTATAGGTCTCTCATCTTTCTCTACTGAGTCAGATAAATTATCATACTTAAAGTCAACAAATAAAAGATCAACTTTAGGTGATGATGAAGGTTTAACAGCTACTAAATCTAAACCAATAGTTTGAGCAGCAATTTTCATAGATACTGGAAGTAAATTCTGTCCAATATCACCTGAACCAATACCACCTGCGGTTCCTAAACCATAATCACCCCATACTAAACCAGGAGTAGTTGATGGTTGTGGAGAAGTTACAGCACCCATACCGTTAAGGTTACCAAGGGTTGAATAAGCAACATTCTCATTTAATGTATGCATTTCTGCATACTCTGACATCCACTCTCTTCTATAAGAATCTGTAACTCCTAAAGAATCAAGAACTGGTGCCCATTTCTTTTGCGCTTTCGCTTTATCGATTAAATAATTCATTATTTTTTATTTTATTTTTTGGACAATTTTTAATTGTCTAATTTTTAAGTTCTTCTATATATTTGTTAAAAAATATCACTTTTTTCCATTTTTTAACCGTTCAATCTTTGAAAAACTTGTTTCATTCTTTCTAGCTCTGTATCAGAAATTGTTACATCACTAACTACTTTGTTTTCGTTTAATACTTTTTTAGCAGGTTTTTCGTTTGTATACCTTTGTAAATCTCTACTATTCCAAAAACTCTCCATCTTTTGTTCTGAATCGAGGTTAGGAAATAATCTTGCTTGATTTAACACACTCTGTTGAACTTTAGGTTCAAGTTTTTCCCAAATATGTGCTAAATCTGCAGGCATAGCATCAATTAACATATCATTAAATGTTCTCTTTTTTGGAGATAATGACTCATTCATAATTGATAATACCTGAGCCTCTGTAGTGTATTTACCTTCGCTTTCTTTTAATGCGATATTTACTTTTGATTTATCTTCTTGTGATAAATTGTAGTAGGCAGCTTTCTTTTTTTCTGATAAGAATAATAAGAAATTAGGTTCGTCTTGTTCTGAAGCTTTTCTTTTCTTAGTTTCATAAATTAGACGTGATATATCATTTTTTAATGATCTTTCTGATTCGTATAATTTGTCACCTAATCTGGTAACTTTTGATTCTGCAATTTCAATTGGCTCTTCTTGTGTATCAAGTTGAATTGTCACAATACCATTTTCAGGATTATAAGCTAATATCTCACCTGAATCATCGCCTACAGCTACAACCTCACCTGGGGTTAATTCTGCAAAAGGCTCTTCGAGTGGTTGTTCTTCTACTGGAAGTTCTTCTTCACCTTCGATAGGAGTTTCTACTGGAAGTTCTTCCTCACCTTCTGTTGGAATTTCTGAAAGTTCTTCTGGTTTTTCTGCTGAAAGTTCTTCTTCACCATCAACTTCACCTTCAACTTCACCTTCAACTTCACCTTCAACTTCACCTTCAATTGGTTTATATTCTAATTCATCAACTTCAACATTACCTTCATCGTCCTCTGAATAGTATTTTTCAGTATCAGTAACAGTATAATCTTGTTCTTGAATTAATTTAAATGTCTCATTTAATTTACCATCTATTTTTAATTCTTCTGTAAGTCTCTTTGTAGATTCAATTGATTTATCAACGCTTTCAGCGATATAATTTGTATAAGCAATTGAATCATCAAGATTTTCAGCTATATATTCTGAATAATCAATATTTTTATCAAGATTTTCAGCTAAATACTCTGAATACTTAATAGTTTTATCAACATGCTCAGCAATATATTCTGAAAAGTCAATATTTTTGTCTAATGTTTCTGCAATATATTTAGAATAATCAATTGATTTATCAAGATTTTCAGCTAAATATTCTGCATAATTGATAGATTTTTCAATGTTCTCAGCCAAATAATCACTATGATTAACTAAATCTGATGTAGTCTTCTTTAACGATATATTTTCGTTAACAACTACCTGTACTTGTTCAGCAAGATAATCTAAATATTTAGCGATTTTTGTTTGAGTTTCTTGTAATTTTTCGTAATATTCAAACATCTGATCAATTTTAGTGGGATCAAACTCACCTTTACCTTTTAATTTTTCATTAATTTCGGTTTTGAATTTTTCCACTTCTTCTGTAAGATATTTAGAATACTCGATCATCTGGGTTTTGGTTACCATTTCATCTTTTTGCATTTCGAATAACTCATTAATTTTTGACTCATCGGATAAATCATATATCCTAAAGTTTGCACTTTCATTAAATCCAAGTGACTCATTTAAAGACCTTACTTCCATACGAGCAGAACCAAATCCAGGATCTGCAACAGCATCGTAAGTAAATAATTTTTTAACTGTAACAGTACCATCACTCTCTGTAATACCAGCAGCACGAGATGATACAAAAATAGGACACCCATCACTCACCAAAGCCTTAGCTTCTTTTCCCCAATGTGTATTTAATAAACGAATAGAACCTTCAACAATATTTAACTCTTTGTTAAAAGATAAACTTTCTATTGTATGGGAAACTCTTGAAAGAGAGGTGTCAAAAACATCTGGATGATCAAACTCACCATAAACTACTCCTAATTGATTTTTTCTATTAAGTAGTTCATTTAAATGCGGAATAAATTTTTCAGCTGTATAAATTCTATCATTTCGGTTTTTTACATTGAATTCTGTAAAAGTACCGCCTAGAATATATTCACCTTTTGATTTAGATTCCTCATTTACGCTAGTTAAGCCATCCAAACAATGTTCGATTATAAGAACAGGTTTTTTTGACATATTTTTTTATATTATTTTTTAGTATATATTTAACTAAAAATGTGGCTTTTTTCCATTTTTTATAATAAAAAAAACCACAATGAATAATTGTGGTTTTTTAAATTATAAATAAATTTATATTAAATTAATAAAATCATCATCTTTTTTATTTTTCTTTAATCTACTAGATTTTTTCTTAGGTTTATCTTTTAATTCTTTTTCTTCCTTAACCTCTTCTTTATAGTCTTTTATTTTTACCAAATCTTCTTCTTTTTTAATTTCATCCTGAAAATCAAAATCATCATCTATATCAATATCAAAATCATATAAATCTTCAACTTTATCTTTATCAACAAAATCATCAACTTCTTCAATAATTGTAGTTAATATTTCTTCATTTTCTACACTTTCAGGTTCTGCAACATCTTCTATAAAAATATCTTCTAATTGTTCGCCAACATCTTCTACATATATTTCAGCTACTTCACCTTCTAATGTTAAATATCTACTCCTACCTTCTTGAACAATTTCAAGAACACCATCATCATAATCAACCAACTCAACTGATGCTAAATTATCAATCTTATTAGCGATTAAAATTGCTTTAATTCTTCTATCCATAATTTAAATAATTATTTTTTAAAATTCTGTTTTTTAAAATTCTGTTTGAGTACCTTGTGCTGCACCACCTAATTCTTCACCACCACCTAATTCTTCACCACCACCTAATTCTTCACCACCACCTAATTCTTCACCACCA
>JAVVFA010000099.1:0-4879 GCA_032251215.1 Candidatus Izemoplasmatales bacterium
CCATATATTATATGTTTTATATCACTATATAATCATGTAAATACAATTTCCTAAGAAATAAAAAAACAATGCAATTTCTGCATTGTTTTTTTGATTTTAGTATTTATCTAGAAAACTTATTTTCTTCGAATCATCTTCGTAATAGCCTAAAACACTTGATAAATTAATGTTTTCCGCCGATCTAAAGATATTTATGTCAATGTTCTTATAAACTTTTCTAAGTGAAGTTACTAAATTTTTCATCTCTTGTCTTTTTGAGTCAATGTTTCTTTCTTGGAAAAAGCAACCTTTAGGATTTATTGTAAATCCATGATATTTAATAAAACGTTCTACATCTTTCTCTTTTATCAAATACATTGGTCGAATAAGTTCTAATTCTTCATAATTTTTAGATTTAGCTTTAGGCAACATAGTTTTAAAAGTTCCGGTATAGAACATATTCATTAACGTTGTTTCTATGACATCGTCAAAGTGATGCCCTAACGCTAATTTATTACAACCTAAATCTTTAGCTGTTTGGTATAAGAAACCTCTTCTCATTCTCGCACATAAAAAACAAGGAGCTTTAGGATTCATTTGATTAGCTATTTCATAGACTCTAGAATCCTTTGTAATTTGTTCTATCCCTAATTTTTTCAGGTTTTCTAAATGATCTGTAAAAAATTTCTCTGTAAAACCAGAATTCATCATTAAATATTTTACTTCAATTTTGTTATTATAATGGAGTTTATATTCTTCAAATAGCGCTGCTAATAACAAAGAATCCTTTCCTCCGCTTAAAGCAACGCATATTTTATCGTTTTCTTCTATCAATTTATAATTATCAATCGCTCTTAAAAACCTACCAAAAAGGACACTTTTAAATGTTTTGTTTAATGATTTAGATATATAAGTTGAATAAGTGCTTTCTTTCATTTCAATCACCTAGTTTATAATATATTAAATCTGTGTTTAATTCAATATAATCTCAAATAATATATAATAATTTAAAATAATCATTGATAATCGTAAATTTGTATGATATAATTATGAATATGATAAATCTGTATTATAATGGAGGTTGAACTATGAGTAAGTTCGAATGGGTATCAAAGAAACCCTTAGATGAATTGGCGACATTATACGAAGCTAATATAACCCTAAACAAATCAGCAACAAACTATTTTGATTCAGCTTATGTGGTGCTTTTGGGGTTGGACAAAATTAATAAGATGATTGCTGTCAAGCCAATAACTAAGGAAGAGGTAAGTCTAGGATACATACCCGAGGAGCAAAGACATAATATAACAATTAAGTCTAGTTATTCTCGAGTGTGTAATAAACTATTCCTATCTGAAGTTGCCGAATTATTAGATCTTGATTTTACAAAGAAAAATTCTTACAAATTTAAAGCTCATTGGAATAAAGATGAAGAAGCTTTAATAATTGATTTAAACAAGGAAGAGGTGTAGTAATATGTTTTTAGTTATTGATACCGCTACCGCAATGATATTCATTTGGTTTGCGGTGATAATTATCGCTGGTGTAATCGAAGCGTTAACTATGGATTTATCCAGCATTTGGTTTTCTGCCGGTGCATTCTTTGCTTTAATTTTCGCTATTTTTCTCGGTGAATTAATTTGGGTTCAAGTATTGATTTTCATTATATTCTCTATAGCCTTATTGTTAGTTCTTAGGCCTATATTCAAAAGATATATCAAAAAAAACGAGATCAAGACGAATGCTGATTCTTTAGTGGGAAGAAATGCTATCTGTGTTAAACCAATTATTGATGGCGAACGCGGAGAAGTTAAAATCGAAGGGAAAATTTGGACCGCTATTGCTAACGAAGAAATTTTAGAGAATGAAAAAGTCGTGGTTTTAGCTATTAAAGGTGTAAAATTAGTGGTTAGAAAAGAATAATGAGTGCAGGATTTATTAGAAGACTTTTTTCATCTATAATTGATATGGCTTTTGTTTTTACAATAATTTATATAAGCTTTATTGCTTTCGGTCAAACGATGCTTCAAAATAAAATCGAAAATTATGACGAAATTAATGCCACTTATACGGAAATTATGACGGTTTACAACAATAACCTAACAGAGATTCAAAGAGAGTACGATGTCAACAAAGAGTTGGCTGGAGATGACGAAGAATTAAAGGCTATTGCGTTAGAAAATTATTTGGTGCAACAAGAAGTTCTCAAACAACAAAATTTTATCGATACAGAGCCTTATAATGGGCCTTTGGGAATTTATTTTACTAGTGTAGTTTACTATTATATGTTCATCTTTTTGTTATTGATGACTATATATAGTTTAGCTTTTAAAGGAATTACTCTTGGACGTAAGGTTATGCGGTTAAAATTGACTGGTCCAGTTAATATCGCAACAATCTTTTTGCATGATATTGCTTTTAAATATTTATTGATAATTGTTTTAATACCAATTAATGTATTATTTGCAATTATGCTAATAATGTTTATGTTTTTAATTGATACTGCATTGATTGCAGCGACAAAAAATAAAATTACTATAAGAGATATGATCACAAAAATTACCGTTGAAAGAACGGAATATAAATATTAAATAGGAGGATATTTTTATGTTTATGCCAGTATTTTTAATATCAATAACAGGTATTGTCGTTTTAGTAGCTTTATTGATAATCGTAATCGTGTATTTAGGAACAAGGATTAAAATTGTTCCACAAGCAACTGAGTATGTTATCGAAAGATGGGGTAACTATTATACTACTTGGACTGCTGGGTTACATTTTCAAGTACCTTTCATCGACCGCATTAGAAGAACGTACAACACAAGGGGTATGGTCAGCGATGTAATCAACTTGAAAGAACAAGTCTTAGACTTCCCACCACAAGCCGTTATTACAAAAGATAACGTTACAATGCAAATTGATACTGTTGTCTTCTTGCAAATCACAGATTCAAAACAATTTGTTTATGGGGCTGAAAACCCAGGATTGTTAATCGAACAATTAACTGCTACTACTTTACGTAACATCATTGGTGAATTGGAATTAGACCAAACTCTTACATCAAGAGATTTAATCAATGAAAGAATGCGTATTATATTAGATGAAGCAACCGACCCATGGGGTATTAAAATTAACCGTGTTGAAGTTAAAAACATTATTCCACCTAAAGAAATTCGTGAAGCGATGGAAAAACAAATGCGTGCAGAACGTGAACGTCGTGAATCAATTTTGATTGCTGAAGGTAAAAAGCAAGCTGCTATATTAACAGCTGAAGGTGAAAAAGCCGCTAATATCTTAGAAGCTGAAGGTAAAAAAGAAGCTGCTATTCGTGAAGCTGAAGGTCGCGCTGAAGCAATCCTTAAAGTTCAAACAGCTACCGCAGAAGGTATCAAACTTGTTAAATTAGCTGGTGCAGATCAAGCAGTATTAACTTTAGAGGCATACAAAGCTATGGAAAAAGTAGCTCAAGGACAAGCAACTAAGATTATTATTCCTTCAGAAATGCAAGGTATTGTTGGGTTAGCTAGCGGCTTAGTTGAATCTTTAAAAGAGCCTACAACAAAAGAAAAGAAATAAACAAATAAAACGTTTTTAAGACAAGGAAAATTTTCCTTGTCTTTTGTTTTGGGTTCGTTCAATTAAAAATCACATTTTTTAGGGGTTCTTGGGAAGGGTAGAACATCACGAATATTGTCTATGCCAGTAACATACATAATCATTCTTTCTAATCCCATTCCAAAACCAGCGTGTTTACATCCACCATATTTTCTCAAATCTTTATACCACCAAAGATCTTTATCATCAATCTTCATTTCTTTCATTCTTTTTTCCAGATAATCAAGTCGTTCTTCTCTTTGTGATCCGCCCATTAATTCTCCAGCCCCTGGAACTAAAAGGTCCATTGCGGCTACAGTTTCACCATCGTCATTTAATCTCATATAAAAAGCTTTGATATCTTTTGGCCAATCAATAACAAACACAGGACCGTTAAAGAATTTAGTGATGAATTTTTCATGTTCTGTGGCTAAATCTTGTCCTTGTACAGGTTTTACTACAAAATCTTTGGAATTAGCAAAGAGGATATCAATTGCTTCTTTATGTGTAATAATAACGAATTTAGATTCTAAAATTTTCTTCAGTTTATCGATAAGACCTTTTTCAACAAATTGATCAAAAAATTTTAACTCACTTTCGCAAGTCGTAAATAAATCCTTAATTATGTATTTAACCATCGCTTCTGCTAAAGCCATGTCGTCTTTTAAATTCGCGAAAGCTATTTCTGGTTCAATCATCCAAAATTCAGAAGCATGTCTTGGAGTATTTGAATTTTCAGCTCTAAATGTCGGCCCAAAAGTATAAACGTTTTTAAATGCAAGCGCATAAGCTTCTGCCTGTAATTGCCCTGATACGCTTAAGTTTGTTTTTTTGCCAAAAAAATCATTGCTGTAATTATTTTCTGGTTTCTTTCCGCCTAAAGTCGTCACTTGAAACATTTCTCCAGCCCCTTCCGCATCACTTGCGGTTATTAATGGAGCATGTAAGTAAATAAAGCCTTTTTCCTGAAAGAATTTATGAATCGAGTATGAAACAACAGATCTCACTCTGAAAACGGCACTGAAAAGGTTTGTTCTAGGCCTTAAATGAGCATTTTCTCTTAAAAACTCCCTACTATGTCGCTTAGGTTGTATTGGATAATTATCTAAACTATCTCCTTTTAAAGTTACATTAATAGCTTTGATTTCAAAAGGTTGTTTCATATTTGGAGTTAACACCAATATACCTTTAACATAGATTGATGATCCAACTCTAAATTTAGAAATTTCTTTAAAGTTTCCCAGGGAAGATTCGTATACAATTTGTACAGATTCAAAGGCAGTTCCATCATTTAAGTCGATAAATC
>JAVVFA010000100.1:0-4731 GCA_032251215.1 Candidatus Izemoplasmatales bacterium
TTATTATTCAAAAGAAACTCTTCTTTTAAATATTTAGCAAAAATATATATCAACAAATCGCCATCGATGATATCACCTTCATCATCGATGCAAAGAATTCTGTCACCATCACCATCGAAGGCAATGCCTAAATCTAAATTATAATCATACACTAAATTTTGTAAGTTCTTCAAATGCGTTGAACCACAATCTTGATTGATGTTTTCACCATTGGGCCAAGCACCTAACAACATATAATTCTCAACAAACTCAGGTAAGACTTTTAAAGCCGAGTTAACCGTCGCACCATTAGCCAAATCAAGCCCAATATGAAGGCTTTTGTAATCAGAAAATTTGCTGAAAAGTTGAAAATATTCATCCAAAATACCTGGTATAACAATTTCTTTGCCTGGAGTTATGCCTGATAAATCAATATTATTATCGATAATATTTTCAATAATCGTTTCTTCTTCAGGTAAAGACTTTTGTCCTTGATTAAAGATTTTTATGCCATTATCATAGTAAGGATTATGACTGGCGGTAACCATAATGCCAATACAATTATGATTAATTGAAGCGTTAGCTAAAATTGGTGTCGCGTAGACACCAATATCACATACATCAATTCCTGCCTCTAAAGCACCTTTTTTAATATTATTAACAATCATCTCACCAGATACTCTAGTATCTCTGGAAATGATAATCTTATCGGTTTTATCTTTAAATAGCGCCATACTCTTCCCAAGCATATAACTCATTTTCGGCGTTATAAAATCATTAGCTTTTCCCCTGATGCCATCAGTTCCAAAATATTTCACTTACCGTTCACCTACTCCACTGTCACAGATTTAGCTAGATTTCTCGGTTTATCAATATCTAACTTTAATTCCTTAGCTTTTAAATAAGCAATAAGCTGAGTTGGAACAACACTTAAAAGCGGTGATAAATACTCATGTACGCTTGATAAAATAATATCGTCAGCACTATCCGCAACATTTTCAGTTGAAATAATTATCGTTTTTGCTCCTCTTGATCTAACTTCTTGAATATTAGATCTCGTATTATGATTAATTTGTTTCTGAGTAATAATTGCAATTACGGGTACATCTTTTTCAATTAAAGCAATCGTTCCGTGTTTTAATTCACCAGCAGCGAATCCTTCAGTTTGAATGTAAGATATTTCTTTTAATTTCAAAGCTGCTTCTAAACAGGTGTAATAATCAATGCCTCGACCAATATAGAAACAATTGCGTTTTTTAAGTCGTTTATGAACCAAAGCTTCAATATAATCTTTTTGATCGATTATTGCTTCCATAGCTACTGAAAGTTTTGATAATTCAAGAGCTAAATCAAACGGTTTTTCTTCTGTTAAACTATCAGCTAAAATCGCAAGCAACGTTACTTGAGCAACATATGCTTTAGTTGATGCTACAGCAATCTCAGGACCGGCATATATTTCTAAAGCATGATTTGCTTCGCGTGCAAGAGTAGAAGTTATCACATTAGTTATCGTTAATACTGGATAATTAAGTTTTTTCAAATTAACTAAACAAGCTCTCAAATCAGCGGTTTCTCCTGATTGTGATATCAAGATGAAAATCGCATCTTTTTCCAGTAAAGGCGGATTATAAGCAAATTCACTTGCAATAAAAACTTCAGTTGGGATTTTCGAGATATTTTCAAAATAAAATTTACCGATAAATCCCGCATGCATTGATGTCCCCGCTGCAATGATATAGATCCTTTTCTTATCTTTAAACATATCAAGTGTTTTTTTATTAACGCCAATCTTGCCATTAACCAGATACTTCGTAATAATTCTTCTGATGACTGCTGGTTGTTCGGAAATTTCCTTAAGCATGAAATGCTCATAACCACCCTTGTCGATTTCATTATCAGCTAAATCCATTTTATGCTTAGCTAACTTAACTTCTTTACCGATGATGTCATAAGCATTAAAGAAACATTTACCGTTCTTTTTCGCAACGATAAAAGTCTTATCTTCAATTAAATGATAAAACTCAGAATTACCTACCAAAGCCATCAAATCAGAAGCCAAAGTAATACCTTTATTCGATGAACCGATTAAAAGCGGGCTCTTATTCTTAGCCGCATAGATTGTATCAATATTTTTATTATCCATGATTAAAAGTGCATAAGAACCTTCCAATAATGATAATGTTTTTCTTATCGCTTCTTCAGCTCTCATACTTAAAGAAAACAAATCGATTAAATTTGCAATCACTTCCGTATCAGTCTCACTAATTAAAGTAATGCCTTCTAAATATCTTGAGGTTAGTTCCTTGTAATTGTCAATCACACCATTATGTACAACAATGAACCGCTTAGAACTAGATGAATGCGGGTGGGAATTAACTTGATTAGGAGCCCCATGTGTTGCCCAACGAGTATGACCAATACCAATAAAATTATCATCATGATAGTCAAAACTGTTAATCAAAAGATCAACTCTGCCTGTAGTTTTATATGTTATAAAACTATCTTGTTTTTTATTAAAAAAACTGATACCGCATGAATCATATCCGCGATATTCAAGTTTTTTAAGGCCATTTAATATTACATCAGTGGCCTTCAAATCACCGATATAGCCAACTATTCCACACATGAGATAATCCTCCTAGAATATAGTATATTATATCAAAAAAAATAAACATATGCAATTTAATTTTCATACTAAAAATAAAAAGAACTGCGATTTTATCTGCAGTCCTTAACTAGATTAATAGTAATCGTAAGTGATATCAATGTTATTATTATGTAAATATATTTAATAGGTGTTTGATAAAAAGAAAATATGTCATTTTCAATAATAAACGAAGGAATTATATTTAAGATTATCTTTTGTAAAGTATTTTCAATTTTAATAAATCCAACAATAGTCTTTTGAAACCAAAATAGAAAAATTGGCAACAGTACTACTAACAATGAATTTATCAAAGACATTAATATAGTTACAGTAGCTTGATAAAAGAGTGTTTGTAAAAAGATCATCCCTAAACAATTTAAGATTACTACTATATCAATATTAAAAGGTGTATATAAAATTCCGATAATCAAAATATTTAAACCTCCAAAAAAAATCATTAACCCCGTCAAAAAAATACCCAAACCGACTCTAGCAAGTAAAAACATCAAACGTTCTTGATAACTCGCGACAGTAAAACTAATTAAAAATTCATTAGTTTTACTAGCCAATAATGCCGCAACAAACATCGAAAAAATCACGTCAACTACTTGTATTATTAGCAAGCTTTGTTCTAAATATTCATAGTAGTACTCATTTTTAAAACCATCTAAATATCTCATGCCTAAATCTAAATTAGCACTGAAATAAATACCTAAGATTACCAGCAATAACGTAAAAAAAAATAAAATACTAAAAACTCGTGAGAAAAGATAATTAAATTGTAATTTAAAGTAATTTATCATTTAACTCGTCCATTCTCTATTTCATAAATCCTTTTTAAACTACTGCGAAACTTTTCCGGATTATGAGTTGAAATAATTACCAATCTTTCTTTAGCTAGCTTTGTTAAATACTTCAACAATCTTTTTTGGCTTTCAAAATCAAGCGATACTAACGGTTCGTCCAGTATTATAATCTTCGGTTCGTGAATTAAAGCTTGAATTAAATTAACTTTTTGCTTAGTCCCGTTGCTTAAAGTCCTAATCATTTTGTTCCGATATTTCTCGATATTAAAGAATTCAAAAAAATCAACTGAGTTTTCAATTAAAACTTTCTTCCCTAAACCTTTAATTCTACCGATATTTACTAGGAATTCTTCAACAGTTTGAAAATCAGGCATAATAAAGATCTCTGGAGCGTATCCAATTCTTAACTTTCTTTTTTCAATCTCACCGGAATACTTAACTAATTTCATAATGCATTTTAATAATGTCGATTTACCAGAGCCATTCTTGCCTATAACCAAATTCAAGCCGCCATTACAAAACTCCAAATTCAAGTCGAAGATCCCCTTATCTCCACTGTAACTTTTAGTTAGATTCCGGGTAAAGATACTGATATTCTCTGATTTCATCAACATAATCGTCCAACCTTATATACTCATCAAAAAACAAATAATCATCAATTTCTAACTTATAATCTTGATTATATAAGCGGTATTCAATCGTCAAGGGGAAACGGTAAATCTTTTGATACTTCTCCTGGTAAACTACAGGTATTACATAATAATAACTATCATTTAAATTTATAACACCCTCTTCTTTATCATCTAAATGATCATATTCACCGAATAAATCAATTGACTGAGGGTTATCGACAACTGCTTCATTTGAAACAAAACTATTGTGTAAATCAAATTTTAACAAATCACTGTTAGTATAGATATCATTAACAGTAATTGTTTGTAGAGTCAAGTTATTTAACTTCAAACAAATCCCTACTAAATATTTCTTTCCGTCAAATATATTTACTATCCCCGTCATATGAACAAAATCAAGATTTTCATTGTTTATTTCCTCTCTAAAACTTAAAGCGACATCCCCGATATACAAAGATATTAATTCTTCGTTATTATATAAAATATCCAAATAACATTCATCTATAACTAAATCCATATTTCTAACATATACTTCAGTGAAATCAATATTTAATGTATATAAATAATATGATTTATCTTTATATTGAATAGCTTCATCACTCAATTCAACACTTTTAATAGCGACAGCTATCTCAGATTCATTATTTCTTAGGAGCGCACTGCCTAT
>JAVVFA010000101.1:0-4673 GCA_032251215.1 Candidatus Izemoplasmatales bacterium
CGAAAGTTTGATTTATAATCTTTTTTGTTTAAAAAATTTACTAGAATAAGAAGGGGACAAAAATGTTGAGTAGGTTAGAAATTGAATTAGCAAGAAGATGGGAATCCTGCTGCCAGTTTTATTATCGAGGAGTAGGACAAGTGTTACGTAAAAGAAGATTAGAACTTAATATGACACAAGAAGCAGTTTCAAAGGGTATTTGTTCTAATACTTATTTATCCAAGATTGAAAACAATCAAATTGTAATCAATCGAGAACATCTCTACATGTTAATGGAAAGAATGCAAATGCCAGTGGATGAAATTTCATTCCCAGAAGAAATGTTGGAGTATTTGATGAAAGCAGTTAAGTTTTTCTTTTATCGTGATGTCGATGGTTACCGCGAATTATTCGTTGAAGTTAGCAAGTATCAGTTCGCAGTTTTGCTACAAATTGTTAAACTAGGTTATTATACTTTAACAGAAGATTATGAAAATGCCGAATTAGTTTATAATGAAGTATTTCGTTATTTAAATTCCTTAGAAGAATTTGGCTTTTCAATATTTTTAATTTTTTCAAGTTATTTTAACTTAGGAGTTAGAAATTATAAGAACGCGAGAATAATTTTAGATAAAGTTGAAAATCGTTTTCAAAATGATGATATTACTTATGGTTTGTATAACTTTAGCAAATTCTTAATTTATGGAAACTTACAATTGAATATGACAGCAAGTGAAGCTGCGCAAATAGCAATCAATATTTTTAATAAATATTCAAATATCGTGAGAATTAATGAACTATACTTATGGAAAGAAATCTTTTCCGTCTATGAAGGAAATTATGATAATACGTATTTGAATTTTAATATCTTAAAGTTTGTCACAGATAAAGATAGGAATTTCTATCTAAATGTACTTGCATCGTCCAGCAAGAATCCATTACCGTATTTAGAAAACTTGATTGAAGAAGATGAAGGATATCTTTTAGGTTTGTTTCTTAAAGCGAGATACTACCTACTAACAGACAAACTTAATGAATATAAGGAGACTTATGATTTAATTAATGGGTTGCATTACAAACTGAAATCTAAAATTGATTTCGCTTATATTCTTAAAATGATGAAAAACAATGAAGAGATACTTTTGAAAGAATATTTAATTAATCACGTTTTAGAATATGCGGTTAAAAAACAAAATATCTATTTTATGAAAGCTATATCGATTACAATATCTGATATTTTAGCTAAGAAAAATAGATACAAAGACGCATTATCATATCGTCAAAAACTGGATAATTATATTATGTCTTTTCAATTATCAACTCAATTATCTATAAAGTAAAAAGAATGCTCCTCATTTTAGAGGAGCTTTGTTATTTTTTTTGCTAAATTTAAGTATATTATACCAGCCATATCTGTTTCTTTACTAATGATTTTATCATAATTAGTAATTGGTAGCGAAGCCAATAATTCTACCAATAATTCGTCTGCGACTTTTTTTCCACCATCTTTACCAAAGATATAATGGAATTCATTGTTCGCTTCGTAATATGACATATTTTCAATAACGCCTATAACATCTTGTGATAAGTCCCTAGCAGCATAACCCGCTTTTATAGCAATATGTGCTGCACTCTCTTGAGGAGTTGTTACAATGACCATTTTGGCGTCTTCTGAGAAGTTTTTTAAATCCATCATTACATCGCCTGTACCTGGAGGTAGATCAACTAAGAAATAATCAATCTCTTCACTCCAAAGTGTATCTTCGAAGAATAGTTTCAAGACTTTGCCTAACATTGGTCCTCTTAGCATTAAAGCTCTTTTTTCATCTACTAGGTATTCGGTAGAAACCATTTGAATACCATCTTTTTCAAAAGGATAGATTTTCCCTGATTCATCGCCCATTAATTTATGGTCGGTTGCCTTAAAGATCTTAGGCATATTAGCGCCATAGATATCTGCGTCGATTATCCCGACTTTTTTTCCTAAACGAGTTAAAGCATAAGCTAGATTTGCAGTTACAGTTGATTTTCCAACTCCACCCTTACCTGAGGCGATTAGTAAAGTTTTGGCTTCTTTATTTCTAAGTTTTCTTTTGGTAAACTCAATTTTAACACCGGAATAACCTAAATCTATCTTAACAATTTTAGCTATATCTCTTGTTATTTTTTTGGTATGATTACCTTCTTTGTCAGCTACTTCAATAATCATGATAACTGCATTGTTTTCATCAATGCCAATATGCTTTACACTATCGTTTTCCGCTAATTTTTGATTGCAACTTGGATCTATTACTTCATTGACTAATTCTTTAATTTTCGCTATTTTATCCACTGTTTTCACTCCTTGTATATATCATCAATTTATTATAACGCATTTGCCTAAGAAATAAAACTGATTTGATTTATTGCTTAGCTAAAAACCTAGATTTTTTTCTTGACATTTATTAGAGAAAAAAGTATAATTGATTTGCTGTGATGAGGTGATGAAATTGAAATGGACAATTCATGAACTTATTAAGAAAGCAACCAACGAGAATTCTATTGAAGAAAAATTAGACCTGAGAAGTTTTTTAAGGGAAGAATTTAAAGATTTAGTAGACATTTTAGAAACTAATGTCGTCGGCTATTATCGCTACTACCAGAATGATCAAATGTTTGTTTTTCATCTTCATATCAAAACGACATTAATCATGCTATGTTCTATAACATTAGAAAAGATTCCCGTTGAACTAGATTTTAATTCGCAGCTCAATTTTTCAGTTAACTATATTGACGATGATACACATTTAATCGAAGGAATAACCCTTGACCTTAAGCCTTATGTTTTCGCTGAGATTTTAGTGGAAAAACCAATGAGAGTAATTTCTGAAGGTGCTTACAAAAAGTATCATGAAGAAAAACTAAAACTAACTGAAAAAGAATTAGAAGAAAATAATCCATTTGCTAAATTAAAAAAGTGAGGAGGGTATTACATGGCTGTACCACAAAGACGAATTAGTAAGACACAAAGAAGAAAAAGAAGAACACATTTTAAATTACACGCTCCAGCAATGGCTGTATGTCCAAACTGCGGTGAATTAACATTATCACATCAAGTATGTAAATCATGTGGTTTCTACAAAGGAAAATTGGTTGTCGAACCTAAAGCAGAAAAAGAAGCTGAATAAAAGAAAAGATACGTTGAAATTTCAACGTTTTTCTTTTGCCTTTATGATATAATAAGTTAGGTGATTATTTATGGAAAAACATATCCCGGTACTTTTAAAAGAAACAACAGAATTACTTGATATTAATCCAAATGGCATATATGTTGATATGACTTTAGGAGGCGGTGGCCACTCAGAGGCTATTTTGTCAATTTTAAATAAAGGTAAACTTGTAGGATTCGATCAAGATGTTTATGCAATTGAAAAAGCTAAAGAAAGGTTGTCTAAATTCTCTAACTTTTATGCTGTTAATGATAATTTTATTAATGCAAAGAATCGTTTAGAAGCGATGAACGTTACGAGTGTTGATGGTATAATTTTTGATCTCGGTGTTTCTTCTTTTCAATTTGATATTCCCGAAAGAGGTTTTTCCTATCGCTATGATGCACCTCTTGATATGAGAATGGATCAGAGCGCTAAAACAGATGCATTTCAAGTCATAAATTATTATGATTATAAAGATCTAGTACGAATATTTTTTGAATATGGAGAAGAAAAATACGCTCGTTTAATTGCGAATAACATTGTAAAGAAAAGACAAATTAAATCAATAGATTCGACTTTTGAACTTGTTGATATAATAAAAGCTTCATTGCCGAATAAAGAACTAAATAAAAAAGGCCATCCAGCCAAAAAAGTATTTCAAGCCCTAAGAATTGAAGTCAATCAAGAATTAGTCATTTTAGAAGAAGCTTTGAAAAACGCAATAGATTTATTAAATGAAGGTGGGCGATTAGCAGTAATCACTTTTCATTCTTTAGAAGATCGAATTGTAAAAAAACTTTTTAAAGATTTATCAACAATCACTATTCCCAAAGGTCTTGCAATAATTGTTGATGAGATTCCAGTGATAAAACTAATTAACCGAAAGGTAATTACTGCTGATGAAAATGAACTAGAAAACAATAATAGAGCACATAGCGCTAAACTTCGAGTTATCGAAAAAAAATAGAAAATAATAGTTGACATTAATCCTGCGTTTATGTTATGATATTTTTGCGTAAATAAGCAGGTGTAGTTCAATGGTAGAACCTCAGCCTTCCAAGCTGATTATGAGGGTTCGATTCCCTTCACCTGCTCCATATAACAATGAAATAGCTTCCAAAAGTTGGAGATATGGTATAATAACCATACCACTCTGATGAAGGGAGCTTTTTTATTTTATGAGATTAACACTAGAGCAAAAAATGAAGATGTGTGAAGAGCATGTTATAAAGGGGAAATCAATATCTGAAGCATCAGAGATGTATGGAGGATATGACATAGGAAACCTTAAATATCTGATTAACATATATAAAAGATACGGAAGTAAAGCGTTCTTAAACCGGGAGAACGGAGTATATAAGAGAGATACGAAGTTATTGGCAATCGATAGGGTAAAACATGGAGAGTCAATAAGAAGTGTCGCAATAGATTTAGGGTTAATAGATCCTTGTATCTTAGGAGATTGGGTAAAACTACATAAACAAAAAGGTGAGGAAGCAATAC
>JAVVFA010000102.1:0-4669 GCA_032251215.1 Candidatus Izemoplasmatales bacterium
TCTTTAAACTTATCCATATCTCTTAATGATTTTGTTCCACAAATTGCTATTTCTTTTTTCATATTCTTATTTATTGGTACGCTTATAGTGAATTCTTTACTGGATTCAATCAAATCATAGGTAGCTCTTGAATCTCTTACTAAAACAATGAAGATCGGCCTTCCCCATATGACATTAATTCCTCCCCAACCGATAATCATCGTGTTAATTGTATTATCCTTTTTAGTATTTAAAAAAATTCCTGGTGTTAGTTTTTCCAATACAATGTTGGTATAATCAAAAACATTAATCTCTCTGTACATTGATAATCCTCCTCACATTTCATAATAATTATATCATAAACAGACTATTTTTAGAAAGTTTAACAAGCAAAATACATCTATTTTTTGATATCATTCAAACCTTTTTAACACTTTTTTTAATATTTATGATAAAATTATTAAATATCAAAGGAGAAACATATGAAAATAGGGATTATTGGACTAGGTTTAATCGGCGGAACCATAGCCAAAACATTGAATCACAATCATACAATTAACGCTTATGACGTTAAAAAAGAAGCGTTGATGTATGCGTTGGATAATAAAATCATTCATAACGCTTATTATGACTTAAATACATTCCTTGAAGATAATAATATTATCTATCTTTGTTTATATCCTGATATGATTATTGATTTTTTAAAAAACAATAAAGTTTTAATAAAAAATGATTCAGTTCTCATCGAAATATCAGGTATTAAGTCTAATTTAATAAAGCAAATAGATAAATTAGCCATCACAAATTTTGATATCATATATTCACATCCTATTGCGGGAAGAGAATTAATTGGGGTTGAACATTCAGATAAAAGAATTTTTAGTAAGGGTAATTATGCAATTGTTGAGCATTTTGGCAATAAAAAACAAAATATTGATTTGACCATTAAATTAGCTAAAGAAATGGGTTTTAAAAATGTTTCTATTATTTCCGCGCAAATACATGATGAGTTAATTGCATATACTTCCCAATTAACTCATATAATCTCACTTGCGCTTGTAAATTCCTTCCAACCTAAAGTTAATCTAAGCCACTTTACTGGTGACTCTTATCGTGATTTGACTAGAATAGCAAATATTAATGTTCCGTTATGGACTGATTTATTTATCAATAATAAAGATTTGTTATGTGAAAGAATATCAGATTTTCAAAATCAATTAGAAACTTTTAAAACTGCAATTAATTTAGAAGACAAAACTAAACTCAGCAAACTAATGAGTCAAGCAAAAAACTTACATAATATATATTTAAAGGAAAGAAACAATGAAGATTAAGATTTATCCCGGTTATGCTAAAGGGCAAATTAAAGTTCCGCCATCAAAGTCTTTACTGCACAGATCAATCATCTGCGCTTGTTTGGCGAAAGGAAAATCAGTAATCAAAAATGTTGTGTTTTCTGATGATATTAAAGCAACAGTTAATGCTTTTAAAAGTTTGGGCGTTAAAATCAATAAACTTGAAAACGCATTAGAAATTATTAGTAGTGGCTCTTTATCAATTGTTGGCGATGAAGTTATTGACTGTAAAGAATCCGGTTCAACTTTAAGGTTTTTGATTCCAATTTTAGTAAATACAAAAGGTATCTATCTAAGTGGTAGAGAGTCTTTACTAAAAAGGCCACTTTCTATTTATGAAGATCTTTTCAATAAATATGATATAATTTTTGAAAAGAATGAAAATAAAATTTATATTAATGGTGAATTGCCAGCGGATAATTATGAAGTTTTGGGCAATGTAAGCTCACAATTTATCAGTGGATTATTATTTGCTTTACCTCTTAAAAATCAAGATTCTATAATAAAAATAAATGGGTTATTAGAATCTAAAAAATATGTTGATATGACTATTGATGTTTTAAATAAATTTGGCATACTAATTGAAGAAAAAAATAATTATTATTACATCAAAGGTAATCAAAAATATCATGCCTGCGATTATAAGGTCGAAGCCGATTATTCACAGTTAGCATTTTTCGCTGTTGCAGGCATAATTAATGGCAATATAAAAGTTACAAATGTTAATTATGATTCGTTACAACCAGATTCAGAAATTGTAAATATTATTAAAAAGATGAATGGGAAGGTTTTTAAAGAAAAAAATTGTTTAAGGTTTGTTAAAAGTCAAACGTCTTCTTTAGATATAGATGTCAGCCAATATCCAGATATCGCTCCAATATTATCTGTTTTAGCTGCTTTATCAAGTGGAGTTACTAGGATTTATAACGCTAAAAGACTTAGAATAAAAGAAACAGATCGATTATCAGCAATAAATCACATCTTAAATCGATTAGGTATAAAAACACAAATTATTGATGATAGCTATAAAATTTGGGGAAGCAATTCTTTTCTATCAAATGAATTTGATTCATATAATGATCATAGAATGGTTATGTCTATTGCCGTTGCGGCTCTTAGAACCAATAACGCTATAATCATAAACAAAGCTGAGGCTATTAATAAGTCATACCCGCATTTCTTTGAAGATTTACAATCATTAGGTATTAAGATAGAATATATATAGGTGATGAATATGAAAATAACAGTTAAATCAAGTCGTTTTGACTATAATGTTTACATAAAAAAAGATTTGCTAGATCATATTGAAAATTATATTGATGTAGAAAAATGTTATGTAATAATTTCTGATGATAATATACCAGAAAAAATCATTAAAAAAGTTACATCTAAAGTCCGAAATTGTTTAACTATAAAATTTCCAGAAGGCGAAAAATCAAAATCATTTGAAGAATATATTCGTATAACTAACTTGTTAATAAATAAATCTATAAACAAAGAAACAACAATAATTGCTTTGGGTGGAGGAGTTACGGGAGATTTAGTTGGTTTTGTTAGTTCAACTCTTTACCGAGGAGTTCCTTATATTCAAATTCCAACTACGCTTTTAGCACAGATAGATTCTTCTATTGGCGGAAAGGTTGCTATTAATGTTGGCAATATTAAAAACTCAGTTGGTCAAATTTACCCACCAAAATTAGTATTAATTGATCCATCAACTTTAGAAACATTACCGGAAAGGCATTTTAATAACGGTATGGCTGAAATGATAAAGCATGGAATGATTCATTCTCAAGAACTGTTCAATTATATTAAAAATAATGATGTTTCTAGTAATTTAGAGAAGCTAATTTATGATTCGATAAAGATTAAAAAAACTTATGTCGAAGTAGATGAATATGATAATCAAAAAAGACATATTCTAAATTTTGGTCATACTTATGGTCACGCTTACGAAGCGTATTATAACTATGAAAAGTATTTACACGGAGAAGCTGTAGCGTTAGGAATGATGAAAGTTGTAGACAAAGATATCGCTGAGGAGTTAAGGAAAGTTTTACAAAAATTTTCTTTACCAATAACAGATTCAGCAACTAAAGAAGAACTTATCGATTATATAAAAAGAGATAAAAAGGCCAAAACAGAAGGTATCGACATTGTGTTATTAGAAAATATCGGCAATGCTTACATTAAAAATATTAAAATTGAAGACTTGTAAACTGGAGGTGTAAATTGTGAATAATATCGGTAATAATATCAAAATAACCTTTTTTGGAGAATCTCATGGAGATTTTTTAGGTGTAGTTATTGATCAAATTCCCGCAGGAATTGAAATAGATTTTAATTTGATTAACTTTAATCTTAATAAAAGGCGACCACAAAATTCATTATCTACTAAAAGAGTTGAATTAGATGATTATAAAGTTATATCTGGTTTTAAAAGCGGATTCTCAACTGGAGGAGCTTTAACGTTTTTAATTTCGAACAATAATACCAAAAAAGATGATTATCAGGAATTAAATAACATTGTTCGACCTGGTCATGCAGATTACCCTGCTTTTGTAAAATACAATAATTTCAATGATAAATCTGGTGGAGGAATTTTTTCCGGAAGGTTAACTGTTTTATGGATGATTGTGGGATCTATCTGCCAACAAATTTTACAGTCTAAAAACATCTATATCTCTTCGCATATAGAAAGTATAAAGAATATTTATGATAATTCTTTTGATAAAAATAAAATTGATATTAATCTGATACAAAGTTTAAATAAATCATATTTTCCACTTATTAACCAAGATATAAAAAGCAAAATGGAAGATTTAATAATAAAGGCTTCTAACGCTTCTGATTCTTTAGGCGGAACAATAGAATCAACCGTAATCAATCTGCCAATCGGTGTAGGCGAACCTTTATTTTTGTCTTTAGAAAGTTATCTATCCTCATTACTGTTTTCAATCCCAGCTGTTAAAGGCGTGGAGTTTGGTGAGGGGTTTAATCTAGCTAGACTAAATGGTTCTGAAGCAAACGATCAATATGAATATATCGACAATAAAGTTAATATTTTATCAAATAACAACGGTGGTATTCTTGGTGGATTATCAAATGGTAACCCAATAATTTTGCGACTAGCAATTAAGCCGACTTCGTCAATAGGTAAGCCACAAAAATCTATCAATATAAATACTCACAAAAATGTAGAATTAAAAATCGAAGGAAGACACGATCCTCAAATTGTATCAAGAGTAGTTCATGTTGTTAACGCAGTATTAAATTTTGCTATTTTGGACCTTTTATTATTTGACAATAACAAGGCTTGGTTTCAATAATGTATG
>JAVVFA010000103.1:0-4654 GCA_032251215.1 Candidatus Izemoplasmatales bacterium
GCCGAATTTCAGCGTGAGAGCAATTAAAATATTCTGGCGGACAACCGATATGGTCCGGGCTGAGAGACGTTTCAGGTACGGGAGTTTTTTCAGATCATCATCCATCAGGGCTATATCCGCGGTAGCCATGGCCGTATCCGAACCGCCGACAGCCATGGCAATCCCGATATCAGCGGCAGCCAGCGCCGGCGCATCATTAACCCCATCACCGATCATACAAACTTTTCGTCCATGATTTTGCAAATGTTCGATTAAAAGTTTCTTTTGATGCGGTTTAACCCTTCCAAAAACATTATAATTAAGTGCAATTTGTTCTAATTCACTATCTTCTACATCATCAAGAGATATAAACTTATCAGCATCAATTACACTAGCGCGTTTAGCAACTTCACTTACCGTCATCGCATTATCGCCAGAGATAACTTTAACATTCACAGCTGAACTATTAAATTTTTGAATTGTCTGAATCGCACTTTCTCTAATATTGTCATCGATGATAATAATTGCGACTGGTTTAACTTCACCAGAGATCTTATCATCTTTAATTTTACCTACTTCTGCCAGCAACAAAACTCTTTTTCCTTGAGCTGCATAAGATTCAACCTGTTTTTTAATTTTGAAATATTTTGCCTTATATATCATTTCTGGAGCTCCAAGCGCAAAATTTCCTTTTTTGAAACTTACCAGTGAATATTTATTTTGCGAATCAAAATTTACCACTTCAACCGCTTTATACTTTAAATCATTGCCAAAGTAATCATTCAAGGCTTGAGCAGTTTGATTTCTATCTTTTAAAGCACTATTCATTGATCCGATAATTTTCTTAATTACATCATCGCTGTAATCATCGATATTAACAGGAGGTTTAACAATTCTCTCAAACTTTTCAACATTCATTGTCCCATCGGTAATTGTCCCTGTTTTATCCAAACAAAGAGTATCAACCCTCGCTAAGGTTTCAATAGAATACAGTTCTTGAACTAAAGTCTTATGTTTAGCTAACTTAATAACCGATGTCGCAAAAGTCATTGTTGTCAATAAAAATAATCCTGAAGGAACCATCGCAATCATCGATCCCGCCATCTTAACTAGCGCATTACGGTATAAATCGTCAATAGCGATAAAATCAGGTAAATAATCATATCCTGAAGTTTTAAAAGCATTATAAAAAGTCATCAAACCTAAAGGTACAATGATAATCCCAATTAACTTCAATAACTTCTTTAAAGAATTCAAAATAATAGACTTTGGTTTTGCTAAAGTTTTTACCTTCGCTTGCAAAGACTCAATATAATTATCTTTACCAACGGCTGTAGCTCTTACATAAGCTTCACCGTTTATCACATAACTGCCGCTCAATAAACTATCGCCAACTTGCTTAACAATCGACTTTGATTCCCCAGTAAGATTAGCTTCATTTACAGAAATTACGCCGTTTTCCACAATGCTATCGGTAATTATTTGTTTGCCGGCGCAAAGCATAAAAATATCGTCGATAACTATTTCATCGACTGAAACATCTATTGAAAAGCCTTCTCTTACAACAGTAACTTTTGAATCGGTAATTAAAGAAAGGTTTTTAATAATCGATCTAGCTTTAAACTCCTGAAAAATCCCAATTAAAGTATTAGCTAAAGCGATAACTACAAACCACATATTTTCATAACTTTTTATTGAAACCAACAATAAAGCGATGATGCTTAATATCAAGTTAAAATAAGAAAAGAGATTACTGCTAATAATCTGCCAAGGACTTTTAAGATTCGATTTTAAGGAAATATTAGTTTTTCCCTGTGCAATTCTTTCATTGACTTCTAAAATAGTCAAGCCAAATGGTTTATATTCGTTAGTTTTCTTTTGTTTAGCCAAAATTATCACCTAAAATAATTATATCAAAATTATTAACTTCTGACAACGCAAGAAAAAAAAGAACACTAAATTTTAGTGTTCAAAAATGCTACCGCCGATAAACTCCCGTAAAAGTGAATCTTTAGGGACGTAAGAACCGTCAATACTATTAAAATATTTTAAGAATTTCAATAATCGATTAGCTTGAATAAAATGATGACTTCCCTTTTCAATATGCTTCAATGCATTTTCAGCATAAGTCTTAAGAACAGCAAATTCATAAGTTAATTCAGAATTAAAGATATAATCAGCATTCTCAATATGAGGATAAATCCATTTATATTCGCCCCTTCTAACTGAAGGCCACATATCAAGCGTTTCTTCTGGGGTCGTGTTTCTAAATTGCAAGTCTCTAACAATTCTTCTCAATAATCTTAAATCAGTTAAATTGATTGGATTATTGTTATCGATATTGATTTGCGTAAATGGTGAAATATAGATTTTAAACTTCTTTTTATCAGGAATACTCTTTGACAATTCATTATTGAGCGCATGAATACCCTCAATAATAATCGGTGTCTTTTTATCTATCGTAAAAGTTTCAGTCATTTTTCGTTTTTTTACTTTAAAATCATAATTAGGCAAAGTCACACTCTTACCAGCAATCAAGTCCTGCATATTCTGATTGAATAAATCAATATCTAATGAATTCAAATGCTCTAAATCAGGTTGACCGAATTCATCAAGTGGCGCTTGTTCTATTGGTAAATAATAATTATCGATAGAGATCATCAGCGGTTTTAATCCTTTAGCTTTTAAAGCCAATTCTAGCCTTCTTGAGAAAGTAGTTTTACCTGAAGATGATGGTCCTGCAATTGCAATAAGGCGAATATTATCTTTTTTCGTAATTAGATTAGCCAATTCTTCTAACTGCTCTAAATGGCGATTTTCACAACTATTAACAAATTCTTGCACATCACCATTTTCGATATATTTATTCATTTTGTATATCATATCAACACCAAGCTTTACAGCCCAATGTTCACTTTGATTCAAAACGTTAAAAAACTTAGGTGAATCAGAAAATTCAGGTATCTCACCCTTTTCTTCTCTTCTTGGATATTGAACTAAAAAACCAGGATTAAGGTAATGCATTTCATAATCTTTCAAATATCCAGTCGAAGGAACCATATAACCATACATATAGTTCTTATAACCATCGCACTTGTAAATGTTAACCGCTTCTTTCCGGTACTCTAAAGTATTTACTTTATCTTCATAACCCATTTCTTCATAATAATTCTGTGCTTCAGCTATCGAAATTTGCTTTCTTGTGATATCAATATCTTCTTCGATAATCTTATCCATCTCATTAATGATTTTATCAAGCATCTCTTTATTGATATTCGTGTTAATTGCTCGACCATAAATCCCCATTGATATACTATTAGAAAACTTTATTTGCATCTTCGGATAAATTCGATAAGCTGCCATACATATTAAAAAACGCATACTAGTTGCGTAAATTCTTGTTGAATCATAGAATGAATAGTCCAAAAACTCAATCTTAGCGTCATAACTTACCCGATAAGACAATTCTCTTAATCTATTATTTACCAAAGCAGCGTAATAATTGCCTGGATAATTTTTAACCAAGTTTTTTAGATAAACTGGATTGTTAAATTCAAGTGTTTTTTTACCAATTGTCAGTTTCAATTTCCTCACCTCAAAAATTTAGAGTGTAAATCTATTTTACTACTTTATCTAAATTTTTCAAGAAAAAAACATATTGTAAGTAAAATCAAATGACTTCTTTCTAACTATTTGATATAATATACTCAATTTTACAGGAGGTGAGCAAATGTTTTTGGCAAACTTTTTTACAACCATCGGCATGGATGAACAACCAATAGACTATTTCTTTGGAACTTATCATCTCCTTTATTTTTTATTATTTATTGTTTCCTTTATTATTCTCTTTGTGATACTAATTAAACAAAACAAAAAAAATCAGAACATATTTATTAATATTACCCTGATTCTTATTTTGTTTCTTAAATATATCACCGAAGTTTTATTTATATATGAATTTTATAACGTCTATCCCGCCTATTCGAGTTACCCGCATCCATTCTTAGACGTCAATACCTTCTTTTCCTTCCAACTATGCGGAGTCATGAATATTGTTCTACCGCTAACAATTTGGTTTAAGATTAAACCACTAAAACCATTTGTCTATCTAACATCAATTCTAGGCGGTCTTGCAGTTGTCTTATATCCCGTGACAGTCCTATATGGAGAACCTTTCCAAGTTACTTTACCGATGTTAAGAAGTTCTATCGTTCATTTCTTCTTAGTTTTGATACCTTTAGTCTTAATCTATCGCAGAGATATCAAGTTAAACAAAAAACACGGGATTCATATCGCTATTGGATTACTCAGCATAGCAGCTTGGGCGATGATTGGCAATCTCTTTATTGACACCACAGCTAATAATATGTACTTAATGGTCAATCCGTTTTTAGATGGACCCATACCTATCTTAAACACAATGAAAAGCGGTTGGCATAATATAATTTTGACTATCATGGTCACCATCGGTTATATTATAATTTACCAGTTCGCTAAGTTATTCCAAAAAAAATCTGATTAATTTCAGATTTTTTTTATTCATTATAAATTAGATATAACTCAGCCAAGTCAAGACTAACCAAATATTCTAAAGTGTATTCAGGATGATCATTAATAATCTCTACTAACAAACTCAATCTAGCGTTGGAAAAATCATATTCAGTTATTAATGATT
>JAVVFA010000104.1:0-4600 GCA_032251215.1 Candidatus Izemoplasmatales bacterium
GCTCATGATCTTTTGGTAGAGGTTCTGGAGTTGTGACATCTAAACCAGCACCACGGATTTGTTTTTGTTTTAGGGCTTTTACCAAAGCATCCTGTTCGACAATATTTCCGCGAGCAACATTAATTAAGACAGCAGATTGTTTCATCAAAGCAATTTTTTTAGCGTCTATAAAATGATAGGTTTCCTTAGTCAAAGGAAGTGCTAAGATTAGATAATCAGCTTCTTTAATCAAAAAATTAAGTCCAGATTCATCGGTAAATATTTCATCAAAAAAAGGTACTTCAACTTGTTGTTTTTTGTATCCATAAATTTTCTTTACGCCAAATGATTTCATTCTCTTTGCGACCTCTTGGCCAATAGAACCTGTTCCTATAATTGATATTGTAGAATTAAATATTTCAGGTTCCTTTTTTTTTGGATTCCAAGTTTGTGAAATCATAGAATTTAAATAGTGTTTTGTATTTCTATTGAAATATAAAATTTTGGAAAAAATGTCTTCTGCTATTGATATAGAAAATATATCTCTAGCATTGCTAACCAAAATGCCTTTATCCTTTAAACTTTCAATGTCAACATTATCATAGCCTGCCATAAGCAACTGAATCCACTTAAGATTATGGTATTTACTAAAGTCTAAATTTTTAATTGTTGAATTCATAATTATCATAACTTCAATATCATAATTATTATCTAATTCATCAACAAAATCGATATTGTTAAATTGTTCAATCAATTTAGGATAGTTATTTCTACCCAACATTTTTTTATCAACGTATACTTTCAATTACATCACCTCATGAATTAATTATATCACAAGAAAAAGAAAATGTATGGCTAATTAACCATACATTTTTCTGACCACAAAACTTAATAATGACTTCGGCACAATTTTTGCTAGCAGAACAAATAGCTTATACTTAAAGCCTATTGTTTTAGCAATTGGAAGATGTTTTCTATTGATTAGATTTAATATTACTTTGCTGACTTTTATAGCCGGCATTCCTTGTTGCTCGTCTTTTGCCATTCTAGCAATAGAATTTTTAATTCTGTGCTTATAATGTCTGTCTTCTATGACAATTGGCATTTCTCTATTTTCAGTAAAACCAGTTTTTATATCGCCTGGAAGAACAGTTGTAACTTGAATGTTAAATGGTTTGAGTTCAATCCTTAATCCATCTGAAAAAGCGCTGATAGCTGCTTTAGTCATTGAATAAAAGGTCTGAAATGGAATAACAATTTCACCCGCTACTGAGCCGATATTAATGATTTTACCACGATTTGATTTTCTTAATAATTCTATTAAGTTTTTAGTTAGTAAAAATTGTCCAATAACATTTACATCAAATATTTTTTTTACTTCAGTAATACTACTATGTTCAACAGCACCTGAAACTCCCATTCCAGCACAGTTAATTAAAATGTCAACATGTTCATGTGTTTTTTTAATTTCGTCACACAATTTAATAACTTGATCTTCTTTTGTAATATCGCAAAGAAAGTAATTAAACTTATATTCTTTTTTCGGATAGTTTCTCGATAGACCAATAACATTAAAACCTTTAGCATGTAAGAATTCTGCAGTTGTAAATCCAATACCACTTGAAGCGCCGCTTATAACAACAGTTTTATTCATGACTTTTTTCTAACATTGCCATCAATGATTCATCATCTTCCGGTAATGTGTTCAAAACGTCAGCGATGATATCAACAGCTTCATCCATTAATTCTTTAGTATGAGTTGATGTGTACGAAGTTCTAATTAAGCATTCGCCTTCTGGTGTTGCTGGTGGTAATACTGGATTTACATAAACTCCTCTTTCATAAAGGACTTTACACGCCATGATTGTTCTTAACATCGAGTAAGTATAGATCGGAATAATAGGAACTATTGAGTTTTCAATTATATTTAACCCTTTTGCTTTTAGGCCTTCACGGACATATTTAGCTATGTCAAGTAATGCTTTTGATCTTTCGGGTTCAGCTTTTAAAATTCTTAATGCTTCTAATGCTGTAGCAGCATTTGATGGTGTTATAGCGGCACAGAAAATGAATGGCCTGGATTTATGTTTAACAAATTCTACAACCTTTTCGTCAGCTACCATATAGCCGCCTAAACTAGCTAATGATTTAGAGAATGTACCCATAATGATATCCACATCATCTTCTAAACCGAAGTATTCTGCAGTTCCGCGACCATGTTTTCCTAAGACTCCAAATCCATGAGCATCGTCAACCATAATCCGAGCTTTATATTTTTTAGCTAATCCTACAATCTCAGGTAAATTACAAATATCACCACTCATTGAAAAAACACCATCAGTAACGATTAACTTTCCTTTATTAGGATCTGCTTTTTGTAACTTTCTTTCTAAATCTTCCATATCATTGTGTTGGAATCTAACCATTTCAGCGTATGACAATCTAGCTCCATCATAAATCGATGCATGATTTTCGCGATCGCAGAAAATTAAATCATTTCTTCCAGCAATTGCTGATATAATACCTAAATTACTTTGAAAACCAGTTGAAAAAGTTACGCAAGCTTCTTTGTGTAAGAATTCTGCCAATTCTTTTTCCAACTGAATATGAGTTGTTAAAGTACCGTTTAAAAATCTGGATCCTGACACTCCTGAACCAAACTCTTTTAAAGCTTTAATTCCAGCTTTTATAACTCTATCATCACCAGTCAATCCTAGATAATTATTAGAACCAATCATGATTCTTCTTTTACCTTCCATCAACACTTCAATGTCCTGTTTTGTTTCAAGTGCATGAAAGTAAGGATATATCCCTAGTTCCTTATATTCATCAGCTAAAGTAAAGTCTTCACATTTTTTAAATAAATCCATATAGTTACCCCCTAAAAAAATATATGGTATATCGCCTAGCATGTAAGCAATTATACCATATATGATTATTTTTGTATATTATATATTTTAATCTTTTATTCAGTTCTTAATGCTATAACTGGGTCTTTTTTAGAAGCCATTCTTGCCGGAATAAATCCCGCAACATAAGCTAAGACTATACTAATTACAATTAACGAAGTTATGTGCAATGCTGACAATTTAGCAACATTAGGCATATCAGCTAAATTTTCAATAATTAAATTGATTGGTATAATCAACAACATACTAACTAATATCCCTACAACGCCAGCTACAAAGCCAATTATTAAGTTTTCTGAATTAAATACTCGAGAGATATCTTTCTTTCTTGCACCCAAAGCTCTTAATACCCCAATTTCTTTAGTTCTTTCAATTACCGAAATATATGTAATAATCGCAATCATAATTGATGAAACTACTAACGAGATAGCTGCAAAAGCAATCAGAACAATTGAAATGGTATCTATAACTCCGCCAACCATCGATGTGATAGTAGCTGCTTGATCAACATATTCTACCTTTTGCGCATCCGTCTTATCAACATTATAAGCATCTAAATAAGTCTTGACTAAATCTTTATTATCAAAATTACTTGGATATAAAGATATTGTATCAATACCGCCAACTTCATCAGGGAAACTACTATAAAGATAACTGGCCACTTCTGAAGTATAACCTAAACCATTATATAATAAAGATACATTTGATCCTTCTTTGGCTCTTATAATACCTGAAATTGTAACATCCATAGCTGTAGAAACATCACTACCTAGAATATTATATTCTCCCATAAATAATTTAAATTCAGTACCGATAATTTCAGCAAAATCAAATTGTGTTTCTGAAGTAGTATCAAATCCCAATATTTGAAGAGTTGATTTATATATTCTATTATATTCATCTACAACCAAATAAACTTCAAATTGCTGGTTTTCATAATCTTGAATAGGGGTTGTTCCATAAATTAACTCATAATTATTATCAAAAACTTGGCCTTCAGGCAAGAGAGTAAAGAATGAAAAACCAAAACCAAAAACATCTGCAGGATTAGAATCTTCATTTTCTGCAATTGTCTCAGAATAAACCGGAACATAAGCATCACCAATACCGCTTATTGTCATGTATTTTAATAAAGACATATTAACTTTTCGCTGATACTTCACTCCGCTTAATGTTTCTTGACCTTCATTAGCAGCATAGTCTTCTACATATTGTACATAATCGTCAGTAATATCATTCTCTACCAAGAAACTCTGAAATCTGTTTTCATCATACATTGTAGCGTATTCTTGAACAGGATACATTTCTAAATCTGTTTCGGTCGATTGTCTCATTTTTTCAAAGTCAAGTCGTGATTCAGTAACAGTTATAGGGTAACCTGATAAAGTTTCGCTTTCAAATTTATCAATTTCTTTATCTAAGCCGTTTGATAGCGAAAGAATCAAAGCGATACCAATGATACCAATACTTCCAGCAAAGGCCGTCAATAGAGTTCTTCCCAATTTGGTCCTAATATTATTTAAAGATGAAATCAAAGCTGTTTTGAAAGACATTGAAGTTTTCTTTAAGTCTAGCTTTGCACCATCATGAATTTTTTCTTCTATCGGATTAGAATCATCAATAATTTTTCCGTCTTTAAGTTTTATAATTCTTGAAGCATAGCGGTAAGCCATTTCTGAATCATGGGTTACCATGATAACTAACTTATCCTT
>JAVVFA010000105.1:0-4582 GCA_032251215.1 Candidatus Izemoplasmatales bacterium
ATTGAGAAAAGGTAAGCCTGAAGCCGGTTGGATAGGGTCTAGAGGTTGGAACACGCCTAAGCGTACTTACTTATTTAATAAGTAATCGTTTTAAAAGTATAATTCATAAGAATTATTTTTGTTCATATTATTGTTACTGTTGTTTAATGAATAGTTTTTTAATATTTTGTACTTTGCCAAAGACAATGACCTTATCATCCTTTATAATGACGTCATCTTTAGTCACGTTAGCATTTGTTTCTCCGCCTCTAATAATTGCTAAAACATTGATTGAAAAGGTTGACCTTATATCACTTTTTTCTAAAGTTTTATTTTCTAAAACTTCGGGTAAATTAATAACTTGAACTTGAGCAATCGAATTTTTACCAACATGATCCAAAACTTCGACGATATTAGTTCCGCTTCCATAAATTACTCTATTTGTAATTTTTTCAACGAACCCTCTAAAAAGGTATTCAAATACATTTAATTTTTTTAAGATAAATACAATTATGAAAAATCCACCTATAAACAAGAAAAATTTAAGAATATCTGAAGACTGAGCCGAACCTAAAGTAATGAATACATTAACCAAAACTGAAATGACTGTAACATTTAGAATAAAACCTGAAAGCATCGTAACGTTGGCTATTTTTCTCCTGATTCTTGAATTAACAATTAATTCAGCCTCTTGTGTTGTGAAACCACTGTTTGTAAATAAAGAAATCACTTGAAATCTAGCTTTATCAATTGTCAATCCAGTTAGTCTAAAGATTATTGTAAAAATTTCGATAAAAATGACATAAACCAAAATTATTGATAACCCCATTAAGATAAGTGCATTAATTCCCATATTTTCACTCCTTTTATATCCTAATAATATTATACATTATTAAACTTTTAAATTTAAGTTGAAGAGTTAAAAAATTTAATTTTATCTAACAAGAAATTCGATAATAATGCCAAATTATCGATTTTATGATATAATGTATAGGAATTATAAAAAATAAATTTGGAAGGAGCTTATTTATGAAAATAGAAAAAAGAACTGAATCTTTAAAATCAATTAGAGAAAACCATAAAGTACCGGGAGTCTTATTCGGAAAATCAATTGAACCCGAAGCGATTCAAATTGATGAAAAAGAATTCAAAGATGCTTTTAAACAAAATGGTTTGACACAAACATTTGAAGTTAAAATTGGAAGAAAGAAACATAATGTTTATATTAAGGAAGTGCAAAGACATCATATTAACCACAATGAATTTTTAAATGTAAAATTATTAAAAGTAATGGCTGGAGATATGATTAGAGCTCATTTACCAATAAACCTTATTGGTAAAGAAAAGATTGAAAAACCTGGAGTAATTGTGCAATTATTGACAGACGCTATTGAAGTAGAATATGGAATCGGAGAAGGTGTAAGCCATATCGATTTAGATATATCTGCCCTTGAAATTGGTGATTCACTGAAAGTATCTGATCTTAACGTTCCAGAAGGTATCATAGTTCATGAAGATAAAGACAAACTTGTTGTTAATGTCAGTGAGACTAGATATGTTGAAGAAGAAGATGAAGAAGAAGCTGAAGAAAAAGATCCAATGGATGTAGAAGTAATTACTGAGAAAAAAGAAGAATAAATTTAATGAAAATGCTAGTAATCACATAATTGTGTTTTACTAGCATTTTTTTAATTTATATAATCTTCCGGTCTACCCCAAATTAATTCAACTAAAGCTGGTAAATCGATAAATGGATTTCGATTGTTTTGATAAGTATAAATCAACTGGTTTCTCAATATTTCTTTTTCTGAAACTGGGTCTTCTTCATGCCATCTTAATAAGTCGTCTAAGTCACCGTAAAGCGGTAATTTTGATAATCTATCTGAATCAGGATTATTTATTAATTCTAGGTCAACCATGTCGCCTTCTTCACCCTCGTAACGAACTGCCATATAAAACAACATTCTTGCAACATCACCTTTAACTTCATCTCTAGGCTCAAAATCCCATTCATTGCATGTGTAATTTCCATACCCCACATCAACAACATTTTCATCATCACCATCATGGCAGTCTTCAAACATTCGATTATTTTTTATAGAATTCATCGTTCTTTCTTCAGCCACTAAATGATGCAAGTCGGTATGTGGTCCCATCGCTAAAACAGTGGTGGTTTCCTCTTTTATTTCAAAATCTCCTCGTGATTTTGACCAGACATGTTCTCTATTCCATTCGATGATTTTTGCTTCATCTTCGACAGTCATTTCACAGTAATCAGGAGGATAAGTCGTGTCTTGACAAGTTTTATACCATGAAAAATCCGAATAAAACATAATTACATTGTCAGAATTTTCAGGATCTTCATCAGCTAACATCAATAAATCCCAAACATCAGTTTCTTCATCTGTATAAGGAAATTCAATGTGACCCGTGATTATGTCATTAAGCGCAGATTTTAATGCTTCACCAGTTAATCCGTCGATTGAATCATAGTACCCAATAGGAATATACATTGAACCATCAACATTTTCTAAAATAATTATCGTATATTCATATATCGTTTGATTACCTGCTTCATCAACAGCGGTTAAAGTAATTGTTTGCGTGCCAAGTGTTGAAGTGTCAAATTCCTCTGCTATATTGACTTTACAAAAATCATCATAGTTATCTTCACAAGTTATAATGCTATAATCAAAATCTCTTCCAAGCAAATGTTGATTAGGCAATTGATTCACATTTATAATTGGAGCTTCTCTATCCATTAATTTATTAATGTAGTTTGTACCTAGAAAATAATCAATCGCAAAAATTATAACTAATATTACTGAAACAACAATACCAATAGTTCTTAATGTTTTTTTCATCTGTAGATCACCTCACAATTATTATTTTATATATTATTGTATCATTTTTTAAGTATAAAAAAACCCTATGATTAATCATTAGGGTTTTTACGATAATCACTTGGTGATAAACCAGTGATTTTCTTAAATGAGTTTGAAAAATGGGAACTATTGGCGAAATTGAGTAATACAGCGATATCTAGGATGTTATAATCAGTTTGTTTTAACAATTTTTTTGCTTCTTGTATCTTTGCTTTTATGATATATTCGGATATAGTAATGCCCATCTCTTTTTTAAATAATCTTGAAAGGTGTTCTTTAGTAATAAACAAGTCTATTGCGATATCATCGAGAGAGATTTTGTAAGTTAGATTTTTTCTGATATATAAAATGATTTTTTTGATATTACTACTGTAGTTTAGTAAAGTATAGTCTTTTACTGCTTTAGCGTAAGTGGTTAGTATTTTTTGAGCAACAAACTTTAATTCGCTTGATAGGCTAATTTTATTTATATAGAACTTTATATTGTTGGAAATCTTATTTGCCAGCAACGGATCTACACCAGCTTTTATCGCTTCTCTATTGCACAAAGCATCAAAAATCATCAGATTGGTTTTCATATTAGTAAATGAATTATTCTTATAAATTAGGTGTTGATTTGATATGTTTTGAAAATCAAAACTCTTGGCAACATCAATATCACCGTTTCTAACAATAGAAAGCAACATTTCTTCAACTTCATGGCTACTTTCAATTTGTTTTAGTGTATAATCGTTGACTTGTTTATGGTTTGAACTGTTTGTAAACTTTTTAACTTGAATATTATATATTTTCATTTTTTCTAGGTCTAAAACTTCTAAACCATGAAGAATATTAACTATGAAAGTCTGTTGGAATTCTGATAATATTTTCATGCTATTGTAATAATTTTCAACCATTTGCGCTTCTTCATTGATAAGATGATACTTAAAAATAATTTCATCGATAAAATTTTCGTAGTCATCATTAATTAAAAATGGACCAAAAACAACATTCTTTTGATATAAAAAAAGACAGATAAAAGTAAAACCACAATTGTTTTGAATTCTCACGATTTTATTATCTTTATGATTTTCAATTATGGCTTGTTTTTCACTCTCAATTTCGCTAACAAATATCTCAGGTAGTAACAAGTGGTTAGTTTCATAAATCTTGATATTGTTCTCGTAAATAGAAAACGAAATATTGGTCATGTAGTAAACATTATATGCGATTTTTTCTAGTTTCATCTCATCCGTCCTTATTAAAACATTATAGAAAAAAACTTATTAGATGTCAATAATATATTCAAAAATGTTAAAATGTTGTATTTAAGTAAGCTTAAAGAGAAAATAAACATTTATAAAAAAAAGATCGCTATTTATAGCGACCTTTAGTGTTATATAACAAAATTCCCGTTTTTAAATATTTGTACTTTCTTACCATCTTTGGTAATTCCAACAATATTCATGTCTTCACTTCCAAACATAAAATCGGAATGTGACATAGAATTATTATAACCTAGTTTTTCTAAATCTTTAATATCCATTTCTGTTCCACCTTTGACATTCATAGGATATGCTCTACCGAGCGCCAAATGGCAAGATGCATTTTCATCGAATAGTGTATTAAAGAAAAGAATATTGGCTTGTGATATTGGTGAATTAAAACCAATTAGTGCAACTTCACCTAAATATGAACTTCCTTCATCAAAATCCAAGAGATTTTTCAAAGTTGCTTTT
>JAVVFA010000106.1:0-4499 GCA_032251215.1 Candidatus Izemoplasmatales bacterium
AACATTTAACTATAGATTTTCCAATATTAATATTTATTAAGATGAGAGATTTTACATAGTTTCTATGAAAAAAAGAAACCTTATTTAAAGGTTCCTTAAACGTCTATATTCGCTTCAATTTGTATTTATAAATCAATTTTCACATAAATGTTATAATGTTATTTACGCTTAGTTTTTGGTTTAGAGTTTTTAGTCATGAAATGCCAGTAAAACCCACCTAAAGTTCCTATCGCTATTACGCTTCCAAAAATAATTATAAATAACGTTGATTCATAAAATTTGGGGTTAACATAAGGTTCGTATTCTGTGAAAACTTCCCCTTCTTCTAATTGAACATCTACTAATTCATCACCAGTGACATAATCTCCGTTATCAACAAATCTAAGATCAATATAATTTGTTTTTAATGGTGTCGTAAAAGTGAAATAATAAGTGTTGGTAGGTATATCAAAAGACATTGTCCAATCATCTTTGGAGTATACGTTAATCAATCTGGCATCTTCATAAAATTCTATTATTGCTTCAAACGGAGCCCCATCAACATATGCTCTAGAAATCGAAAATGTGTATTTAGTATTTTCTTTAACTAAAAAGGGTTCGTCCACATAAACAAATCTTTCTGCTTTATAGACGTTATTGCTATCGATATAATTTTTACCATCCGGTAATTTTGATGGTGTTTTTACATCAATAAAAGTAGCTACAAAAAGAAATATTGTTAATAATAGAATCGGTAAAAGGATAATTTTTTTCATGATAATCTCCGTCCTTACAGTAAGATAATAATACCTTAACTTTATACTCTTGTCAATTGTTTAAAAGGAGATTATCAAGAAATATAAACTACAAATTACCATTTTTTAAAGATACTGAATAAACTTCTTTTTTTAATTAAACTAAAAACTATTACCCCTAAAGAACTCGCTGTTATAAAACCCAATCCACCAATAGTGTAAAGCATATTTTGTTGCCAAAAACTTTCTTGAACTTTATCTTCTACATGGTCTTGGACAAAGATATAGTCGTATCCTCTATCTATAACTCTAATTTGAAATTCTTTGGTAAGAACATCGCCTTTGCTGTCTTCAAAATCAAGTGACAAATGATAAGTGCCTGGATTTTGGGCGTGATTCGTATAATTGTCATATTTTATGGTTATATAATAATCCTCACCCTGATTAAGTTCGTTAGTTTTGACTAAAAGTTGAGCGAAGTCTGGAAGACTAAGTACTGTATCTGAATAAACTTGGATTATTGAACTATCGAAATATACAACGGGACCTATTTCGTCAACAACCGCAATATTTATTGTTTTGTAAGTTTTATTTCCTGATGAGTCGGTTACGGAAAATTGCATCGAATATTGTCCTAATTTATTGTAATTGATTGTGTAGTTGTCACTTTCTAAGACGATATTCAAAGTCAACTGATCATCATAGTTATCAATCACACTTAAACCTTCCATTACAATTGCAGACGTTAATTGGTAATTATAGCCAATATTTATAGTTTCGTTTCCGCTTATGACCGGTCCTTCTACATCAACAACACTAATATCTTGTGTATAATAACTGGTATTACCACTTGAATCTGTAACTTGAAAATCCATTTGATAAGTTCCGACTATATTTGAATTTATAGTGTAATTATCTTTCACTAAAGAAATTAAATGCGATACGTCTGCATCATAATTATCGCTCGCAGAAAGCATTGAGATAATTTCTTGAACTGTGTAGGTGTTAGGATAGACTGCTGTTATTGTACTGACATTGGAAAATACTGGAGCTAAAATATCGACTAACTGTACATTTACTGTCATTTCTGTTGAATTCATACTGTTGTCAGTAACTGAAAATATTACTGAGTAAGTCCCTAATAAGCCTATATTAGCCGTATAGTTGTCTTGAACAACCATAATATTTGCACTTAAATCACCATCAATATCATCATAAGCGCTAAGAGAACTTTGAATCTCAGCAACTGTTATCGGTTGATCATAATAAGAAATAATCGAATTTGAACCGATAAAGTATGGTGATGAAGTATCGATGATATCTCCCTGGATATATGGCTCATAAGCAGTTGCTACTAAACCTTCTTCTAATTGAACATTAATAAGTTCGGTTCCTGAAACATAAGTTCCATTGTCATTAAAATCAAATTCTAGATAATTAGATTCAGCCGGAGTTTTAAAAGTAAAATAGTAAACATTGAGTGTAATATCAAACGACATCGTAAAATCATCCGCACTCACTTCGGAGATATATCTGTCATTATCATAAAAATACACATTAAGATTAAATGGAGCCCCATCAACGTAATCTCTCGAAACAGAAAAAGTATAATCAGTATATGATTTGACCAAAAATGGATTGATGGAACTAACAATATCACTAACTTCGATGGCATTGTCAGATGAGATATAATTTTTACCTCCTGGTAAGTAATGCGGTGAATATGCAGCAACTTTTATTATAAAAATCAATAAAAAACTTAAAAACAAAAACATGCTAAAAATTAATTTTTTCATATATTACTCCTTTCTTTTAAAATAATACTTTAGGATAATAAAAATTCTTTTTATTTTTGTTATGGATGATTTTTTGTTATAATTAATATGAAAGAGGAGATGATTAAATTGATGAAAGTTAAATTAAACAATAATTATGAAATGCCTATTATTGGCTTGGGAACTTGGAGATCAAAGCCTGAAGAAGCGTATGAAGCAGTTTTAGCAGCTTTAAAAGTGGGATACAGACACATCGACACTGCCGCTATCTATGGAAATGAAGAAATGATTGGCAAGGCAATTAAAGACTCTAATGTTAAAAGAGAAGAAATATTTCTTACAACAAAATTGTGGAATACCGATCAAGGCTATGAAGCTACACTAAAAGCTTTTGAAGATTCTATTAAAAAATTAGGAGTGGATTATATTGACCTTTATTTAATTCATTGGTTCAAAGGGTATGAAAATTCGTTATCTACTTATAAAGCTTTTGAAGAATTATATCACCAAGGCAAAGTAAAGGCTATTGGCGTATCGAATTATAATATTCATCATCTTCAGCATTTATTAGATAATGTTGAAATTAAACCAATGGTAAATCAAGTAGAAACTCATGTCACTTTACAAAATCATTTTCTTCATGATTTTTGTAAGAAAAACAATATTCAACTTGAAGCTTATGCACCATTAATGAGCAGTAAGATTAATGATTTGTTAAACAATGAAACTTTACAAGAAATTGCAAAGAAATATAATAAAACTGTTCCACAAATAGCTATAAGATGGCTGATTGAAAGAGGGGTTGTCGTTATTCCAAAGAGTGTAACTCCTTCGAGAATTGAAGCTAATTTTAATGTATTTGATTTTAGTTTGAATGATGAAGATATGCAAATGATTAGAAAATTAAATACTGGAAGAAAAATATTTGTTGAATTTGATAACGTTGATTATTAATGGTTAGATTCGGAATAGTTGGCGCTTCAGGTATAGCGCAAAAGTTTGCTAGAGATATTAAACTAGTTGATAACGCTGAAATAACAGCTGTTTCTGCTAGAAATTTGGAGCAAGCGAAAATATATAAGGAAATGTATGGAACCAAATATGCATTTTCAAGCTATGAAGAAATGGCAAAAAGCGATGTGATTGATGCGGTATATATTGCTGTTCCGCATAATTTTCATTGTGAATTGGCAATCCTATTCATGAATAATCATAAACACGTTTTAGTAGAAAAACCTCTAGGAATTAATCAAAAAGAATATCGAAGAATGTTTGATAGTTCTAAAGAAAACAAAGTATTGTTAATGGAAGCAATGTGGACTCATTTCTTGCCTTCTACTACTTATGTGAAAAAGATAATCGATAGTAAAATCTTAGGAAAGCTCAAAGAAGCTGAAATTGAGTTCGGTTATAATTTAGTAGAAAATTATCCAAAAACCGGTAGATTGTTGAATAAAGAATTAGCTGGTGGAAGTTTACTAGATTTAGGAATTTATCCTGTAAGTTTTTACAATTTCATTAGACAAGCAAAGATTAAGGAAATAAAAGCAAATGCTGAATTTACCGATACTGGAGTTGATTCAGAAACCGAGGTTATTATTAATGACGAGTTTGGAGCTAAAATAACACTAAGATCTAGTTTAAAGAATAAACTTGGTAACGACGCTTTGTTGGTTTATGAATTTGGCGTAATTAAAATGATTGATTTTCATCGTTCTGTGAAGGTTTTTATTAACAATAAAGAGTTAAATATTCCTTTTGAAGGTGAAGGATTTGTCTCTGAAATTAAAAGTTTTACTGAATCAATCATTAAAGGTGAAAATGAAAACCAGGTTTCAACCTTTAAAAGATCCTTAGAATCGATTAATATTCTTGATGAAACAAGAAAATTGATTGGATTTAAATATCCTTTTGAATAACTTTTAAGATCATAGCTGCCGCTCATTGCAATAGTCCCTGAAAAAATATCTGGTCTTCTGAAAAAATTATA
>JAVVFA010000107.1:0-4430 GCA_032251215.1 Candidatus Izemoplasmatales bacterium
CTTTTAATTTGTGCAAATCAAGATAAATTACAAATATTGAATTACTTAAGTGATAATTCAATCTTTTTAAACTTGGATTTTTATGACTCGCATTTTCCTTATCTTTCATTCAATAAAAATTACTTATTTTATTTGAGTAAGAATTTTGGGATAAAACCTTATTTGGGGGAAAGATTTAGGAAGTATTTTGATTATATTGATATTAGTAAAGAATATATATCAGATAAAATCAAGCACCTTCAAGAAATTAAAAAAACATTATTGAAAAATAATATCTTGATTGAAAAAAAAAGAGTTTATTCTCAAGTTTATCAAGTTAATGATTTGTTCGTCCCTGACAAGTTTAATCAAAATGTTGAAAAGATATATACTAACAAAGTCAGTGAGAATAAAGTTGCTTTATATAAGGCGATTGATCATTTGGAACAAGTTAAATTTGTCTATGAGAAAGTTATAGATTTATTAGAGAATGGCATTGATATTAACAAGATTAATATCTTAAATTCTACTGTTGAAAATGATGTTAGTTTAGGTAAGTTATTTCATGATTCATCAATTCCTTACAACATTAATAAAAGATTTAGTTTAAGCGAATATCCAGTAATGATAAACTTGATTAAACATTTAAGAGAAACAGGTTATGAGAAAGCTTTAAATTATTTAACAGGATTAGAAAAGAATGATGTCATAAATAAAATTATTAGAGTATTCAATACTTATGAAAAAGTCTTGTTTATTGAAGATATTGAAGTTTTAATCTATGAATTAAAGAGATTATCTTTGATAGATTCAGGATATGCAGAAGCAATCAATATCACTAGTTTCAATAACCTCGTTTATCGTGAAGATGAGTATTATATTTTAATGAATTATTATGATGATGCTTTTCCAAAAAAATATGTTGATAACGATTATTTAATCGATAGTGAAGTAAAAGAAATTGACTACCCAACATCGATAGAATTAAATAACTATAACAAACAGATGATTACCGATGTTTTAAATCAAATCGATCATCTTATTTTAGTTTATCCAAATCAAGTTATTGACGAAACTAGACCTGCTAGATTCAATTTAAGGCGAGAAATTAATTATTTTGTGTATAAACATGAGTACAAATTTAAAACTTACTTACAAAATTTAGTTTATTTAGATTATACTAAAAAACGTTATGATTTTAACAACTATAATATTTATACAGCAGATCTTGACAGATTGAATAATGTATATCATCATGAATACCAAGAATACATTCCTTTCTTTACAGGAATTAATGATAAAACGTTAACTTATTTAATTGATAAATTTAATACTTTAACCGCCTATAAATTAGAAAGTTATTCCTTATGTCCTTTTCAGTATTATCTTAAGTATCTATTGAAGTTGGATAGTTTTGAAGATAACATTTTTACTTATATTGGTAATGTTATCCATAAGGCATTAGAACTAAAGATGAAGAATGGTATTTATGATAAAGAAGAATTATTTATGAGTTATAATTTTCCGAAAAAAGAAAATTATAAAAGAGATATTTGAAGAAATCATTGTTGAGAATTTAGAAGTTATCGAAGCAATAGTCAGTGAGTTTGAAAGTAATTCTTTGTTTAAAACGGTCTTAGCTGAAGAGAAGATTAATAAGGGATTTAATAAATATTTTAAACTTACTGGTGTAATTGATAAAGTCTTGATTGATGAAGAATATAAATATTTCTTAATCATCAATTATAAATATAGCGATAAAGATTTTAAGAGAGAAGATTTAACTAAAAAGTACCGGTTACAATTACCGTTTTATCTTTATAGTTTTAAAAAAGCACATCCTAATTTAAAACCAGCAGGAATGCTTTATCAAAAGACTTCTTTGGCTAAGGAAGATAGATTAACAAATAACAGTTATAAGATGAGAGGGATGGTTCTCGATGAAGAAGCTGTTATTGGCAGAATTGATCCTGATTTTTCAAGGATTCAAGGGGTGAAAACTAAGGTAGGCGGCGGCTTAATTGCGAGTCCTAATAACCTTATCAGCAGTGAAGACTTAGAAAGAGTATTGTTGAGAACTGAAGAATTTATTTCTGATACATCTAAAAGAATTGTTAAAGGTGATTTTGCGATTAAACCAATTCTTTTAGATATCAATGCTAGAAGTAAGAATAGTATTTCTTGTGAGTACTGTAACTATAGTTCCATCTGTTACTCGAAGAATAAAATGTTGGGCGGTGATTAAAGATGGGTTATACTAAAAGCCAATTAGATGCAATCAATTATAAAACCGGGAACATCTTAGTCAGTGCCAGTGCTGGTTCAGGTAAGACTGGTGTTTTAAAAGAAAGAGTAATAACAAAAATAAAGAACGGAATTGATATTGATAAATTAGTTATCTTAACCTTTACCAAAGCTGCCGCAGAAGAAATGAAATCAAGGATTATCAGCGAGATTGAAAGTTTAAATCTCACTGATCAATTACCGAAAATTGATAATGCGATTATTTCTACCTTCGACGCTTTTACTTTAAGATTAGTTACTGAGTATCATTACTTATTAGGACTAGATAAAGATATTACGATAAATGACCAAGTTTTAATTAAGATTAGAAAACAAGAAACGATAAAAAAAGTTCTAGAAAAATATTATTTAAACAATGATAAAGAATTTAAATTATTATTTAAGCGTTATTTTAATAAATCTGATGGTTGGTTAGAAGATAGTGTCTATAAAATTGGTGAGGCTTTAAGAAAAATACCTAATTATGAACAGTATATTTGTGATTACACTGATTTATATCAAGAAAAAGGGTTTATCGAGTTTAATGCTAAAAAATATATAAAACAGATAATTCAGAAATTAAAAGACGAATATCAAGAGTTTTGGACAATATATCTAGAAAAACTTTCTGCTTTTGATGAGAAATTTCAGGAATACATTTTAAATGTCAAGACAATTGTTGATGAGATTATTAATGAAGATGATGAAAATAAAATAATCAGTAAAATTATCAATTTCAATAGACCGACTAAACCGAAGAATAAAGAGTTAAGCGCTCCTGGAATACTAGACGTTTTAAAAGGCGTTAAAAAGGAGTTTGAACAGTTATTTGTCTTTAGTTATGATGAGCTTTTGGTTTCAGTGAAATCTGCTTTTCAAGTATCTGATGAGCTTTTAAAAATCGTTACTGACTATCTAGATGAATTCAATAAAATAAAAACTGATGAGTTGTTATATTCTTATGAAGATATCATGTTTTTTGCGATAAAGTTATTTGAGGATTTTGACGATGTAAGATTAAAGTATATTAATAGTATTCATGAAATTTTAATTGATGAATATCAAGATACCAATGATTTGCAAGATTGGTTTATTAATTTAATAGCAAATAATAATGTTTTTATGGTTGGAGATGTTAAACAATCAATTTATCGGTTTAGAGATGCTAATCCGAAAAACTTTATGAGAATCTATGAAAACTATTTAAACGGTAATAACGGTAAGGCAATTTTTTTGCAAGAAAACTTTAGATCGAATCGCTTTGTTTTAAAAGCAATTAATCAAATCTTTAAAGAGATTATGACTAAAGAAGTTGGTGGAGTAGATTATAAGGATGAACAAGTCTTAAAAACCGGATATGATGAAGATTATTTATTACATGATGAGTTTGCCTTTGAAACTAAAGTCTATGATATTAATCTTATTAAAGATGATTATCCAAATCAAACAAGAGAAGAAACTGAAGCTCATTTAGTGGCGCAAGATATTTTAAAAAGATTGGAAAATAATAAAGGAATTTATGATTTGCGTTTGGGTAAAAAAAGGAATTTAGAATTCTCTGATTTTACGGTTTTAGTAGACCGAAAGAAAGAGTTTTTGACTTATGCAAAAGTTATTTCTAAATATAATATTCCAATTGATATCTATGATGATGAACCGTTTTTTTCTAGTGATGAGATTAGGTTTGTCTTTCAGTATTTGTTGCTGATAAATTGTTTTAAAGATGAAGAGTACTTTAAGAAGTATTTTAAAACCTCGCTTTATGCGGTTGCTAGATCGTTTGTTTACCGGATAAAAGATGAAGTTATTGCAGATTTTTTAGCTTTTGAAAGTTTAGCAGAAATCAGTGATATTAATAAGTTAAGCAATGATACTTCATTGCGAATAATCTATGAAGATATAAGCGATATTATCGCTAATTATTGGGATTATCCACCTAGTAAGATTTTAGAAAATGTCTATCAGAAGACTAATATTTATTTAAAAATAGCGGAATTAAATAATCCAAGACAAAAGGAAGAAAAGTTAGATTTCTTCTTGTTTAAGGTAAAAGCAATCAAAGAATTTACTTATCAAAAATTGATTAAGTACTTAGAAGCAATTATAGAAACCGAAGATTTTGATATTGAATATGCAGAAAAGAAAACAAATTTGAACGCTGTTAAGTT
>JAVVFA010000108.1:0-4426 GCA_032251215.1 Candidatus Izemoplasmatales bacterium
CTGTCTGGAGCGCCGTTATTTTCTACTAAGTATTGTGCTTCAATATGTTTGTAAATTCCTCTTGGCGTATAGACAGATCTTGAAGCAAGTTGTTGATAAGAACTAATATTAAATAGAGGAGCGATATCATTTAAAGCTTTAGCTGTGCGATTCTTACGAACATGATTTCCGGTATATGTAAGAATTTTACTTAATTTAGTAATGACATTTTCATCATCTGACAACAAGAATTTAATTTTAGCAATTGTAGTATTGACATAAACTTTATTCTTATTATCAATTTCATCGATTATGTAGGATATTGAGTTGTAGATATCGATTATATCATCAATTTTTTTATTAGCTTTAATCATTGCAATATCTGGATCATTATGATTTTTAATAAGATATTCTTTGGAAATCATTTCCATGATTAAAGGATTTTGTTGATAATCTTCTAATTTTTTAACTATTTCCATGCGATATTTATTGATATTATCGCTTGTTTTTAAACGACGATATGCATGATCGACTAATTCAACTTTATAATTAACTAAAAGGTTTATTAAATCCTTAATTTCGCTATTATCGACAATAGTTCGGATATAATATTTAAGTCTTGAATCTAATTTTCTAATTTCTCTAACAAATGCGATGGTATTTTTATAAACTTGATCTAATGTTAATGCATATTCGCCATGATCATTTGATAGAAGTGAGTATACTGTGTAGATATAACCTCTAAATTCATGTGCTTCGCTTTCTTCACCGTAATAGCTATCATTAGCAATCTCTTTAAGCGCTTCTATGATTGTTATGGCATAATCTCTAAAATTAAGAATCTCTTCATAATTATTATTTACATCAATGTCTATCCATTCGCATTCTTCTAATCTTCTTAAAATTTGATTAGCACGATCACGGTTAGTAATTAACGTTTCTTCGCTTTCACTAATTTCGTTGTCATCTTCTTCTAACTCTTCTTCAAGCGGATTTATATCTAAATAATCTATTAGAGATTGTCTAGCAATATTGCGATCGATACCCAAAATAGAACCTTGTTCATAAACTTTAAAAAGTTCAAGAATACAGGAAACATAAACTCGATGATTTTTACTGGATAAAACACTAAAAAATTGTTTTGGAACTATATCAAATATATTCATAATCTCACTTCCTTAACTTTCTCGATAATATTCAAAATTGCCGCCAACTAATGATGATAGAGTATTTTCAATCATTATCCAATCTTTACGGAAATCTTTAATTGATTTTTTACCTTTTGGAGTAATTTGATAATAACGTCGACCCATGCCTTTTTTGTTTTTACCGGTATAGGTATTTATTTTGCCGTCATTTAATAATCTTTTTAAGGCAATATATAAAGTTGCTTCGGTTAATTGAATATTATTTTCGCTTACAAATTCAATAATCTTTGACATTTCATATCCATAACTATCAAATTTAGATAGAATTGAAAGAATAATATAATCAGTAAAACCTCTGACAAATTCGCCTGAGTTAGTCATTATCTCACCTCCTTTTATATATAACGTGTTTATGTATTATCTTATTATACTTAATTACATTATAGATTTCTTGTTTATACATAACATGTTTATATTATAACTCTTTGCATATTGATTGTAAACAACAAATAAAAAATTATTTATATTTTTTTTATTAATCAATATTTTATAAAAAAAATCAATAAAAAAGGTAGTCAAATCGACTACCTATAGTTTAAGATTTATTAAAATTTGATTTGAATCTATCCCACCAATTTTTCTGTGATACTGCATCATCTTCAACTCTCAATAGTTCCTCAAAGGCTTTTCTTTGTTGATTGTTAAGCTTTTGTGGAGTAACAACTGTAATAATGACATGTTGATCTCCAAGTTGCTTAGTTCTAACATTTGGAGCACCCTTTCCTTTTAATCTGAACTTTGATTCGGATTGAGTACCTGGCGGAATTTTAAGCATTACCGCTCCATATACTGTATCTACTTTTATTTCTGTACCAAGAGCTGCTTGGGCAAATGTTATCGGCAAATTAACAATGATGTCATCGCCTTCACGAATATATTTATCTGAAGGCTTGACTTCAAATACGATATACAAATCACCGTTTGGGCCACCGCTTGCGCCTTTATTTCCAAAACCTTCTAAGCGGATTTGTTGGCCAGTTTCAATACCTTTTGGAACATGGATTTCGACCTCTTTGCTAACTCTTTCAACACCTTCACCATTACAGTTAGGGCATTTATTAATAAATTCTTTTCCAGTTCCTTTACAGTTAGGACAAGTCGTTCTTGTCTGGGTTCTGCCAAACAATGTCTGTTGTTCCATAATTACAGTACCAGAACCACCACATTGTGAACATACTTTGATATCTTTTTTGCTCTGTGCGCCTAATCCATGGCAGATATGGCATTCATCATATATTGGAACTTTGATTTTTTCAGTTTTGCCAAATATTGATTCTTCAAATGTAATTGACATTCGTCTTTGAATATCTGAACCTTTTCTAGGTCTGTTTGTTTGCCGAGTGGTTCTTTGACCGCCACCAAAAAATGCACTAAAAATATCGCCAAAATCGAAGCCTTCAAAACCAGCACCACCAAAACCTCCTTGGCCAAATCCTGCGTTAGCAGCTTGGTGACCAAATTGATCATACTGACCTCTTTTTGTTGGATCGCTCAAAACATCATAAGCTTCTTGAACTTCTTTAAACTTAGCTTCTGCGTTTTGTTCAGTTGAAACATCGGGATGATATTTTTTTGCTAATTTTCGATATGCTTTTTTGACTTCTTCATCAGAGGCAGTCTTGCTAATACCAAGCACCTCGTAGTAATCACGTTTATCCATTAAACCACCTCAAGCTTTTATTTGAAATATTAAAGTTTTTATACTTCTTTATAGTCTGCATCAAAAACATCATCATCTTGTTCTTTATCGTCTTCTTTCGTTGAGTCAGTCTGTGATTCTTGATTTTGTGCAGATTGTTGTTCTTTATAAACCCTTTCAGATAAAGCTTGTGCTGATTTTTCTAAATCATCTTTAGCAGACTTGATTTTGTCTAAATCATCACCTTTTAACGCTTCTTCTAAGCCTTTTATTTTCCCTTCTGCTTCTGTTTTTTCTGAATCTGTTACTTTATCACCAAGATCGGTTATTGCTTTTCTTGTCATGAAAATCAATTGATCAGATTCATTTCTTAAATCTACTTCTTCACGTTTTTGTTTATCAGCTTCAGCATTTTCTTCAGCTTCTTTCACTAAACGATCGATTTCTTCATCAGAAAGACTTGATGCAGATTGAATTGTGATAGAATTTGCTTTTCCAGTAGCAACATTTTTAGCAGATACATTAACAATACCGTTAGCGTCAATATCAAATTTAACTTCAATTTGAGGAATTCCTCTTGGTGCTGGCGGAATATCTGTCAATTGGAAATGCCCTAAAGTTTTGTTATCTCTTGCCATCGATCTTTCACCTTGCAGTACGTGAATATCAACTGTAGGTTGATTATCAGCTGCAGTTGAGAATACTTGTGACTTAGATGTAGGAATTGTCGTATTTCTCTCAATTAATTTAGTGAAAACACCACCAAGAGTTTCTATACCTAATGAAAGTGGTGTAACATCCAATAACAAGACATCTTTTACATCACCTTGTAAAACTCCACCTTGAATAGCTGCGCCCATAGCCACAACTTCATCAGGATTAATAGAACGATTAGGTTCTTTACCTAAAATCTTTTTAACCGCGTCTTGAACCGCTGGGGTTCTTGTTGAACCACCAACTAATAAAACTTCATCAATGTCTTTAGAAGTCATTTTAGCATCTCTTAAAGCTCTTTTAACTGGTTCTACTGTTCTTTCAACTAAATCAGAAGTTAATTCATTGAATTTAGCTCTAGTTAAAGTTTTTTCAAGATGCAATGGACCACTTGCATTCATCGAAATGAATGGCAGAGATATTGTGCTTGAAGTTATGCTTGATAATTCTTTTTTGGCTTTTTCAGCAGCATCTCTAAGTCTTTGATAAGCCATTTTATCTTTACTTAAATCAACACTTTGTTCTTTTTTAAATTCAGCAACTAACCATTCAACAACTCTTTGGTCAAAGTCGTCTCCACCAAGGTGATTGTCACCGCTAGTAGAAATTACTTCAAATGTTCCGTCGCTTAACTCGAGGATAGAAACATCGAACGTTCCACCGCCAAGGTCATATACTAAAACAGTTTGTTCTTTGCTTTTTTTATCGATACCGTAAGCTAAAGCAGCTGCAGTTGGTTCGTTGATAATTCTTTTAACTTCTAAACCAGCGATTTTACCAGCATCTTTTGTCGCTTGTCTTTGAGCATCGTTGAAATACGCTGGAACAGTAATAACTGCTTCAGTTACTTTTCCACCTAAATAAGCTTCAGCTGATTCTTTCAAAT
>JAVVFA010000109.1:0-4352 GCA_032251215.1 Candidatus Izemoplasmatales bacterium
TAATCGCAATCATGCTTTCACCACTTATTATATTAATTAACGCATTTGTAATGATTTGAGAATTTAAAATAACCGTGAAGTCCATAGATGATAAAGTCGTTAATAATACAGTTGGATCACCGCTTTCTAAATCACCAACAGTGATGCCGGTATTAAAGATCTCTCCTGCTAGAGCGCCAATTGCTTGGAACTCATCTTCCCAAACAATATCTGCAGGAACGGTAATTACAGATTGGGCAACCTCTCCAGCCATTGCTAATACCGGTTCTATAGCTACATAAGCTGCTAAATTGACTAAATCGGATTCACCAATTTCTGTAAATAAACCTTCAACCGCATCACCATCTAAAGTGACTTGCATTAAATCGGTTCCTTCTTCAAATATTCCTGCAGCATTGACAATGTCAAAAACATTAGCGGCTACTTCACCCAAAAGCATAATTTCATTTTCCCAGTCAATTTCATACAATTCTTCAACCGGTACTGTAATTTCAGTTTCGTAGATATCGCTCGCAACTTCCACCCCTAAAGGAAGAAGTGCGGTTAAAAGATTAGAATTAGAAAGAGTAGTGAAAATATCTCTAATTTCTTCTCCAGTAATATCACCTAAATTATTAGTTTCCAAATATTCAGAATTAAGTGCCAGTGAAGCAACATCAGCAAAAACAGCTAACTCTTCTCTGATAGCTATTTCTTGTTCTTTGTATTTTATTGATAAAATTTGATCAAATAAATATAATGTCAATTCCTCTTCAGTACCAGAGTCAGTATTAGGAATGGTTGCGTAAGTGGCTGACTGGACTACAATATTACTGTTATAAGCTGTAATCATCTCATTTAAGGTATTGATTACTTCAGTAAATTCAGCTGGTATCGGTGAAGTCTCGGCCATTTCAATAATAGAAGAACTAGGTTGATTTAACTCCACTCGAGGTCGATACTCTAAATTCACAGTCGAATCTTCTTGAATATTAGATGTAACTGTTAATAAACTTTCAGAAATATTAATTATTCCACTTAAGATAATCAGCATTACAAACACGCTCACTGCTCCGCTCATCAAGCCAAATAAACCACCAAGTAAACGATGCTTACTTCTTTTCTTATCTTTCTTACTACTAAAGAAGATAATTCTAACTAAAAATAATATAAAGCGATAAATCACTTGAATAACTGTGAAATAAATAATCGCATAAATAATCTTAATAACAAACATAGCTAAAGCATTAATGAATTCAATTAAATTTTCATTGGTCAAACTCGCTTGAAATTCTTCTCCAACTAAATCTTCTAAAACGATTGGCAAAGCATCTTTTAAAGTTGTTACCGAACTTAAACTTGGATATACGTTACTAAGTAGTCCCCCTAAAAAAGGTATATTGACTTCATACAGTAAATTCACCATTAAATCTAGTGTGAAAAAGAAGATAATGATAAAAATTAAAGTCACTATCAAAGAATAAAGTGCTTTTTTCATTCCCCTCAAAAAGCCAAAAAGCATTCCTAATCCTAAGATGGATAAGAAAGTAATGTTAAAATACATTGGAAAATCAAGATTTGCTGGCATTTGAATCCCCCTAAATATGAAAACTATAAAAAAAATAATAAACTCTAATCTAATAATATAAAATATTATATAATTTAAATTGAATTTATTAAAGTACTAAGCATTAAATCAATGAAAATATCACAGATATATGTATTTGTGTTGTGATTTTATTATCATATGAGAAAAAAACTAATTTATGCAATTATAACTTTATTTTTCTATTAAATATCATATTCTCTTTATTTAATAATCTTACTGTGTTAAAATCAATTTGAAATCAATATATTAAATTGGAGTTGAAAGCTTTGACAAAAGAACAAAACAATAATATTTTAACTATCGAAAAAATCGAAAAATTAAATAGTTTTGCTGAAAGTATGTCAGCAAATGACGCTTCAGCTGCATATAAATCAGCTGAAGAAGCTTTACTTTTATCCCAAGAAGTTCAATATTCTAAAGGAGAAATCCATTCTCTTTTTTACCTTGGAGAAAGTTTATATCGTCAAGGTAGAATTTATGATGCAATTAATATGTTAAGAGAATCACTTAAACTTAGTGATATCAATAAAGACACTTATGCACAATCAATGATTTTTACCACTTTAGGAAATGCTCATTTATACTTGAAACTTTATGATTTATCTTTCTATTATTACCGCATGGCTTTAAGTGCTTGTGAAGAGAACAATCGTTTTGAGTCCCAAGCGATGATTTTTAATAACATCGGTGAAATATATCGCGAATTAGGTGATTATGAACAAGCGCTTGAAGCATATAGCCGTTGTTTAGATATTAGTGATAAGAATAATTTTGCAAGAGTGGGCATGTATGCTACTGCTAATATTGGTATAGTTGATTATGAAACAAAGAATTATCAAGCTGCAATATATTATCTCGAAAAAAGCAAATGTATTGCCAGAGAAATTAACAATCAAATAATTGAAGGATTCTCTCTAAGACACTTAGGTTTGATTCACTCAGAAGTAAGTGAATATGATAAAGCAAAGTCGTTTTTTGAAGAAGCAATGAGCGTCTATAAAAAAACTAACGAAACCATTTCACAAGCAAGACTTTATAAAGATTTCGCTGATATGGAATATAAACAAAGGAATTTTCTCGGGGCTTTAAATTACTTAAATCGAGCAAAAGATTTGACTGATGGACTTCAAGACCAAATACTTATGATTAATATCTATCAACTTTTCTCTAAAATTTATGAAGCGCTAAATGATTTTAAAGCCGCTTTTGAATATAATAACCGGAGTCTTAAATCAAGAGAGGAAAAAGAATCTCAAGAAAAAGAACATCGTTTAAAAAGCATTGATTTCCAAGTTAAAACTTGGGATGAAATTAAAGAAAGTAAAAATTACCAAGAAATTAATAAGCAATTAAGAGAGAAAACCGAAACTTTAGAAAGGGTAACAAAAGAATTACAAAAAATAAATCAAGAAGTCAAAGTTTTAAGCAATATGGACGGATTGACAAGAATCGCTAATCGGATAAAATTAGATTCTTTCGCTCAAGACCTTTTCGCCAAAGCGTATAAAAATAAATCAAAAGTTACAATGATGATTATCGATATTGATAACTTTAAAGAATATAATGATTTTTATGGACATTTAATAGGTGACGAAGCTTTAATTAAATTAGCGGAAATCCTAGAAAAATCAATCGAAAATAAAGAAGGATTAGTAGCCCGTTTTGGTGGCGATGAATTTGTTATCGTAATTAATGATTGTGATTTGGAAGAAGCGAGAAATATTTCAAAATTCATCGCTAAATCGTTAAAAGAAAAAAAGATAAAACATGAAAAATCAATCGTAAATCATTACTTGACTGTGAGCGTAGGCATCATTGCAAAAGTTCCTCAAAAGAAAACAACATACGCATTATTTATGGACTTTGCCGATCAAGCTCTTTACCAAGCTAAAGCTAAAGGTAAAAACCAAACTGAAGTTTACGAAAATTTAAACTAAACAGTTTTGACACAGTTTTGTCAAAACTGTTTTATATTACATAAGTGCAATAAACAAATAAGCATTGATATAATATATGAAATTCAATTGTGTGAGTTCTTTTTTATGATATAATATTTAAGATATTATGCAGGAGGAAATTTAAAGATGATCAAGTTAGTGAATGTATCAAAGTTTTACAATTCTAACGATGTTATCGCCTTAGGTTTAAGGCGTGTAAACTTAGAATTGAATGTCAATGAATTTGTCGCAGTAGTAGGCGAAAGTGGTTCTGGTAAAACCACACTTTTAAATGTGGTCACCGGAATTGACACTTATGAAGATGGTGAAATGTATGTTAACGGCGAAGAGACATCTTATTACTCTGTCAGCGATATGGAAAACTACCGAAAAAAATATGTTGCTTTCGTTTTTCAAGATTATAATCTAATTGATTCATACACCGTACTTCAAAACGTTGAAGCTCCGCTTTTATTATCGGGATATCCCAAAGAAAAAATTAGAGAAAGAGCTTTAGAATTGATTAGAAAAGTCGGTTTAGAAGATCATATTAAACACAAAGCTACTAAACTAAGTGGTGGACAAAAACAACGAGTAGTTATTGCTAGAGCTTTAGCTAAAGATTGTCCAATCATCGCGGCTGACGAACCAACTGGTAATCTAGATTCAGAATCAGCTAAGCAAATCATCAAGCTTTTAGCTGATATTTCGAAAGATAAATTAGTTATTATGGTTACGCATGACTTCTCACAAGTTGAACATCATGCGACTAGAAAAATCAGAATCTATGATGGCGAAATTGTCGAAGATAAAGAAATAATCAAAAC
>JAVVFA010000110.1:0-4307 GCA_032251215.1 Candidatus Izemoplasmatales bacterium
GGCAGGATAAAGAGGGCTATCATGCCAAGTAGTCGCCAAGGGTAGACCAGTTTATCGGCGAATGGGGCGTTTTCCCAAAACCACGTTGAGGATTCAGTCATCAGATAAATATAAATGAGGATGAATAATGGCACTAACTGGATTAAGTAAATTTTTTACAGGTTCTAAGGAAAAGAAACATAGACCTATGTTTAATGAGGTTCCTTTTGTTAAAAGAAATGGTGCAGTTAGTGTTGGTATGTATGATTTACGGAAACAAAACTTTGTGAATTGGTTTAAGACAAGACCTGAACTATGTGCTCCAGTAACAATAAGAGTAAATGACACTATTACTGAAGTTGAATTTTATGATATTGATGGTAGTCCTTTAGGGAGGAATAAATATCTTCAAGCAAAGAAGTTTTGGGATGGTAATCAATTATACAAGAGATTAAAGAGTTATCAATATGATAGATTAATTACAGGTAGTGGGTTTCTCTGGAAAGGTACAGCTTTAAATCAAAGAAGTTCTAATAAACAAGCCTATTTGGAACAAATTAAGCAAATCTCCTCTCGAATTGCAAAGACCACCCTCGGAAATATTCAAACCAGAGAAGCTGATTACCTTACAAACAAATTATTTCTTAGAGCAATGGATGAAGATTTAAGAACAGTTAGAGTTGTTGATTATTTACCATCTAGTACAGTTGTTATAGAACATGATTTATATGAAATTAAAAAATATGTTCAGATATTTTCAACACACACAGAGGATTTTTCACCAGAGGAAATAATCCATACAAGATTTATGGATATTGATGGAAAAGTAGATGGATTTACTCCTATAATGTCATTAACTTATGAGATGATATTAGTATGGGCAATAAAAGAGAATATGCTTAGTTATTTTAGAAATGGTGCTGTAACAGGTAAAATGATTATAATGCCTGAAGAAGTTAATACAAGTGAGAATTTTAAATGGTTAAAATCTGAATTAATGAATAATGGTATTCTAGAAAATAGGCATGGACACATGTTACTTACAGGTAATGTTGATGTTAAAGATTTAGAAGATAATCTAAAAGATATGGAATATGAAAATTTATTTATGCATATTAAATCAAATATTGCCAATGCTTTGAATGTGCCTTTATCAAGAATGGGTGATTATCAAGCTAAAGGTGGTGCTAGTGATGCTGGTGGTTTAGCAGATTCTGGATATTGGAGTGGTGTTGAAGCTGACCAAAGAGTTATTGAAATGGATTTAAATAGTCAATTATTCAATGATTTAGGATTTAGTATTAGATTCAAGAAACCTTATAAAATTGATGAAGTTAGAGAAGCACAAGCAGCAAATCAAAATATATCATTCATTTTACAAGCTAATAATGGATTGAGGAATAATTATAAGAAAAGGATTAAGTTAGATAGTTATTTAAGTTTGATTAGTGGCAATTCAAGAGAAGTTAGTACATCAGATATTGAAGATATGCCTGATGATGTTATGATGTCACCTATGGAAAAGAATTCTATGTTAAATCAAACTTTTATGAAAGATAATCAAGTAATACCTAATAAATCACAACAAAATAAAGCTGAACAGAAACAAACAGAAAGTACAAATAATGCAAAAGGTAGCAATCAAGGTGGATTTTAGATGGTTTATCTAATAAAACCTAATAGATTGGCTAAAGAGTTATCTGCTCATGCAAAAGGACAAGCAAGAGGAGTTCTTAATTGGTATATAAATTCTGAAGATGGTTTGATGTATGTTTATTATGATTATGCAAATGTTTGTTATTGTTGTATAGTATCAAATAGAGATGAGTTACCTATTGGTGTTAGAAGTTTCTTAGGGGAAGATAACGAAATTTTAGGTATTTATGAAAAAGAAGAAAAGGAAGATGAATTAGATTATTCTGTATTTCCTTCAGATATTGAGAGTGGTTATTAATGGTAACTATAATAGCTGGTAAAGATGCAGCAACCAAAGCTGAGGTTACAAATCCTGTGCCTATCCAATTTAGCAACGGAACAACGGAAGTATATGATGGTATTGTATGTACTAAAAATACTACAAGTACGCCATTAGGTATTGATGCAGTATTTGAAGGTACAAGTGGTGATATACTTGATTATGGTGTTTTATTTGTTGGTATATATTCTGATGTTCCAAGTGCGACAGATGGATTAGAAATATATTTTAGTCCTAATGGAACAGATTGGTATGTTACAGATAAATATACTTATATAGATAATGGTGTAACAAAAATATACAGTTTTAGTCCAGTATTTAGATATTATAAAGTGAAATATACTAATAGTGGTGTTGCACAGACAGAGTTTCATTTACAAACAATATTAAAGAAAAATGGAATAAAATCTTCTTCACATAGAATACAAGATAATATAGTTGATGAAGATGATGCTGAACTTGTTAAATCAGTATTAACTGGTGAAGATGATAATGGTATGTTCCAAAATGTGAAAACAGATTTAGGTGGATTATTAAGAGTAAACTCATTTAATTATTTATATGGTATTGCTGAGGGAGATATACTAGGACATACGGCTTTATTAAAATTTGGAACTAGAACAAGTGTTGCAGCAAATACTCCAAGTATTATATGGGAAGGAACTAATGCTAATTATACATATTTAACAAGTGCTGAACAATTACAGGTTACAAGTAGCTCTGCTCAAGATGGTGTCGGTGGCACTGGATTTTTAACAATGACACTTATTGGTTTAGATGCAAATTTCTTAGAGATTACAGAAACTGTAACAATGAATGGACTTACTCAAGTAACAACAACAAATAGTTTTATAAGAATTTATAGAGCTTATGGTGCAACAAGTGGAACTTCTTTGACTAATGTTGGAAATATCACAATCACAAATAATGCTGGAACTAATCAATTAGTTTATATACCTGCTGGAGATGGGCAAACTTTGATGACTATGTGGACAGTCCCAGCAGGTAAAGTTGCTTATTTATTATCTGGAAGTTTTTCTTCAGATACTTCTAAAGGTGCAAGAGTAACTTTTAGAACTAGACTTAATGATGGTGGTACATTGTATCCTTGGCTCACAAAGTATAGGGCTTATGTTACAGGTGGGAATAATCAATTTCCATTTCAAATTCCTTTTAAAATACCAGCAAAGACAGATATTGAAGTTAGGGTTTTGACTCCAGTAGCTACTGGAAATAGTACTGCTGGTGCAACTTTTGAACTTTGGTATGAGGATGTTTAAGTTTTAGAAACATTTATATAACTAATTCTTTATAATTGAAAACTATGATGGCTGGAAGTAGGTTACAAAGTAGCCATCATTTTCCTATTTCTGGTCATTTAATATATCAAAAAGATGTCCACACCAACCAAAAATAAAACAAATAAAATCTCTAATGATAGTGTGGATTTTGCAGAATGTAAATTTCCTATTCAGATAAGACAAGCTGAAGATGGAGAATATTATCTTGAAGGTTGGATTTATACTACTCACATGGATAGAGCTAGAGAAGATGGTGCAGAGAATTCTATGTTTTCTAAAGAATGTATGCAACAGATTGCAAGTGCTATAAATGAGGGTGGAGCAGGTATTGATAATTTGGGTGCAAGAAGAACTGTAAGTATAATGCATGATTGGATTATACAAAGAGAACCTGATTTAGAACCTATTGGTATGGCAGTTCCACCAGTAGAAGTAAGACAAACTGAAGATGGACATTGGGGAGTATATGGTAAAACACATCTCAATAAAAAACATCCTGAATTTGAAGATACAAAATATAGGATTGAACATGGTTATTATCCAGGATTTAGTATTGAATTTAATGAAGGAGAAAGTCAATTAATTAATATCAAAGGTAGAATAGTCAAATTTATCAAATCGCTAAAGGAATTTTTAGGTTATGGAATTGTTAACGCAAGGAGAATAGCTAATCCTATGGCAACGATTGAAAGTTTTGGATATCGTATGGTAGAAGAAGCTTTACAAAAGGACGAGGTTAAAATTATGGCAGAAGAAGAAGTTAAAATTGAAGAAACTGTGCCTGAACAACCTATAGAAGAGGAAGTTCCTAAAGGGGAAGAACAACCTGTAGAAGAGGAAAAAGTTGAAGAAGAAACTGAAGCTGAGAAAGAAGAAGAAACAGAAACAAGAACAGCTAAAGTAGATTCAGATGAATTGTTTGCACAGTTACGACAAGAAATGAAAAAGGAAATTAGAATGATTTGTATTCGTCTTAACATTGTTGTTTTCATTTTTTTTGTAAAAAAATTGTATTGATGATAGTTTTTATTTACTAATTAAAAGATCTCAAC
>JAVVFA010000111.1:0-4252 GCA_032251215.1 Candidatus Izemoplasmatales bacterium
TTTTTAATATTCTCAAGGGTTTTATATTTCTTTAACAACTTATTCTTAGTTGTTGTTCCTACTTTAGGTATGGTATCTAAAATTGATCCATAGATAGATTTACTGGCAATATTTCTTTGAAAGTTGATCGCAAAGCGATGAACTTCTTCTTGCATACTGTAAAGTAAAGAATATAGATTGCCGTGCTTATCTAAAGCTATTTCTATTTCATCCGTATTAATAATCGCTTCTGTCTTATGACGATCATTTTTCTTTAATCCAATAACCGGGATCTCAATCTTGAGTTCAAATAAAACAAGTTTAGCAGCTCTTAATTGAATTAAACCACCATCGACAATAACTAAATCTGGTTTATCCAAATCTTCCATTAACAATGAAAAATACCTTCGATAGATTACCTCTTTCATCATTTGATAATCATCAGCTGTATTTGTCGTTTTTATCTTATATTTACGGTACTCTTTTTTATCAGGCAAACCGTTGGTAAAGACAACCATTGCTGAAACGAGATTCTGTCCCGATGTGTGTGAATTATCGAAGATATCAATTCGTTTGATTGAGTCAATGTTTAAAATATTTTCTAATTCAGTCAATGCCCCTATCGTCTTTTTTTCTTTATTCAAAAAGACGTTTAAATTATTATTCATATGTGAAGAAGCGTTCTCTAAGGCGATTTCCAGTAATCTTACCTTTCTGCCTCTTTGTGGAGTGAAGATGATATTCCCTAAGATTTCCGGGAACAAATCATAACTATAACCGTACGGCAATATCAGTTCTTTAGGTAAAGGATTTTGTTCATAGAACTGAGCTAGATATGTCAATAATACATCTTCAACAACACCATAATATGAGAATATTTTTGATTTAGAAAATAACAATTTTCCATTTCTCATGAAAAGAATATTAATGGAAATATAGTTATCGTAAGTAACAAAATTGATGATATCACGGTCAAGATTATCATTGAACATAACTTGTTGCTGCTCAGTTGTTTTATTGATTGCGGTGATGATATCTTTATATTCTTTTGCCTTTTCAAATTCAAGACGACTGGAATGATAATTCATTTTGCTTGTATAATCATCAATAAAATCTTTGGTATTTCCCGATAAGAAACTGCGAACTTTTTTTATCAGTTCTTTATAAGTATCTTCTGTTACTTCAAATTCACAAGGTCCAAGACATTGTTTGATATGATAGTACAAACAAACTCTTTTAGGAAATTTAGAACACTTTTTAAAAGGGAAAATTGTATCTAACAACTTGACTGTTTCTGAAGCATAAAAAGCATTAGGGTATGGTCCGAAGATATTTCCTTTTTTCCCCTTAACATCCCTTGTAATTCTAATGATAGGATGCCTTTCATCAGTAACTTCTATATAAGGATAGGTGCTATCGCTTGTTAATTTTATATTATATTTTGGCAAATGTTTTTTAATCTGTGCTAACTCAAGTAAGAAAGCTTCTTTTTCAGTTTTTGTAATAATAAAAGTTAAGTCATCGATATCTTTAACTAATCTTGTCGTTTTGTCATCATGAGCACCAACAAAATAAGAACTCACTCGCTTTTTTAAGTTCTTGGCTTTTCCCACATATATAATTTTACCTGACTTATCTAACATTTGATAAGTCCCTGGTTTATCAGGTAAAGATTTTAACTTATTTCTTATCTTTTCATTCATACTATACAAATTATATCAAAAACTTATATCACTTGCAATTAAAAGAAAAACTGTAAGATTCAAATGTCTCTTACAGTCTTAATGATTATTTAATATTCTTGATTAAATTATCAATTTTTCTGCCTTTATTGTAAGATTCGTCATACTTAAAAATTAAAACCGGCACCTTCCTCATTTTAACTCTTTGAGCAATTTGGTTTTTAATAAAACCATTAGCTCTTTCTAGAGTTTGAGCAGTTTTTTCTAATTCTTCTTCTTTACCGTAAACGGTATAGTACACATACATATAAGACAATTCATTAGTGATTTTAACACCAGTGATGGTGATGAAACCTAAATCATCCTTCACTTCGTCTCTTAAGATTTCAGTTACTACTCTTTGAACATTAGTTTCTAAATGACTAACATTTGCCATTTATTCCACCTCTTTCATCATATAAACTTCGATTATATCTCCAATTTTAAGGTCATTATAGTTTTCTAAAGTTAATCCGCAGTCATAACCTTGTTTAACTTCTTTAACATCGTCTTTGAAGCGTTTAAGTGAACCTAATTTACCTTCAAATATAATTTTTCCGTCTCTAACTAGCTTAACGATTGAATTCTTACGAATCACACCATCGGTAACCATACAACCTGCGATGGTACCAATTCTGGAAACGTTATAAGTTTCTCTAACTTCAGCTTCGCCGATAACACTCTGTTCAAAGACTGGATCTAATAAACCTTTCATCGCAGCTTCAATATCATCAAGAGCTTTATAAATTACTCTATAAGTTCTTATTTCCACAGATTTTTCTTGCGCTAAATCACGAACTGTACTTGGTGTTCCAACACCAAAACCAATGATGACGGCTTCTGAAGCTTCTGCTAGCAAAACATCTGTATCAGTAATTGCGCCAACACCAGTTCTAACGATGTCGATTGAAGTTCCTTCAACGTTAATTTTGTTGATAGAACCTTTAAACGCTTCGATTGAACCTTGTACGTCAGCTTTAATGATAAGTTTTAGTTCTTTAAGTTTGCCTTCAGCTCTATTAAAGAAATCTTCTAATGATATAGCTTCTTTATTTGAATGTTGTTTATCAAATTGTCTTATCGCTCTTTCATTAGCAATATCTCTAACTGTCTTTTCATCAGCGAAAACCATAAATGGATCCCCAGCACTTGGAACATCAGCTAAGCCGATGATTTCAACCGCTTGACCTGGTGATGCTTTTGAAATTTGTTTACCTAAGTCATCGGTCATTGCTCTAACTTTACCATAAGTTGAACCAACTACGAAATTATCAGAAACTTTTAAAGTTCCGTTATCAACTAAGATAGTCGCCACTGGACCTCTACCTTTATCAAGTTTAGCTTCGATAACTGTACCGTTGGCATTTCTTTTAGGATTAGCTTTAAGTTCTAACATTTCCGCTACTAATTGAATTGTATCCAATAAATTATCAACACCAGTACCTTTCAACGCTGAGATTAAACAATATGGTGTTTCACCGCCCCAATCATCCGGTAAAAGTCCCAGATCTGCTAATTCTTGTTTTACTCGATCAGGATTAGCTCCGACTTTATCCATTTTATTGACAGCGACGATAATCGCGCATTTTGATGCCTTAGCATGGTCGATAGCTTCTCTTGTTTGTGGCATAACTCCATCATCAGCCGCAACTACTAAAACGACGATATCAGTGATCTTTGCTCCTCTAGCACGCATTTCTGTAAATGCCGCATGTCCAGGTGTATCGATGAAAGTAATCTTTTGTCCATTCTTTTCTACTTGGTAAGCACCGATATGTTGAGTGATACCACCAGCTTCGGTATCAACTACACGAGCATTTCTGATATTATCTAAAAGTGTTGTCTTACCGTGGTCAACGTGACCCATGATTGTTACTACAGACGGACGAGATACTAGATCTTTTGGATCATCAATTTCTTCCATTTCATCAAATCTTGTAACATCGGTAATGACCTCATCTTTAAACTCTAAATTATACTCTATCGCTAATAATTCAGCGTTTTCGCGATTAATTTCTTGGTTTTGAGTTGCCATAACACGTAAAAACATTAATTTCTTAATGATTTCTGTAACCGGCTTATTCATTTCCTCAGCTAACTGTAAAACAGTCATTCCTGGTTTATAAATAACCTCGGTTTTATCTGGTTGTGAATTCTTTTTCTTTTTGTTGATTAGATTATTCTCTTTTTCAACAAAATCTTCTCGGTTTTTATTAATTTTTTTCTTGGCAATATATTTTGACATATGACCACCTCTTCTTTTTGAATATTATAACGTCTTCATTTTTTCAGCAAAACCTTTGTCAATTATCGCGATAACCTTGCGGTTATTTTTGCCGATCGCCATACTTAATTCGTCAGTATCTAAACTATCGATTATCTCAACAGTGTAAAAAGCTGATTTGTCTCTAACTCTTTTACTGGTATTAGGCCCAGCATCACTTGCTAAGAACACAAGTTTTGCTTCTTGTTTTTTAATTTTTTCTAGAGAAAACATTTCTCCTGAAACTAATTTTTTTGCCTTCTGACATAAGCCTAGAAGGTTTATCATC
>JAVVFA010000112.1:0-4156 GCA_032251215.1 Candidatus Izemoplasmatales bacterium
TCGTCAGGGGTTTAAGAGCAGTTACAGATTATGATTATGAATTCCAAATGACTAATTTTAATCATGAAATTAGTCCGGATATTGATACTGTTTTTTTGATGACGCAAGGCAAGTACTCTTTTCTTTCATCTTCATCTGTGAGAGAATTAGCGCTTTTTGGCGGGGATGTAGCCCCATTTGTTCCAGCAAACGTTAAAAAAGCGATTGAAAGAAAAATCAAGCAGACAAAGTAATTATATTTTTATTGCAAGTTGAATGAAAATTTAGATGCTTTAATCAAAAAAATATAAACTTTTTTCTTTACAAACTGACCCTATCATATTATAATATTTAATGCGTGTGACTCGGTAGCTCAGCAGGATAGAGCAACGGCCTTCTAAGCCGTCGGTCGGGGGTTCGAATCCCTTCCGAGTCGCCATTATTAAAATAATTCTAGAGTCAGGTTACTGACTTTTTCTTTTTTTAAAAGACCCGGTAGCTCAGCAGGACAGAGCAGCGGCTTCCTAAGCCGTCGGTCGGGGGTTCGAATCCCTTCCGGGTCGCCATGATTTTGTTTATGGCCCGATAGCTCAGTTGGATAGAGCAATAGCTTCCGGAGCTAGAGGTCGGGGGTTCGAGTCCCTTTCGGGTCGCCATATATAGTTAAAGCCAATTAAAGTTGGCTTTTTTTATTTGTCTTAATTTTAATTTAATTTCTTTTGATATAATAGAATATAGAATCTGAGGTGATTAAATATGGAAAAAGCTTGGTATAAAGAAGGGGTAGTTTATCAAATCTATCCGAGAAGTTTTTTTGATAGTGATAATGATGGTTTGGGGGATATTCAAGGAATTATTAAGAAAATTTCTTATTTAACGGAATTAGGAATTGATATAGTTTGGTTATCTCCTGTTTATAAATCACCTATGGAAGATAATGGTTATGATATCTCTGATTATCAAGCAATCAATCCAGAATTCGGTTCGATGAAAGATATGTTGGAGTTAATTAAGAAATTGCATGAGGTAAATATTAAATTAGTTATGGATTTGGTTATAAACCATACTTCAAGTGAACATCCTTGGTTTAAATTATCGAAAGCAAAAAAGGGTAAATATACCGATTATTATCACTGGGAAAAAGAAAAAAGGAATTGGACATCATTTTTCGGAGGTGAAGCTTGGTCTTATTCAAAAACAAGAGACGAATATTATCTTCACTTGTTTGCGAAAGGTCAACCTGATTTAAATTGGGATAATGAATTGGTAAGAAATGATATCAAGGAAATGATTAAATTCTGGCTTGATTTAGGAGTCGATGGTTTTAGATGCGATGTTATTAATTTAATCGCAAAAAACAATGAGCATCCAAATGGGAAATTTCGTTTGATACTTAAAGGTAGTGAGCATTATTTTAATAACTCCAATTTGCATGTTTATCTTAAAGAATTATATGAAGATGTTTTCGCTAAATATGATTGTTTTACAGTAGGAGAAACTGTTTTTGTCAATCCCAAGACTGCAAGCGATTTGGTTAATCCGGAAAGAAAAGAATTGAATATGGTTTTTCAGTTTGATCATATGGCCGCGGATAATCATGTCGTTAAATGGTTTATTAAGAAGTTTAAACCTTTTAATATGAAAAAGCCATTATCTAAATGGCAAAGAGAACTTAATGGTTGGAATACTTTGTACTTGGAAAATCATGATCAATCAAGAAGCATCAATAGGTTTGGCGATTTAAGATTTTATTATGAGTCAGCGACGATGCTGGCAACAATGATTTACTTTCAACAAGGAACACCGTTTATTTATCAAGGACAAGAAATTGGCATGGCGAATTCAAGCTTTGAAAATTTAACTCAATACAAAGATATTGAAACTCATAATATTTATAGATTAGGGAAAAAATTATTGTTAAGCCATAAGCGAATGATGAAGAAAATAAAACATATGTCGAGGGATAATGCAAGAACTCCTTTTCAGTGGGACAACACTAAATATGCAGGCTTTTCTAAAGTAAGTCCTTGGATTGAAGTTAATGAAAACTATCGAACTGTCAATGTCTTATCTAATCAGCAACAAGAAAACAGTATCCTAGATTATTACAAAACTATTATCAAACTTAGACATGATGAAGAAATAATTGTTTATGGTGATTATCAAGATATTGATTATAAAAATAAGAAGTTGTATGCTTATCGAAGATGTCTTAATAATCAAGAACTTTATGTGATTTGTAACTTCAGTAAAAAAGTATTGAAAATCAAAGATTACGATTTTTTTAAAGAAGAGTTGCTTTTATGTAATTATCATGAGTTTATGGATAATGTCATGAAACCTTATGAGGCAAGAGTATATATTAAAAGGTAAAATAAAACAGGTCAGTTTCTGACCTGTTAGTTTTGATCGTAGTTTTTAATGAAAGATTTTTTGATATTAAAGATGTCTGATATATCGGCAATAATGGTTTTAGTTACGAGACCTTTGTTGATTTCAAAGGCTTTAGCATGAGGAGCATTTTCAATTATTAAGAGATCTTTGTTGCTTGTTGGCGAAGAATCGTAAAGTTCTTGAGCCATTGAAAGCGGGACTAAACGGTCTTGATCGCCATGAATTATTAAGAAAGGTATGTTTGATCTTTTAATAGACTTGATTGGCGCAATACCCTTTAAAGTATAACGATGAAACATATATGTGAAAATTGATATACCTGGTAAAAAAAATTTTAATAACTTATTTTTTATACTATAAGCTAAGCTTTTTGAAAAGATGGTAAAGCCAGAATCAAGGACTAAATACTTAAGGTTATTTTTAATATTTAGTTCAGTTACCAGCATGCTCATAGCTGCGCCCATAGAAACGCCGTGTAATAAAATGTTTGAATTAGCTCCGTAATTTCGTAGAGAGAAGTTAAGCCATTTTTTTAAGTCATATTTCTCATAATGACCCATTGAAGTAAATTTACCTTCCGATTCACCGTGTCCTCTTAAGTCGATCATTAAAACTTTAAAACCTAAATCAGAATAAAGTTTGGCTATAATAATCATATCAGTTGCTTGTGATTGATAACCATGAATCACAATAGCGAGGTTGGAGGAGTTTTTGTCATGAGAGGGAATATAAATGCCATGAAGTTTTAAGTTGTCGTATGAACGTATAAAGACGTCTTCTTTGGGGATTTTTGCGAACCAATCGTATGAGCCTTGATAAAAATCACTATTATAATCAACTAGTTGTTTTGCTCGTTTATTAAAGCGAATTAATAATTTACGATAAAAGTGATAACTTAGGTAAAAATAGAGTATAATTAAGATACCTAAAATTATCAAAGTATAATGATACCAATACATATGAATCACTCCTTCAACGTCTATTTTACCATAAAAATGTTAAGTCGATTTATGATAATTTAATATTTTGTTTTTTATCTGGTAAATTACGTGAGTTATGGAAGGTTTTTGTTGACAAAGGGTGGGTCTTTGTGTATAATACTTTCGTATGAATAACGCATACCGCACATACTTGGTTTTAAAAACTTATCTTTAAGTTACCAAAACTTGGCGAGTCTTAAAAATTTAAAGAGGGGGTGCTAAAATGTACGCTATAATTGAAACAGGCGGTAAGCAAGTAAAAGTTGAAGTAGGTCAAGAGATTTACATCGAAAAATTGGAAGTTGAAGCTGAAGATACATATACTTTTGATAAAGTATTGATGATCGGTGGAGATAAAACAAAAATCGGTAAACCTTATGTCAAAAACGCAACAGTTGCAGCTACAGTGGTTAAAAATGGTAGAGGTCCGAAAATAGTTATTTATAAATACGAACCTAAAAAGCATTATCATCGTAAAAATGGTCATCGACAATCATATACGAAACTTGCCATTACAGATATTAATGTCGAATAAAAGAAGAAAGAATAATTTGGAGGTGTTTTAAGTGATACTTAATCTAAATATACTTGAACTTGAAGCTTCGAAAAAAGGGACTGGGTCGACCAAAAATGGTCGTGACTCTGCAGGTCGCCGTTTAGGAGCTAAACTATCTGATGGGCAGTTTTGTACAGCTGGCTCAATCATCTACCGTCAAAGAGGAACAAAAATTCATCCAGGAGAAAATGTAGGAATCGGTAAAGACGACACATTATTTGCAATGATTGATGGAATTGTTAAGTAC
>JAVVFA010000113.1:0-4155 GCA_032251215.1 Candidatus Izemoplasmatales bacterium
GCAAAAAATTCATCATTTTCTAATGATGCTATGTATTTTTGATAGTCGCCTAGAATCTCTAAACTATCTATTTTCTTTCTTATTTTCGCTACTTCTAAACGATTTTTAGATTCTAAAGTCACAATTTGTAAGGAGACATCGTTAATCTCGACAATTAACTTTGTCAAGTTATTGGTGACATCATTAATTTTAAAAATCAGATTAATTTTGTAATCTTCGTAAGCTTTAGAATTAGTAGTAATAAACTCAGTTTTAATATCTAAAAATTCTTGATGGAAATCAATTAAACTATTCAATAGACGATCTAGCTCATCAAAGCCTTGATTTAAGTAAAATGCAAAATTAGAATATGTATCAATTGAATTCTGCAAGAAAGCAATTGGTAAAGAATAAGCAAGTTTAATTTCTTCACTTCGTTTGAAACTATCTATTTTGATTTTTTTAATTTCTTGTTGATACTTACTTATAGTAAAATTGGTTAATGTTGTATTCCTATGCAACAAATATTCAGCTTTTTTTTCTATGATATCTTTTTGATGGATAAATTTTCTTAAACTTACATCATCTTTTTCATCATGAGCTTTAATAATATTAGCGTAAACACGCTCTAAAGACATGTTCAAATCATTCTTAACTTTTGATTCAAAGGCGATTTTAGAGTTATTTAACTCACGAATTTGAGTGACATACTTTTGAATCATTTCTTGGTTTAATTCTGAATGTGGTTGTTGTTTATTCTTAGAAATCTTTTTAATCGATTCTCTTTGTAACTCCAAATTGTAAGAGTTTTCTTTAAACAAAGATATAATTCCAATCTGGGTACCTCTTAAGTGTTCTAAAGATTTTAAAACAGTTTGATTCAATTCAGTTGAATCATTGATATTGGTTTCTTTTAAAGACTCATTCAAACTATCTAAAGCATTCTTAGCTTTCTCCATAGTGTTAAGTAAATCATTAGCTAAGAAATTATTGACATCTTGATAGTATTCTTTTAAATTTTCGTTTTTATCAGTTTCAACTGCAATGAAATTAAAATGTACATCAACTTTTTCATCAATAGCTCTATCGCTTTCATGAACCAATTGCAGATAACGATTTAAAGCTTCTTGCTTTCTTTCTTCAAACTGATTCAAAATATCTTGATAAAGTTTATTTTCTTCTTCAATTAGCTGATAATTGTCTTTGCCATTTAAATTTAATTCTTCGGAAAGAATTTTGAATCTTTCTTCATAATCAACTCCTACTAAATCCATTCTTTTTTGGTGAGTTTTTGCTTCTTCAATATATTTTTCAATATGTAAATTTTGGCCATTTTCATAATTTTTCTCAACTTCTTTTAATAGTTTTTCGTAAATGGTTTTTTCATTATTAAAATCCCGTTTAAGCTGTTCTAAACGGGCTTGATAAGAAGATTTATAGGTAGAAAATTCAGTGAAGTAATTCGATAAGATATCGCCTTTTTTTGCCATTTCATCACTCCGTTACTTACTTCATTTTTAATTATAGTATAATAAATGACTTTATTCAATACATTGGAATAAATAAAAAGTGATTTTTACTTAAAATTTGGTATAATATATTTGAGGTGTTGATATGGATGAGAGAATAATCAGTAATAATTTACTTATTGATGATGAGGTAGATGTAACCTTAAGGCCTAGAAGTTTTAATGAATATATTGGCCAAAAAGATGTAAAAGAAATGGTCGAAATCGCTGTTCGTGCTGCGAAAATGCGAAATGAATCATTAGACCACGTACTACTTTACGGACCTCCAGGGTTGGGGAAAACAACTCTAGCTCAAGTTATTGCTAATGAGCTAGGAGTGAATATTAAATCATTGAGTGGGCCTACTATTGAACGTACTGGAGATTTAGCTGCTATTTTAACATCTTTAGAACCTGGAGACGTTTTATTCATTGATGAAATTCATCGTTTGCCAAAGATTGTAGAAGAAATTCTCTACTCTTCAATGGAAGACTATGTTATTGATATAGTTGTTGGTAAAGATTCTGGAGCTAAATCCATAAGAGTTGATTTAGCGCCTTTTACCTTGATAGGTGCAACCACAAGATTCGGAGATTTGACAGGTCCTTTAAGGGATCGTTTTGGGATTGTCCACAAACTGGAATTTTATACTGATCAAGAACTTGAAATAATCTGTCAAAGGACTGCAAAAATTTACGATTGTACAACTGAAGAAAATGCTATTATTGAACTTGCTAAACGCAGTAGAGGGACACCAAGAATAGTAAATCGCTTATTCCGAAGAGTTAGAGATTATGCTGATATTTTAAGCGATGGAATTATCACTCTCGATGTAACTAAAACTGCACTTAAAAAGCTTAAAATTGACGATCTAGGTCTTGATAATAAAGACCGTGAATATTTACTGGGAATTATAGAAAAATACCATGGCGGACCAGTTGGACTCGATACCATTGCAACATCAATTAGTGAAGATGCCGGAACCCTAGAAGACGTTTATGAACCTTTCTTAATTCAAAAAGGCTTTATCAGCCGAACACCCCGAGGACGCATTGTCACAGAAAAAGCATATCGACATCTTAAGAAATCGTACCAAGGGAGTTTGTTTTAATGAAAACCAAGGATTTTGATTACAATTTACCAGAAGAACTGATTGCTCAAACTCCTTTGAAAGTTAGATCCGATTCAAGATTATTAGTCACAAGTCGAACCAATACAAAAGTTAACCATGATAATTTTAAAAATATTGGCAATTACATCAACAAAGGTGATGTTTTAGTTTTAAATAATACAAAAGTTATTCCTGCAAGACTTCATGGTGTAAAAACCAAAACTCAAGCTAATATCGAAGTTTTGTTATTGAATCAATATGGTCTTAACAAATGGGAGACTCTAGTAAAACCAGCTAAACGAGTTAAGATTGGCACAGAAGTAATATTTGGTGAAGGTTTATTAAAACTTAAGTGTATTGAAGTTCTTGAAGAAGGAATCAGACATTTTGAGTTAATTTATGATGGTAATTTAGAAGATATTTTAGACCAATTAGGCGAAATGCCTTTACCGCCATATATCCATGAAAAACTTACAGATCAGAGCCGATATCAAACAGTTTATTCTAAAATAAACGGAAGCGCAGCCAGCCCTACAGCCGGACTTCACTTCACTAAAGAACTAATTGCTGATTTAATAGCTAAAGGCGTGATTGTAGAATACATCACCTTACATGTTGGGCTTGGAACTTTTAGACCTGTAGTTGTTGAAGATGTTTTAAATCATAAAATGCATTCGGAATTTTATTCGCTTTCCAAAGAAACTGCTGAAGTCCTTAACAATGCAAAAACAGAAAAAAAAGAAATTTTTGCAGTTGGCACAACTACTGTAAGAACATTAGAAACAGTTTATCAAAAGCACAATAGATTTCAAGAATCATCTGGATTCACAGATATTTTTATTTATCCTGGTTATGAATTCAAAGCTATTGACAGTTTAATCACAAACTTTCATTTGCCAAAATCAACCCTATTAATGCTCGTCTCTGCTCTTGCATCCAAAGAAATAATTATGAATGCATATCATGAAGCTATAAATAAAAAATATCGATTCTTTTCCTTTGGCGATTCAATGTTAATAAAAAAATAAACGACTAAAATTAGTCGTTTAATTCTTTTATTGGGGTTACTTTTTTTATCAGATAGATAAAAGGTGTATCCATTGCAGCAACTATTACTTTGATTACATAAGTAGATATTATCAAACCGATTAAAACTTCATTGCTAACTTCTCCTAAAAATGCAATCGGCACAAAAATTATAGTATCAATTGCTTGTGAGAGCATTGTTGAAAGATTATTTCTAACAAAAAGAAACTTGTTTGCAGGAAGTTTACTCTTAATTTTGTCAAAGACATAAACATCTATAAGCTGAGAAACGATAAATGCAGACAAACTAGCTAAAAGTATCCGTGGCATATATCCAAAGATTGTTTGCAATGCTCCTTGTGCCCAATCTTCAGGATGGGGATTAAAATTGATAGCTAGAGTCATAAGTATAACTGTGATTATCATTACAAAAAAACCAATAAAAACTGCTTTTCTTGCTTCTTTTTTACCGAAAAGTTCATTTAAAACATCGGTAGCCAAAAAGATTGTTCCATACATGATATTTCCTAA
>JAVVFA010000114.1:0-4108 GCA_032251215.1 Candidatus Izemoplasmatales bacterium
CCGATGAAGCCATAAATATCTCCTGGTAAAATCGCAAGATTAATCTTATCAATCGCAAGTTTATTTTGGCCGTATGATTTTGATACACCTGTAATTTTTAGCATTTTTTAACCTCCAAATTAAATTATATAATACACCATTGAAAATGTAAATAATCAGTTGGTTATTAAAAATAATAACTGACAAAAACATTTATCCTTGATTTTTATTACTTGTTTATTTATAATATTTTATATGCTCCTATAGTTTAATGGTAAAACGCAGCAATGGTAATGCTGAAATTCTAGTTCGATTCTAGGTAGGAGCACCATCAATAAACAAAAAAAAGTCAGCGTCAGCTGACTTTTACTTATCTTATAGTTTCTCCAGAAGCAATCTTCTGATTAATAATTTTATTTAATTCTGATCCATGGAAGATTCTCACATTTCGACCGATTTCCATATTTTCAGGAACTTGCAAATGTTTTCCAAGAACTGTAATTCCAGTATCAAGAAGTTCTGGATGTTCTTTATTAGGCGTATAATCGCTGCCATAACCAACTTTCGCATTCGCTCCGATTACAGTATGCTTATCAATAATACAGTTCTCAACTGTGGCTCCTGCCATGATTTCAACATCATTCAAGATTACCGAATTTTTAACCTTCGCAAAAGGATGAACGATTACTCCGGGACTTAATACACTTCTTTCAACTTCACCAGCCACAATCGCACCATTCGATAACAACGCTTGCGTAATCTTTGCTTTTGAACCGACTTTTACAGCTGGCAACTCTTCTGATCTTGTATATATTTTCCAGTTAAGGTCATACATATCCAGTTGAATCTTATCGACTGTTTCTATCAAACCTAAATTAGTTTCTAAATAAGAGTCATATGTTCCAACATCTTTCCAATAACCATAGAATTTATAAGCAAAAACTGGTTGTTCTTTAATCATCTTCGGAATGATATGTTTACCAAAATCCAAATCTTCTTGGTCCATAGTTCTTAAATAGTGAAGTAAAACGTCAGTATTAAAAACATAAATACCCATAGATGCCATAGTTAAATTAGTTTCTTTCGGTTTTTCCACAAACTCAGTAATCTTCAAATTTTCATCTGCTCTCAACATTCCAAAATGATGAGCGTCCTTAGGATCAACGATATTAACCCCAACTGTTAAAGTAGCGTTATCGGTAATATGTTTATCAATCATCTTCCGATAGTTCATTTTGTAGATATGGTCTCCTGAAAGAATTAAAACATATTCCGCTTTAACTTGTTCAATATAATGAATGTTTTTCCTTACTGCATCAGCGGTACCCATATACCATTCATTATGAGGTTGTAAAAGCGTTACTTTTGAATCTCTTCTATCCAAATCCCATGGTTTACCAGAACCAATGTGATCATTCAAAGAAAAAGGTAAATATTGAGTTAAAATCGCAATATCATAAATCCCCGAATTCGCACAGTTACTCAATGTAAAGTCAATGATGCGGTACTTACCCGCAAATGGCACAGAAGGTTTAACCCGATTTTCTGATAAAATATCAAGTCTGGTTCCTCTACCACCCGCAAGAATTAAAGCTAATACTTTTTTCATATATTACCTCTTTCTATTTACATAATTTGCTTATAACCTTTACTAATTAACAATTTTCCTAAGCCATTAACAAAATTCTTGTCAGCTCCCCAAGAAAATTTAAACAACAAACCTTGTCCAGCGCCACTACTGATAACTTCAATATTACTAATTTCTTCATCACCAATCACTAAAACACTTAAACTTGCCCGGTTAGCAGATCGATAATAATATTTTTCAAAGACAAACATATATACTTGAAAATTTTCTCTGTTATATCTTGATTCGCCAACCAATTCTACTGTAATACCAAGATTGTTTACTTCTCTTTTGATAAACGAAGCTGTTTCTGAAACATTGAAATTACCTTGAAATTTAGCACTAGCCATTCTTTATTTTCTCCTTAACACGTCTTTATAAACTTCTTTATATGCTTTCGCTGATTTCTCCCAAGAGAAATCAGAATTCATTGCATTAATAATAATTCTATTCCAAACCAACTTATCAGTTTCATAAATATGCAATGCATATCTAATTGAATGCATCATATCATGGGCATTAAAGTTAGCAAAACTAAAACCATTGCCCTTCTTTTCATATTCATTAAAGGCTTCGATGGTATCAACTAAGCCACCAGTTTCTCTAACAATCGGAATCGTACCATATTTTAAAGATATAATCTGACCTAAACCACAAGGTTCAAACTTTGATGGCATCAAGAACATATCGCTCCCCGCATAAATCATATGCGCTAAATTATTGGAATAACCTAAATGAACTTTAACTTTGTCTGGAAAAGTTTTTTCTAAATTACGGAAATATTCTTCGTAAACATCTTCGCCGCTGCCTAAAAGGATAAAAGTAAAATCATCATTTAAGAGCATTTCTTGAAAAACTCTTTGAATCAAATCAATTCCTTTTTGATTAACCAATCTAGAAATCAGTGATATAACTGGTCTTTCTAAATCAAAATCAACTTTCAAAGCTTTGAACAATGCTTCCTTATTCTTTCTTTTTCCAACTTTAAAATCATCAATCCCAAAATTATAACTAATTAAACTATCTTTTTCCGGACTAAATTCTTTATAATCAACACCATTTAAAATTCCAATAACGTCACTGCCTCTTTGTTTAAGCAAATTCTGCATGCCATACCCATAATAATCAGTCAAGATTTCTTGAGCATAATTAGGCGAAACTGTCGTAATGATATCAGCGCAAACAATTCCTGATTTCAAGAAATTTAAATGACCATCAAATTCAAACTTGGAATCATATTCAATGTTGAATAATTGATAATCTTGTAAGGGGAAAACCCCTTGATAAGCCAAATTATGAAGACTTAAAACTGTCTTAATCTTATAATTATAGTATTTATTCTTCAATAACAAAGGAATCATTGCTGTATGCCAATCATGTACATGAATAACATCAGGAATAAAATCAATATGTTTCAAACTAGCTAAAACAGCTAATTGAAAATAAGCAAATCTTTTATTCTCATCACCGTAATTATAAACATTATCGCGTGAGCCAAAATAAAATTCATTATCGATAAAGTAATATAATATATTGCCCTTCTTTAACGATTTAACCCCAACATATTGTTCATCAAATTCAAAATCAAACTTAAAACTAGCAATATCTTCTACTTGATCGCGATATTTTTTAGGAATACTTTTATAGTAGGGTAAAATTACACGAACATCTGAACCTCGCAAACGTTTAACTTCATTTGGCAAAGAACCGACAACGTCAGCCAATCCGCCAATTTTTACGTAAGGTGAACATTCAGCACTTACATGTAAAACTTTAATCATATTATTCCTCCCCTATATTTATATTATACCAAAATTAAATAACATTTGTCATTTCACTGGCCAGAATTTTATCATTTCTTTTTTATAAACCGAATAAACGATATAAGATGTCTCCATTAATAACAATAACAATAAGAAACTCGGCACAGTAAATTCCACTAGTTTAAAGAACTCTCTTAAACCCGGCAAAGTAAAAGCGAAAATACTGATAACAGCTGATGCTAAAATCATCACGGTTTTTCTAATATTCAAAGGATGTGAGACATTAACTAAAACCAACCAATAAGCAAATGTTGCGGCAATAATACCAACTGTTGAAATTTCTTTTTCATCTAAAAGATTAAATGCTGACGAAACCCAATACACAGCCAATAGATTCGCGATGATAATTAAAGCTCCTGGTAATACATTCTTCATCACATTCTTAATAAACACCCCATCAAAACGTCTGTTATTAGGTTCTAAAGCGATTATAAACGACGGTACACCAATTATGAAGGTCTCAATAATAATCATCTGTACAGGCTCGAAAGGATAGATTCTTGTCGTAAACAACAAAATGAATGTAAGGATAATTGTATAAAGTGTTTTAACTAAATATAATACGGAAGCTTTTTCCATATTAGAAACAATCTGCCTACCTTCTTTAACAACTTTAGGTAAAGAAGCGAAATCATCAGTCAATAAGACAAAATGCGAAATGTTTCTTGAAGCGTCAGTT
>JAVVFA010000115.1:0-4105 GCA_032251215.1 Candidatus Izemoplasmatales bacterium
GAAATAAGGGTGATGGCGGTTATGAGGGTGGCTGGTACAAAAATGCTATGGGAACTTATTTGCACGGTTCGCTACTTCCGAAAAATCCATGGTTAGCCGATCATTTAATTTCGATGGCTTTGATGTATCGTTATGGTTCACCGATTCCACTTGAAAAGCTTGATGATAAACTAGAGATGGCAGCCCACCGAGCGGCAATTGAGCGTGCCAAAACCGCCAAAACACTATCTATATAGTTATAAATTATGAGTTATGAGTTACGAGTTAGTTACGAATTATAAATTATAAGTTACTAATAAGTTCTAAATTCATAATTATTATGCTTTAATAGTATCATGTATCCTCTCGAAGATAGAACGTATGAATTTAGTAAATCAGTTGTATTCGCTTGTAAAAAAATACCTCAAAATAACATAAATAAAAATATTATCAATCAGCTAATTAGGTCAGCTACCTCGGTCGGTGCTAATTATTGTGAAGCAAACGGAGCAATTTCTAGATCACACTTTAGAAATAAAATTCATATTTGTAAAAAAGAGGCCCAAGAAAGTCATTATTGGCTAAAGCTTCTTGGTGATTGCGTTGAGCCTGAGAGCTCAGAGATTGAAAGATTAATTTTGGAATCAAAGGAGTTAACATTAATTTTTGGTAAGATTATTTCTACAATGAAAACCAGTAAGGGAAAATTCAATAATAAAAAATAATCACTGATTCATAAGTTATAACTTGTAATTAGTAACTAAAAAGAGTCCTCTCGGACTCTTTTATTTTGCTTTTTTATTCATTGTTTTAAGGCACTGATTGCAGATTCTGATTCTTTGTTTGCCGGGTGCCTCTCGGAATAATTGAAGGTTCGGCAAAAATCGTCTCTTTGTTCTCCGGAGGGAGTGAGAGACGTTGTGACCTGTCATCGGTTTTTTTCCGCATTTTGCACAAACTCTTGCCATAATTTATCCTTTTATTGATGATTTAGCTATAAAATGTTAGCATAGATATCATGAAAGGTCAACCGAGTTTAGTCTCAATTTAGAATTTTATTCTAAATTCAAAATACTAATCTCTAAATACGAATTAATATGGATATACAATTAATAATAATGATATTCTGGCTCATAGCCCTTTTTGTTTCGATTACATTTCATGAGTTTATGCATGCCTGGAGCGCCAACTATCTCGGTGATCCAACCGCTAAAGCAATGGGTCGTGCTAGTCTTAATCCGATTGTTCACATCGATCCAATTGGGACTGTTCTTTTGCCTCTATTTCTTATTATCGCCAATGTAGGAATCGTCTTCGGCTGGGCAAAGCCGGTTCAGATAAATCCAAATAATTTCAAAGACTATAAGGTTGGTCAAGCACTAACGGCTATTGCGGGCCCGATTGGTAACTTAATTCTAATTTTAATTTTTGTAGCAGCTTATCATCTTATCCCAGAAAAAAACCTATTTACGCTACTGTTGGTCATCATAGTTAACATTAATTTGATTTTGATGATTTTTAACCTTTTACCGATTCCACCACTTGATGGCTCTAAAGTCCTTTACAGATTTATTTCGCATGAAGCGGCTGCGAAACTTGAGCAATATGGCATCTATATCCTTTTTGCTTTCATCTTCTTCTTCAGCGGAAGGGTCATCTTGCCAGTTTTGGTCTTTCTGCTAGATTTATTAAATATGCCGACAGTTGGACTTTATATCTCAACCTACCTATAAATTGTAAATTGTAAATTAGAGTTGCAAAGCAACGACTACAGGGCGTAGCTTAGCTGGCCTAAAGCGCAGGACTGGGGGTCCTGAGACCGGAGGTTCAAATCCTCTCGCCCTGACCAAGTCGAACTTGGTTCGGCTTTAGCCGACCAAAGAGACTTGCGCTCCGTTTGACGGAGTCATAAAATATAAGCATGTATTACGTTTATGTTTTAAAGTGTTCGAATGAAACCTTGTATGTTGGTTATTCGACTGATTTAAGGCAACGGGTAAAATCGCATTTATCTAGGCAGGTTATTTCAACATCATATCGCATGCCAGCTAAATTGTTATATTATGAAGGTTTCCTGAATAAGCTAGACGCTAAAAGTAGAGAAGTATTTCTGAAAAGTGGTTCAGGAAGAAAACAGCTAAGATCCATATTAAAGAATACTTTGAAAGGTAAGGTTTAAAATAATGAAAAAGTTAATCATAAACACAGATGGTGGAGCTAGGGGCAATCCAGGTCCGGCTGGGATCGGGGTTGTTTTTAGTGATGAAAATGGGGAGATAGTTGCTAAATTTAAAGAATATATCGGTGAAGCAACTAATAATGTCGCTGAATACCGAGCTCTTATTTTAGCCCTCGATAAAGCCAAAAATTTCGAATGTCAGGAGATAGAATGCCGGCTAGACTCAGAATTAATCGTAAAACAACTTAAAGGCGAATATAAAGTTAAGGATGAAAAAATGAAAGACTTGTACGCCAAAGTTCAAGAACTAATATTCTTTAAAACAGTTAACTTTATACATGTCCGTCGTGAAAAGAATAAAGAAGCCGACACTTTAGTTAACGAAGCGATAGATGAAAACACTTAGTTGATAGAGGTTGAACCTCCATCAACTAATCTAACCTATAATTGCCTTTTACGTTAATTGGCTCGTCGTTAACTACAAAGCATTGGTAATCATTATGTGATCTAAATTGTTTAGATATGATTGTCTTATCTATTAACGATGGGAGATTTTTCTTTCCTATATACTCGAGATAGCTTGAATACTTATAATTCATTAAATTGTCTACAATACAATCTTTAGTTGGATTTAGGTGAATATATTTTGATAATTGAATTAGGTATTTATTACTTTCAATAAAAATTGATTTATATCTCCCCTGGAATAAACAGCCAGATCGATTGTATTTTTCATTAAAGTATAAAGTATATCCAGTTCCGACTTTTCTCATAAATGTTGTCAGGCTAGATTTATTCTCGGTTGAAAGCAGCAGGTGATAATGATTTGGCATTAGGCAAAAACAATGAATATTAACAAGCAATTCCCTATCCCTAATGATGGAGGTTGGTTGAACCTCCATCATTATTATTTTTTCTGCCATGATTTGGGTTGGTGGGTTTAGTGTCGTTAAATTCGTAAAGGTCATGCATGAAACGATAATAATCAGTCTTATCCATAAATACCTTTCTTTTATCTACCCCTCTATTGAAAACATGAAAAAATGATAAACTTTTATTTTTATCCATACACATATTATAAACATAAACTTTATAATTGGTATAGTTATCATTCGCACTTATTGATGGAAGTTTAACCTCCATCAATAAGATGTTTGGGTTGTTTTTGGGTTGTGTTGGTTATATAATTTAAGTGCACAGAAAAGGGGGATTTATTGTTCTAACTTCTATTAAAAAAATAATGAAAAAACTTGAGAAAAAGAGGTTATTTTCTTTACTTAATTATGTCCGATTTCACACCACTTTTCATCTTCACCATAAGGCAACTAAGATCTCTTGGTACAAAAAGTGGCACAACAAACGTTACGCTCATCACCTTCACGTTGCAATCTTTATAGTCTACGTTCTATCTATCTTCTTTGCTGCCTTTATTCACCCGTCTCAAACCCATGCTGCTCTTACCGAACAAACAAAAACGATTAACTCTGGAGCCGAATTTAAGCAAGGTGAGCTTAGCAATGCAGTGGTTGGCGACGATGACGACGTATCTTTAAGGTTATACTTAATCAAGTCTCTCTCTAACTCGAATGGAGGTGGGTGGAAACATAAAAAGGAAATTAGCATTAATGGTACTACCGCTGGTTTACAGACCGACTACCAAGTTTTACTAATAATTAATACAGAGCAGCTTATTAGCTCAGGTAAAATGCAACCAAACGGTGCAGATATTCGTCTCACAAATTACGATAAGCAGGAATTGCCCTATTGGGTTGAGTCCGGTATTAACACAACGGGAACTAGGATTTGGGTTAAGGTTGATTACATATCCGCTGCTCCCGAGCCTACAACGTTAAACATTTTTTATGGTAATGAGTTAGCCACAAGTTCTAGCTCATCTTCCTCCGTCTTTGAGGTCCTCGGCCCTTATGCACAAGAAATAACTACAAG
>JAVVFA010000116.1:0-4090 GCA_032251215.1 Candidatus Izemoplasmatales bacterium
CATATTCTTTATTTAGATGTGCCATCATCACACCTTTATAGAAGATATTACTTTCTTGATTCTGCGTAAAATAAACTGGTAGACCTTCGTTATCATAGAAATGGCCACCGCCTTTAGTTTTGTTGTGAAATACTTTTGAAACATAGATAGTGTCATAATAACTAAACAGCATGGTGAAGTTTTCAACATGTACATTTGTTTTCCAAAAGAAATCTAGTTCTGTATCACTCTTTTGATAACATATCACATCATCATAAATAGTTGATATATAAAGTGGTGGGACCTCTTTAATAATAGCGTCTGATTTAGCAAATGATCGAAACGATACAGTTTGGTCATTTTTTGTTGAATAAGGGTTGGCTACAATAATATCAATCGATACGTTGTAAAAACCACTTAAGATAAGTAAGTCTTTAATACTAATCTCTCTAGATCCATTTTCATAGTTTGCATAGCCTTGTCTTGATTTGCCGATGACTTTACCAACTTCTGAAGTCGTAAGTTGATGAGCACACCTGAGTTTTCTTAAATTCTCGCCAATAAATAGTCTATTATAGGCTTCTGAGTATGATTGTTCTTCCATAGTATTTACCTTTCAATTTTTGTTAGCAACAAATTGTAGCACAGCCAAAAAAATATTGCTCATTACCTATCTATTATCCACAAAATGAACGAAAAAACAACTCTTTTTGTTGCAAATTAAATTAAATCTCCCAAAGTTATTTTCACATTTTAGATATTGATATAAAATAGTATCGCTGTTTAAATTTCACGGAAGGAGGACTCATGGGGGATCAATGTAAAAATGAAAAAATGAAATACAAAGAGCCAATGAAAATTGTCCCCAGAGATTACTTAAGGAACCAACGAAAGTATGTTGCATTTAAGTCCATGGAGGCTGTAGCAGAAGAAATCGGAGTATCTTATGAATACTATGCACAACTAGAAAATGGTAACAAAGGCAGAAAGCTATCAATTAATATGATATTAAAGCTCACTAAAGCCTTAGGGTTTACTAGTTGTTATCGCTTAGTATGGCAAGAGAAAAAGGTTCAAGAAGCAATGTTTGGGACAGATATGGGCAACAAAAAGGCTTTACCTAAATGATGAATCAAGATATTAGAGAAAACGTTGATGATTACATCATTTATGAAGACGTTAAAAAAATTACTAAGGAAAGTTACCGAGGGATATTAGAGAAATACATTGAATATGTAGAGAACCTATCGAGACCACCAACTCGTAAAGATATTATCGCCTATCGAGAACACCTTGTTGAAACGCATAATGAAAGAACGGCTCAAAAGAACATTGTAGTGATTCGAAAATACTATGCTTGGTTGTACGCTGAAGGCAGGGGGGAAAACATCGCAATCAATATTAAAGGCGTCAAAATACCAAATACACATAGTAAACTTGCATTTACAGTAAAACAAGCGAAATCACTTGTTGACTATGCATTTTTTAGAAGTACACAAAGTATGACTGGGCTAAGGAATCTAGCGATTACAGTATTGATGCTTACAACAGGACTTAGAACCATTGAAGTAGCTAGAGCAGACATAAAAGATATTAGTGAAAGAGATGATCTAAAACTAATATTCATACAAGGAAAAGGAAGAGACAGCAAAGATGAGTACGTGAAACTTACTGAAGAAGCGTATTCACTCATCACGGATTATTTAGTAAAAAGAAAAGATAATTATAAGCCATTATTTATTAATCATGGAAATAATAGTCTACATAAGAGAATAACAACAGATACAATCAGTAGTTTTTTAAAAGATTACATCAAAGATATTGGGCTTCATGATAATAAATATACTGCCCATAGTCTTAGACACACCACAGCAACTCTCGGCTTTAAGGCTGGCGCAACAATAGAACAGATCAGTACTTTATTAAGACATAAAAATCTCAATACAACTTTGACTTATGTTAATGATATAAGTAGAGCTGAAGATAATGTTGAAGGACTAGTGAATGATGCCGTAGTTAAGGAAATTTACAACAAAAGGAAAGGAATTACATAGAAATGATTAGGGAGTTTAAAAATGCAGAATATGGGATAGTCAAAACCACTATGATAGAGAAGAAACCATACTTTTGCTTACTTGACGTTACAAAAATGATGGGAATACAAAATTCAACAGAATGTAAAGAGAATATTCCCAGTAAAGATATAGAGAGTGTTGAAGTTTTGCATGGCAATAAGAAAGTGAATAAGCTTTTTATTAAAGCAAAACATATAAGCACATGTGCCACCAAATCTAAAAAAGCAGCAACACCACAGATTAATGATTGGTTGTACCGGATCGTATTACCACAATTACTCAACTATGAAGATTATGATATCGATAAGTATTACGAAAATCCAGAAAAGATATTTTCGCTCATTGATGCTTATCAAGATGTGAGTATAAGAAATTGTGTATTAGAAACCGAGAACAAAGACGCAAAGAAAAAAATAAAGTTTATCAATAAACTCATAGGATCAGCAGAATGTATCGACTTAGATATGGCGATTCATGTGATGAAGTATAAGGGAATTAGTCTTCAGTTATTTTATAAGACATTAAGAGATCATGGTGTCCTTGATGAAAACAATCAACCATACCAGGAGTATTGTGATAAGCGTTATTTTAGACTTGTGGAAGCTAAGGTCGTATATGGCGGAAACACAATTATATCTTGTAGAACATATGTATTTAAAAGTGGAATAACCTTTATCGAAAACATATTAAAAAGTAGAGAGGTTAAAAGGTTAAATGGAACAGGAAAAGCTATACACAATAGCGGAAGTATCAGAGATTCTTAAAGTCTCTAGTAAAACAGTTTTAAAGTTAACCAAAGATAAAGAACTTGTTGGATTAAGAATCAATTCAAGTTTTAGAGTTACCGTTGATAGTTTGAATAAGTATTTGAATAAGAAAATTGAAGAAGAAACTAAACGAACATATTAATTAGAAAAAGAGGTAAAGTATGGCACGACCAATAAAAGAAGGATTATCCTACTTTCCATGGGATGTGCGTGCTTTAAGAGAAGAACCAATGGAGTCCCTCATTGATCGATTTGGACCTTTTGGTGCCTTAACCTATATCGCAGTCATAAGTTATATTTATGAAGAAGGCTATTACTTAGAAGTTGAAGTAGATAGACTGGCGAAAAGGTTATACACCATTTTAGGTCCAAAGTGGATCAGAGTTGACAAGATTCGAAAGATTATTATTGGATGCGTAGAGCTAGGACTTTTTGATGAAGCGCTGTTTCGTTCCAATGTTATAACATCGAAATCAATCCAAAAACAATATATCCTTTCAACCCAAAGAAGAAAGGTTAGGAATATTAAAAAGCACTGGTTACTGGATGAGAAAGAAATGTCGACTCTAGGACTCTCTTTAAGCATGCCTGAAAATGAAGGTAAAACCACTGAAATAGGTGTTAATGTTGACAATAACTCAATTAATGACAACACTAATACACAAAGTAAAAGTAAAAAGAAAAGAAAAAAAGATAAATTGATAAATTTAGATAAAAGCATTTATGGGGTTCCCAAAATGCATTATTTAACAAAACTTATTATTGAAAGAAAATACATCAATGAAATAGATGAGAATATCATTAGATACAATAACTTATTTGAACTCATGATAGAAACCTATGGATATGAATGCGTATTAAGTGGTGTAAACTATTTAATTAAATATTCAAGAAATCCTGAACCACCAATTGATGATAAGTTTAGTTTTATGAAAGCATCTCTTGAGAACAACTTAGAAAGACTTAACAAAGATATAGGAGGAGAATCAATTGAATCGTACTTCACCAAATTACTTGAGTCGGTGGGTAAAGGAAATTAAAAGAGCTTATAATAGAAAAGAAGAACTTGGAAATAAGCTATCATTTTACGAATCGCAGCTTACAGCTTATAGAGCTGTAACCTATGACGGTATAAGATCAGAATCATTTGGAAACAAGGTAGAAAACAACCTGATCTTCGTCATCAACAAAATTAATGAAACAACAAACGAGCTTGATAAGTATTTAAAGCTGATTGATGAGTATAAAAATTTGTTAAAAGAACTAAAT
>JAVVFA010000117.1:0-4037 GCA_032251215.1 Candidatus Izemoplasmatales bacterium
CGCTGATTTTAGAGTCTGAAACTGGTTTTATTAAATTGCTGAGAAATAAAGAAACTAAGAAACTTATCGGAGCGACTGTCTTCGGTAAAGAAGCGGAGAATTTAATTGCTTCTTATACGATTGCGATTACTAATAATTTAACCGCAGAAGACTTGAAACATACGGTTTTTGCTCATCCGACAATTCAAGAGTTAGTTCATGAGTCAGCTTTAGGGTTGGATAAAGAGGCGATTCATTTCGTTGATTAAGAATAAAAAGAAAGAAGTGATGTGTTACTATGGTATATCTAGATTATAGCGCAACTACACCAGTTGGAAAGCAAGTGCTAGATCAATATATTTTAGATAATGAACTATTTTATGGCAATCCTAATTCTACGCATAAATTAGGATTGGTATCTAAAAATGCGATTGATAAAGCTTCTAAAGATATTTTGGATGTTTTTGATCTAGATGGCTATGAAGTTGTCTATACTAGCGGTGCATCTGAATCTAATAATTTAGCTATTAAAGGGATTGCTTATGCTAAACAAAATACTGGTAATCATATCATCACTTCTAATTTTGAACATTCTTCAGTTGTGGCTTGTTTTACGTTTCTTTCAAAACAAGGTTTTTCAGTTGATGTTGCACCATATGATGAATATGGTTTAGTTGATTTAGAAAAGTTAGAAAAAAAAATTACTAACAAGACGACTCTTGTCAGTATTTCCGCTGTAAATTCCGAAACGGGAATCGTTCAAGATCTTAAAGCGATTTCTTTAATGTTAAAGAAGTATCCGCATGTAACGTTTCATAGCGATTTAACTCAGGCTGTTGGCAAGATTAAACTTGATTATAGTTTAGTAGATTTATTTAGTTTCTCTGGACATAAGATTTATGGGCTTAAAGGGATTGGTGGACTGTTAATAAGAAAAGGGATAAAAGTAATTCCGCAAATTCATGGCGGGAAATCAACGACTAGGGTAAGATCAGGAACTCCAGCAAGTCCATTGATGTTATCGCTTCGAAATGCATTAGTTTTGATGTATCAAGATTTCGATAAAAAGATAGAAATTGTTCAAGAGAATTATAATTACTTTATTGAAAAACTAAAAGAAGTTGATAATGCTGTTTTAAATTCGAATCAATATTCCTTAAAACAAATTGTCAATGTTAGTTTCTTAGATGTTGTTAACAGTTTTCTTCATCAGGAGTTATCGAATCGAGATGTCTTTGTTTCAACATCAACAGCTTGTGGATCAGAAAACCCGATGTCGGTGATTGTTAAGAAGTTAACTGGTTCATTAGAAAGAGCAGAAACTTCAATAAGGATATCTTTGTCACATTTAACAACTAAGAAAGAAATAGACCAATTTTTTGAAAGTTATCAGGAGATTATTAGATTATGAAAATCATTAAAGTTACAGCGATGTGGTGCATGAGTTGTTTGGTAATGCAGAAAGTTTGGTCTGATGTTTTTAAAAGCTATAATGATATTGATGTTTTGGCCTATGATTTCGATGAAGATTATGAAATGATAAAAAAATATAATATTGGTAAAGTTTTACCGGTATTAATTGTTATTGATTGCGATAAAGAAGTGTTAAGAATAATCGATGAGAAAAGCAAAAAGGAACTGATTAAATTATTGGATGGTATCAAGAGATGAAGATAAAAAAGATTTTTACTGTTTTATTTTTATTTAGCTTATTGGTTTTATCATTTGTTTCAGTGAAAGCCGTTAATCAAGTTAAGATATATTTATTCCATGATCCCTTGTGTCTTCATTGTCAAGATGAAGAAGAATTTTTAAATGAACTAAAAAATGATTATAGCAATGTTGAAATCATTATGTTGGATGTTACAGCTGATGATGAAACTAGAAAATTATTTAATGGGGTAAAACGTATTTTTAAAGATGAAGATGCATTAACTCCTTATACAGTTATCGGTGGTATTTCATTGCGAGGTTTCAATCAACAGACTGAAATTGACATTGAAAATATTGTTAAAAGATATAGTGAATTTGATTTTATTGATATCGTTTCTAAAGTGATGAATGACGAAGAAGTTCTTTTAAGTGATTTTGATACTTTAGAAAGAAGTACTGTTAGGATTCCGCTGATTGGTGAAGTGGAAATCGCTAATTTCTCACTTCTTTTAGGAGCGATTGTTATTGGGTTTGTCGATGGTTTCAATCCTTGTGCGATGTGGGTTTTATTGCTTTTAATCACTTTGTTGGTTAATTCTAATAATAAGAAAAGAATGTGGTTATTAGGAGTTATTTTCTTATTTACCAGTGCTTTGGTTTATTTTTTAATAATGATGAGCTGGTTGCAAATAGCAATTCAACTAACCGCAATTGCTTGGTTTAGATATTTGATAGGACTTTTCGCTGTAATATTTGGCGGATATAACTTGATTAAATATATCAAGAGTTTAAAAGTTGATGACGGTTGTGAAGTTGTTGACCAAAAACAAAAATCAAAACTTGTTGAAAGAGTTAAGAAGATTATAAAACAAGAGAGTTTGTTTTTAGCAATTATTGGCATAATCGTTTTAGCGTTAACTGTCAATTTAATTGAACTTGCCTGTTCGGCGGGGCTGCCTTTGCTTTATACACAAGTTCTAGCCTATAACGACATCAGTAGTTTTGCTTATGTTGGCTATGTTTTAGTATATGTCTTTTTCTTTTTACTAGACGACTTGATAATCTTTAGCATTGCGATGGTTACTTTAAAGATTACAGGCATCTCTACTAGGTATTCAAAGTATTCACATTTAATCGGTGGTGTGATTATGATTATCATTGGTGTGTTGTTAGTGTTCTTTCCAAATATTATCATGTTTAGTTGATGCAGGCTTTTTTAAAAGTTTGCATTTTTCTTTGCTTATATAAGTGAAAAAAAGAAGTCATATGTTATAATAAATCTTGAGGTGTTGAAGATGAAACTAACAAAACCAATCAATATGATTAGAGAGTCTTATGATGAATTGATGATTAAAAAAGATCACTGTTCTTGCAGGATTCCTCAAGCTAAAGCAATAGAAAAAATAATTGAACTTACTAGAGAAGTAATTTTTCCAGGTTATTTTTCCGAAAAACATTTAAGTGAAGCGCCAAATATCAATCATACAAAAAGAGTAGTGAGAAAATTACATAGGATATTGAAAACCCAAATCAAATTTTCATTGCTATATTTGGCTGATGCTGAAAAGTCAAAGCAACTTGCAGAAAAGTCTTGTGTTTTATGCGTTGATTTTCTTAAACATATTCCTGATTTAAGAAAACTTGTATACTCTGATGCAAAAGCACATTTTAATGGCGATCCAGCGGCTTATAATTTAGATCAAATCATCATTTCATATCCTGGTTTATATGCGATTACAATTTATCGAATGGCTCATTGTTTAGATAAGATTGGAGTACAAATCATTCCAAGAATGATGAGCGAATATGCTCACAAAGTAACGGGAATTGATATTAACCCTAAAGCTGTAATCGGTGAAAGTTTCTTTATCGATCATGGCACTGGAGTGGTTATTGGTGAAACTGCAGTTATCGGTGATAACGTAAAAGTTTATCAAGGCGTTACCTTAGGAGCGATGTCTTTAAGAAAAGGTCAATTATTAAAAGGAACGAAAAGACATCCGACAATTGAAGATAACGTGACTATTTATGCGAACGCTGCTATTTTAGGCGGCAATACGGTGATTGGTGAGAATTCAGTGATTGGCTCAAACGTTTTTATTACTAAATCAACACCGAAGAATATGATTGTAACAAATGAAGATCCAAAGTTGATTCTAAGGGAGAATAAGTTCAATGGCACTATATAATAATATCTTAGAAACTATTGGAAATACACCATTAGTAAGATTAGAAAAGATTGAAAAGAAATTTAATGTAAAATCAAAGATTTATGCTAAATTAGAAAGTTTTAATCCGGCGAATAACGTTAAAACTAGACCAGCTTTTTATATGATTAAAGATTTGTACGAAAGAAATGTTATTGATAGTAGTTATAAACTGATTGAGTCTACTAGCGGTAATAC
>JAVVFA010000118.1:0-4004 GCA_032251215.1 Candidatus Izemoplasmatales bacterium
GGCGGGGGTTATGCAATGATCCCTTTTATCCATCAATATGCAGTTGAAAAATACAAATGGATTACTGATGATGAGTTTTTGGATATTATTGCCATAGCTGAATCAACTCCTGGACCAATAGCAATTAACTCCGCAACATATATAGGCTATAAGGTAAAAGGAGTTTCAGGCTCAGCTTTAGCAACATTTGGAGTTACTTTGCCTTCAGTTATCATTATTACTTTAATTGCAGCATTTTTCATGCAGTTTAAAGACAATGTATATGTTGAATATGCTTTTAAAGGTATTAGAATCGGGGTTGCAATCTTAGTGTTAAATGCAGCCATTAGAATGTATAAGAAATTGGATAAAAATCTACTTAGTTTCTTTTTGATTATTATTGGTTTAAGTCTTATCTTATTTGAAATATTACCAGTTATCTATGTAATCTTAATTGGAGGTATAACGGGCATTATCTATCAATTAGTTAAAGTAAGAGGTGAAGATAATGTTTAATTTGTTATGGGAATTATTTATAACATTTTTTAAAATCGGTATATTTACCTTTGGCGGCGGCTATGCTATGATTCCTTTGATAACAGAAGAAGTAATCGCAAAAAATTGGCTTGAAACCTCTCGGTTAATAGACTTTATTGCGATATCAGAATCTACGCCTGGACCTTTTGCTATTAATATATCAACATTTATCGGTTTTAATCAAGCAGGAATTTTGGGAGCTATATTCGCTACATTTGGCGTTGTTCTTCCTTCATTCATAATTATCATTATTATTGCTAAAGCTTTTCACAAATTCGCAACAAATAAATTTGTTGTTGGTTTTTTAAGAGGAGTAAAACCCGTTGTAGTGGGAGTGATATTCTCTGTAGCGGTAACCTTCCTTCTTAAGAGTATCTTTGACTTATCAGTCTTAGATATACTTGATGTTGATTTTAAATGGAGTACGTTAATTATATTCGTAGTGGTTTTTGCAATGACAAAAATATGGAAAAAAGTCCATCCTATTTTTATTGTTTTAGTTTCTGGATTAATGGGTCTAATTATTTACGGCTTAATTTTATAAGGATGTGATATGATGGAATTTGAGTTACAGATTATACGTTGGCTTCAAAGTCTTCGTAATGGATTTCTAGACACTTTATTTGAATTTTTCACTATGTTTGGGGAAGAACTGATAGTTATTGCCGTTCTCGGCGGAATTTACTGGTGTGTCAACAAAAAAGTTGGAGAACGGTTAGGAATTACTGTTTTTATATCTCTTGGGTTCAATAGTCTTTTAAAAGTAGTATTTATGAGACTCAGACCATTTATGGTTGATGAATCAATTGTTAATCTTAGACCCGAAACTTCTGGTGGATATTCAATGCCAAGTGGCCATGCTCAATCTGCATCAACAGTCTTTTTTGGTGTTTATCAATTCTTTAAAAAAAATTACTTGCTTGCAATAGCTATAGTTGTAACTACATTAGTATCAATAAGCAGAATGTACATTGGCGTCCATTATCTATCAGATGTTCTCGCCGGAAGTTTATTGGGTATTATTATAACTTACTTAATGTATCGTCTAATTGGTAAAAGAGAAGATCTTTCGTTAATATATAAATTTATTCTAATATTGTCACTTGTAAGTTTAGTAGGTTTCTTTATTTACAATATAGTTATTTTAAACAAGGATTATTTCGATTCTTTTCAGTTCTATTTTAACACTGAGGCTCTAGCAAAAATGTTTGGAACACTAGTAGGCTTTGTAATCGGTATTAAATTAGAAAAGAAATATGTTAATTTCACAAATCATGATAATTTGCTAAAAAACGCTATAAGATTTGTCTTAGGTATCACAGTTATTTTTCTCACAAGATTAGTTTTAAAGGAATTGTTCCATTTAATTGTTAATCCTGATAATTTAGTTTACGACCAAATGTTTGCTAGTATTTTAGCAAGTTTCCTTGATTTTATTAGATATGTTATAATGGTAATAGTAGGATTGGGGCTCTACCCAATGTTATTTAAAAAAATAAAGATTTAAAGGAGTGGAGTATGAATATAATAAACAACACAATGTATAATAAGGAATTAATTTTAAAATACAATAAATTCTATGCAAAAGCATATATGGTTAAAAATTTTATAATTATTACTGTAATATCTCTTGGTTTCACCATATATATGATGACACAAGGTGAGTGGGCTTATGCGGCTTTACTTGTAGGTATTTTAGCTGCTTACTTTATCTTAACTTTAGGAATGCAGAAATTAACCACGAATAGAATGCTTAAAAGATCTCCATTGGTCGAAAATCCTATGTTACAAACATATATATTTAAAGATGAAGAATTCGATGTAACCAATGTAAAGAGTTATGCAGTGAATTATAACAATGTACAAAATATAAAAATAGCTCCTGACTTCTACATGATTCAAACTAATGATCGAAAGACCTACATAATAGACTTTAAAGGCTTTGAAACAGATGAAGATAAAGTAGAACTTGGAAAGTTCTTCGTAGAAAGATTTAGTCTAAAAGTTAAATAAAAATAGTCCCTATATAAAGCCACTATTGAAAAATAGTGGTTATTTTTTTAAATTTTTATATTCCTTCTTGAATTATTAAACCATAAGGTATATACTATATGGTATAATAAGGAGGTTAGAGATGAAAAAAATAGACAAAACTCATATTTTACTAGAAAACCCAGCCTTATTTAAAGCTACTTTAGAGGAGTTTGCTCTAAAACCTTATAGTTTAGCTTCGACTAATGAGATAATAAAAAAATCAAACTATAATAAAGGAAGTTTTTATTATCGATTTGCAAATAAACAAGAGTTATTTGTCGCATTGATGGATTATATAATTGTTATACAAATTGATCTATATAACAAAGAAAAATTGAAATCAACTATTCCAGAAAAATTAAGTGATCAACTATTTGATATTTTTTATAATCTTTATAGATTGCACAATGAAAATCCTTTATTCTATAAAACTATTACAAAACATTTATACGACTATGAATCATCGTCAATTATTGATAATGAATGTATTGAACCATTAAAATATCGATTATTTAAAAAGATTAACTTATATAAAGACGTTAAAAATTTAGATAACATACTTATTCTAATAGACAACTTATATCAAAATTTTCCAGAAAAAATATTATTATCTAAAAATTTTGGAGAGAATATTACTAATTTTATTAAATTTATACTATCTGAAGATTCAGGCAACGCTAAAAAAAGCAATAGAATTAATCTTGAGATTGAAAATAATGAATTAGAGGATAATCCTGCATATATTTTAGTTGAAAACAGCGATTTTAAAATTCCGAAAAAATATATATCGATTTTTGATTCTTTTATTAATTTTAAAAAAGTAAAAAAAAGACTTAATAAATTAGTATTTACTATATTTTACTCATACGAAGCAATTATCAAAAAAATAATTAGTAAAAGTTTTAAAGACGTTAAGTATTTAGTTAACTTTATTCGAAAAGACATAATAATTCAAGCCAACATGAATAAAGACTTTAAAAACCTACTAATATGTAGTTTATATTACGCTATCACTGAAACTCCATATATTGCATATGATTTCATTCTTCAGCGTTTTTCTCAAGAAGAAAACCAATTGTTTTATAAACACATCTTGCCAATCATGTCCAAAACTAGTAAAATAATTGTGTTGAACACTGAATATAAACTCGCTTTTCAATTGAAACAAATTCATTTCATAAATTCCTATAATGAAATCCGAATATTGGATTATTCTATTTTAAAGGAAAAATACCAGAATTCATTAGAAATTGAATATTACAAACAAAAAACCAATTTTAATAAGATCATCAGTTCCTCAGAATACAGTAATTTTGACTTTAACCAATTTATTACAGAAAACAAAATAACTTCAATTAGAATGATTAATGAAATAGATTATAATGCTTTAATAAGAAATGAGGATTTAATATGAAAAATATATGTAACATTTTTATAGATAGTTTTGGGAATTT
>JAVVFA010000119.1:0-3988 GCA_032251215.1 Candidatus Izemoplasmatales bacterium
GAAACAAAAAGTTGTAATTATGAGTGCGCTAATTCATTCACCAAAAGTTATACTTTTAGATGAACCTTTTGTTGGATTAGATCCTAAAGCTAGTTATCTGTTGAAGGAAGTATTCCATGAATTAGTAGAACAAGGATCTTTGATTTTCTTTTCGACTCATGTTTTAGAAGTTGCAGAAAAACTTTGTAATAAAGTTGCAATTATTAAAAATGGCAAGATAGTTGCTGATGGTCGAACTGAAGATATTATTAAAGATCAGTCATTAGAAAATATTTTCATTGAGTTGTTGAAAGAATCATGATGTATTTTAAATTGATGAAAGTTTTTTTTAAGGAGAATCTGTCTTTAAAAAGAATTTTAGGTACTGATATCAAAACTTCTAAAATTAAATCAATTTTTATTATTATTGCAATTATTTATGGATTTGGTTCTATTCTTCTAGGTTTCGGTTATTTGTTTTTTGACTTTGGCAGAATCTTAAGCGAAGTTAACATGACTTATATATTATTGGATTTCATCTTTGTATATGCAACATTTTTGTCGGTTTTCTTTGTTTTGTTTAGAGCTAACGGTTATTTATTCCATTATAAAGACTTTGATATATTACAACCGTTACCGATAAAATCAAGAACGGTTATCTTGGCTAAATTGACTGTTATGTTAGCTTTTATCTATCTTACAGTCTTTATGATTGTGTCTCCGATTGCTTTTAGTTATTTTTATCACGGCGGCTTTAATGTAATCAAATTAATCTTTTTGATTATATCATTATTTTTGATTCCTTTATTGCCAGTGGTTATCTTTTCTTTCGCGAGCCTTTTGATAGCTCGCTTCTCAGCTAATTTTAGGTATGGAAAAACTTTGAATATTATCTTGATGTTTGCTTTCTTCTTAGGTATTATGTATTTTTCTATGAGTATGAATTTTAGCGGTGATAGTCCTTTAACTGGGCAAATGGATTTCTTTACTGGTATTTCTAAGTATGTCATTACTGGCAAATGGTTTAAATTAGCAGTAGATGAATTAAATGTTTTAGCATTGCTTGGTTTGATAGGCGTAAGTTTTACGCTCTTAATTGGTTTTGTTTTCTTAATTAAAAAAATGGTAGTTAAGACTAATCAAATGAGTATGTCTACAAGAGTGAGAACTTCTAAGAAAGCTGCTATATCTAAAAGAAGAAATATCATTGTTAATATTATTGATAAAGAAGTTAAAAAATTCTTTAATGTTACAATTTATGTTTTCAATTCCGGTTTTGGACCGATTATGATGGCTATCGGTGGAGTAGCAATTTTGATTTTCAAGGAAGATTTGCTTGCTTATATCGATGTTTTCTCTGGGATTGGTTTAGGTTTTGAAACTATCATATTATTGATGTTGGGATTTTTAATATCAACTGTCTTTACTTCAGCAATTAGTTTAAGTTTAGAAGGAAAGAATTTTTGGATATTGAAATCTTTACCTATTAAAGCAGAAACTGTAATGTTTGGCAAAATGTTGTTTAACATCATTTTAACTTTGCCTTTGGCGTTATTTGCACTTTTTATGTCTGGGTTAGCATTATATTTTGAATTTGTCAATATGTTAGTTATGGTTCTTTACTTGGTAGGTTTGTGTTTCTTGAGTTCTGGTTTAGGATCGATTGTCAATTTACATTTTCCTAAATTCAATTATGTTAATGAAACAGAAGTCGTCAAACAAAGTTTGGGAGCGATCTTAGGGTTGCTTTCAACTTGGTTGATTTTGACTGTTAATGCTGTTATCTATTATTATCTGAGGGATAGATATAGTTTTGAAGTAATAATATTCTTAGATGCATTACTAAATATTGCGTTGTTTGTAGGGGTATTTTTCTATATAAAAAAACAGGCACAACCTATTTTTAACAAATTATAGCGTTATCATTGTATTTAAAAGCGTTTTAATTTGAAATTTAGATGGTTTTTTGTTATAATCTTTACGGTTATTTAAATATAATATAAGTAAAAAAAGAAAGGAACTAATTATGACTAAATTTGTTTATTTATTTAGAGAAGCAAATGCTACTATGAAGAATCTTCTAGGTGGCAAAGGTGCAAACCTTGCGGAAATGACAAAACTTGGTATGCCTGTACCTCAAGGGTTCACTGTTTCAACTGAAGCTTGTACCCAATACTACAAAGATGTTAAACGTATCAATAGCACAATTATCGATCAAATCTATGAAGCTTTAAAAGAAACAGAAAAAATCGTTGGTAAGAAGTTTGGCGATAACGAAAATCCATTCCTAGTTTCAGTACGTTCAGGAGCTAGAGCATCTATGCCAGGAATGATGGATACAATCCTTAACCTTGGTTTAAATGATGTAGCTGTTGAGGGATTAGCAAAACTGACTAACAATCCACGTTTTGCCTATGACTCATATCGTCGTTTTATTACGATGTTCGCTGATGTGGTTATGGAAATTCCAAAGAGCAATTTCGAAGCGATTTTTGATGCTAAGAAAGAAGAGTTAGGGATTGAAGAAGATACTCATCTTTCAGCTGATGACTTAAAAGAAATCGTTGCTGGATTTAAAGCTAGATATAAAGAACTTAAAGGCGAAGAATTTCCTCAAGATCCTAAAGTGCAATTAATTGGTGCTGTTGAAGCAGTTTTCAGATCATGGGACAACCCAAGAGCTAACGTTTATCGTCGATTAAACAACATTCCTTATGAATGGGGTACAGCAGTTAACGTCCAAGCAATGGTTTTTGGAAACATGGGTGAAGACAGTGGTACTGGTGTTGCTTTTACTAGAAATCCGTCTACTGGTGAAAATGTATTTTATGGTGAATACTTGTTCAATGCACAAGGTGAAGACGTTGTTGCTGGAATTAGAACACCTAAACCAATCTCTGAATTAGAACAAGATAATCCAGAAATCTATAAACAATTTAGAGAAATTTCTCATAAATTGGAACAACATTATAAAGATATGCAAGATATGGAATTTACTATTGAAAAGGGTAAATTATATATGTTACAAACTCGTAATGGTAAAAGAACTGCTCAAGCAGCGCTTAAAATTGCAATTGATATGGTAGCGGAAGGTTTAATTACTGAAAAAGAAGCAGTATTAAAAGTTGATCCAGCACAGTTGGATTCATTGCTTCATCCACAGTTTGAACCAGAAAGTTTAAAGAATGCTCATATTATTGCTAAAGGGTTAAATGCATCTCCGGGTGCAGCTACGGGTAGAGTGGTTTTCACAGCTGAAAGAGCTGCGGAAATGGCTAAAGATGGCAAACCAGTTATTCTTGTAAGACAAGAAACTTCTCCAGAAGATATTGAAGGTATGGATGCTTCAGATGGTATTTTAACAGCAAGAGGCGGTATGACATCTCATGCAGCAGTTGTTGCTAGAGGTATGGGTACTTGCTGTGTTGCGGGTGCTGGTAGCGTTAAAGTTTATGAAGAAAAGAAATATTTTGAAGTTAATGGTAAGAAATATCAAGAAGGTGACTATATTTCTTTAGATGGTTCAACTGGTAATATTTACGGTGGACAAGTTAAGACTATGGATGCAACTGTAAGTGGTGATTTTGCTAAATTAATGGGTTGGGCAGATAAGTTCAGAGCTTTAAAGGTTAGAACAAATGCTGATAATCCTAGAGATGCAAAAGTTGCTTATGACTTTGGTGCTGAAGGTATTGGTTTATGTCGTACAGAACATATGTTCTTTGAAGGCGAAAGAATTAAAGCCATGAGAGAAATGATTGTTTCTAACACCGTTGAAGAAAGACAAAAAGCTTTAAATAAATTATTACCTATGCAAAGAGAAGACTTCGTTGGTCTTTATGAAGAAATGCATGGTCATCCAGTAACAATTCGTTATTTGGATCCACCATTACATGAATTCTTACCAACTGAAGATGATGATATTAAAGATTTAGCTAAGGAAATGGGACTAACATTTGAAGACTTAAAATCAACTGTAGAAAGCTTACATGAAACTAACCCAATGTTA
>JAVVFA010000120.1:0-3974 GCA_032251215.1 Candidatus Izemoplasmatales bacterium
TTAGTCCACTTAGGTTGTGTTATTGTTAATCTATTGTGGAGCGAATTATATAAAAATAAAGGAGCTAATTTTGAAGTCACTGAAAAATTAGAACATTAAAAAAGAGATAATATTCGATATTGAAATTTTATCTCTTTTTTTATGGATTTTTATCAATTCAAGAAAAAACATGAAGAATCAACCCAATAATTTCATAATTCTTTTAATGTTTACCACGAAAATTGTAGTAGCAGCTTGGAGATTCATACCTGAAATACCATGCGAATTGGCATAGCCATACGCATGGGCATTTTTAAGTTCTGCATTTTTAGCTTCTATTTTATATCTATCTTTCACCTTTAATTTAAAGTCATCAGTTTTCTGAAACTCTAATTGTTTACTGTGAGTATTTGACTTGATAGATACAGAATAACTTTTAGTAGAAGCACCCTCCTTATAACATTTTCCTTTTAAAGGACAAATCTTACATTTTTCTATATCAAAATGGTATGTCTCAACCATAGTTTTGCCTTCTGTTTTGTGTTTCTTTTTTCCAACCGTTGTCTTTCTAATTGCCATATTGCCCTTAGGGCAAACATACATACCAGCGTCTTTATTATAATAGAATCCATCAACTTTACGTTTATTACCTTCTGAAACAGTACGACTTAATCTTGAATATAATTTAAAATTTTTGCCTTCATTCGCTAATTCGATATTATCCTTTTCGGAGTAAGCAGCATCGCCAATGACCTCTTCAACTTCCATACCAGCAATTCTAGATTTATCTACTAATTTCTTTAATTCTTTTCCATCATGTTTTTCACCTGAAGTAATCGTCGCAGCTGTAATAATCCTTTCGTCACTTATCGCAATGTGAGTTTTATATCCAAAGAAATGTGTGTCAGCGTTTTTATGGCCAATTTTAGCATCTTCATCTTTAGATAATTCTAATTCACACATGTGATCATCAATGATTTCTTCTAAATAATCAACACCTTCTTTAATATGGTTATAAAACATCAAACGTTCATCTTTTCGTAATGTTTCACAAAGTTTTTTTGTATATGACATTTCTTCATCTAACAATCCAGTAGTTCTGTTATTTGCTTTTTTTGGCATTTTCTCTTTATACGATTCATCTATTTTATAGACATCTTTTCTTAAATTGTTCGATATTTCCTGCAATCTTTGACGTGGTGATTTATGATTATATCTTGCGTTAGTGTGTGTGGAATCAATAATAATTGTTTTACTATTTAAAAGTCCTTTTTGTATAGCTATTTTAACTGTTTTTCCTATGAGTAAATCTAATATATTTGTATCTTTTAATCTTTGTCTTCTGAATTTAGTTAATGATGTAGAATCAATCACTGAATCTTCTGGATTTAATCCTAAAAAATACTTGTAAGACATATCAGTAAAGGCACGCTTAACTAATCCTTTATCACTCACTGGATAAAGAGCTTTTAGCAATAAATATTTAAACATTACTATTGGATTGATAGCTCCTCTTCCCATTGTGAAACTATATTTATCTTTAAGTTCTTCATAGACAAATTCAAAATCAATGAGTTCATTTATTTGTCTTAACTCATTATCATTAGGTATTAAAATATCATAAAGCGAAGAATATTCGCTTAATTTCATTTGGGTTTGTGATTTTAACATAATACCACCGCCTACTCTTATATTATACCATAAAATATCTATTTTAGGGCTAAATATAGCGAATTAAGTCGTTTTTTTTATATTTTTTTTAACGGAATTAACCCGAGTTTGACACTTTGAATAAATATTTGACATCAAATCAGACATTTGACTACATAAAACAAAACACACAAGAAGCCAAATCATAAGCTTAAGTGTGTTTTTAATATATAAAAACGTCAAAGAAAAAAAGTTTTAAATAATAGTAGTCAAATGTAGTATAATATGATATAATAGATATAGTAGAGAGGTGGCTTATGTTTATAAAAAAAGTGAAGAATTCCAAGGACGGAACTCATCGTTTGTATTTAGTTGAAAGTTATCGCAATAAAGTTGGAAAGCCAAGACATAGAATTCTTAAATCCTATGGTGTATTGGAGAAACTTCAAAAAGAAAATCCTAATATACTTCAAGAATTTAAGTTAGAAGCTGGTCGTTTAACTGATGAAGCCGAAAATACCCAAACGATAAAAATTGATTTTACAAAACTTCAAGAAAAATCACTACTTAATTATGGTTATGTTATATTAGATAAAATATATCACGATTTAGATATATCATCCTTTGTAAAAAACTTTGAATCAACTAAACGAATCAAATATTCACTAAATGATGTTCTTCGCTTGTTGGTTTATTCTAGGTGTTTAAATCCAACATCTAAACAAGGGACTTTTAATCATCGAATAAACTACTATAATCAATTTAATTCAATGAAACTGAAGGATATGTATAAGTCATTAGATCACTTTCATGAAATGAAGGATGATCTACTTTTGCATATCCACCACAAAATCGATGATATGAGAAAAAGAGACTGTAGTTTAATCTTCTATGATGTGACAAATTACTATTTTGAAAGCGAAACTATATTTGGTTTAAGACAAAAGGGTGTTTCAAAAGAAAAACAGAATACAGGCATTGTACAAATGGGATTATTCATTGACTCAGAAGGAATTCCAATCACTTATCAATTGTTTCCAGGAAATACCAATGACTTATCTACTATGAAACCAATATTAAATAAAATAAAAGAAAAATATAATTTAGGTTCTATGACCATTGTCGCAGACAAAGGTAATAACTCAGGAGAGAATCTAGCTTATATTGATGACCATAAGGATTATTACATCATCAGTCAAAAAATTAGAGGAAGAAAAAAAGAATTTAAAGAATTAGTTCTTGATGAGTCAGGATATAAATACAATCATGATCACACTTTTAAATCTAAAAAGATTCATAGACAAAGGGAAGTTAAACGTAGTGATGGTTCGGTGTATGTTATTAATGAAAATGTTCTTTGTTTTTGGAGTTTGAAAGAAGAAACCTATCAAAAGAATAAAAGAGGTGATATTGAAGACCGGATAGAAAAGTATAGAAAGAAACCTTCTTTACTAAATGCCAGCAATAGTTTTGGTATAAAGAAATACTTTAAGGAAGTGAATATTGATAAAGAAACTGGCGAATATAAAACCATACAAAAACAATATATATTTGATGAAGATAAATATTTAAAAGATACTGCTTTAGATGGTTATTATTGCATCGTAACTAACAATTTAAAGCTTGAAGCCTATGATTTGATTGACAATTACAGGCGTTTGTCAATGATTGAAGACAGTTTTAGAGTAACTAAAACTGACTTGGAGGGAAGGCCAGTCTATGTTTGGACAGATGAACACATAGAAGCACACTTTTTAACTTGTTTCCTATCTTTAACAATATACAGATTATTACAATTATCTATAAAGGAAAGCTATCCAATTCACCAATATAAAAAAGCGCTTAATAGTGCAGAGTTAATAGAACTAGAACAGGGTGTTTTCAAGCTAAATAAGTCAGATGATTTGTTTAAAGAAGTTTTAAAAACTTATAATATTGATTTAGATAAAAGTTACTATAAAGAAGAACATTTCAACTCAATCTTAAAAATGATTAGATGATTTGACTACATTTAAAAAATCAACTAAACTTCCATTATTGGTCGTTTAGTTGATTTTATTATATTCAAAGTGTCAAACTCGGGATATATCAGAAATTCATCATCAAGGCATCACTTCAATATTTTCCATTATAGATGGACCAATGACCTTAACTGAAGCCATTACTCATACAGAAAAACTGATTAGAAAAAAGGTTGATGAAATTTGCCGCTTAATAATACGCATAATAAAAGAACGATGAAAATCGTTCTTTTATCTTATTAAATGGCCCGAGTTTGACACTTTGAATAAATATTTGACATCAAATCAGACATTTGACTACATAAAACAAAACACACAAGAAGC
>JAVVFA010000121.1:0-3804 GCA_032251215.1 Candidatus Izemoplasmatales bacterium
TCTTCTTTAGAAGTTTCTTCTTTCAAATTTTCTTCTAGGGTGGTCAATTCTTTTTCTTCTTCAACCACTAACTCTTTTTCTGTGTCACTCATCTTCATTACTCCTCTTCATATAATTTTTGAATATGTTTTGCTAGATATTTCATTAAAGGAATTACTCTACGATAATCCATTCTTGTTGGACCTACTAGAGAAATCGTTCCTTTTTCGCCATCAACAGTATCGTAACTTGAAGAAATCACTGTACAATCTTGCATCGATGTTACTTGGTTTTCAGTTCCGATTTTTACAGAAATTCCTTCTGTGTCAACTTCAATAATCTTAAATATTTCATTATTTTCAATTGTTGAAATGAATTCTCTTAATTTTTGGATATCATTAAACTCGGGTTGGTATAACATATTTGATTGACCGGTTAAATAATATTTTGTTTGAGCAAATTTGGAGAAAGCTTCGATAAATGAATCAACAATCGTTTCACGATATTTCAATAATTCTTTTATATGGCTGTGTTGTATTTCATAATGAAGTTTCTCTGATACTTTGGAAATTGGCGTATCGACCAGCATTTCATTTAACAAGTCGATTACTTTGATTAATTCTTCGGTATCAATTTCTTCATGAATTGTAATTTGTTTAGATTCTACATAGCCAAAGTTTGTAATTACGAGAATTATCGCTTGATGACTCGTTATTGGCACTAGTTGAACTTTTTTCACTTTGGAATGATAAGCATTAGGGCCCAAAGATATAGCAGTACAATTAGTTGCCTGAGACAGTAAATCTATCGCTTCTTTTATGATTTCGTCTCTTTCATTATCTTTATTACTAAACACTTCTTCAAACTCAAAAAAGCCAGCAGTTTCTTCATCAAGATTTTTAATTATGGTCTCAATATAATAACGGTAGCCCTTTTCCGAAGGGATTCTCCCTGAAGAAGTATGGGTTTTTTCAATGTAGCCAAGATCTTCCAAAACTCCCATTTCATTTCTGATTGTCGCAGAGGACACATTAAGTATTTCCGACAAAGTCTTAGAACCAATTGGTTCAGCGGCTTTGACATATTCGTCAACAATCAATTTCAGAATAATTTCTTGTCTTTTCGTCATATAATCACCCTTTAGCACTCATTCATTTCGAATGCTAATGATATTATACTAAAGCTTATTAGCAATGTCAAGCATTGAGTGCTAATTTTTTTCCATAAAAACGTTTTTATTAAAGAAAAAAGCCAAAATATTTTGGCTTTTAATTTAAATTAGAAAAATAAGGATTGGTTTTTAAAATATCAAGTAATCTACCGCCTTTACCATGCCCAGGATAAACAATAGTATTTTTCGAGAGTGTCGTTTTAATTTTCTTAAGAGAGATAAATATCTTGCCGGAATTTCCGGTCGGTAGATCAGTTCTACCAATGCTGTCATAAAAAAGCGTATCTCCTGAAAAGAAATGTTGGTTGTATAATAGTCCTATCGATCCTTTTGTATGGCCAGGTAAATGAATTACTTTTAAATTTTCTTTATTAAATTCAATGATTTGACCGTCTTCAACTTTAGTGACTTTGATTTCCTTACTGAGAATAATATTATCTTTAAACATTAAAGACAAATTTAAATTAGGATTATATAAGAAGTCAGATTCATCAATGTAAATGTATATTTTCAAAACATTATTATTAATCAATAAAGTTAAATCTCTAATATGATCATAATGACCATGTGTAAGAACCACAGCTTTAATTTTGAGATTATGATTTTCACAGTGGTTGATAACTGTTTTACCATTAAATCCCGGATCAATGACTAAAGCTTGGTTTTCTTTTGCTAATATATAGGTGTTAACATCCATATTTTTGCTTGAATACTTAGTTATATTAATCATTTTATTAAATAACACGCTCCAAACATACCCGCTTCATTTCCTAAAGTAGCAATTTCAAAATTTGTGTGATTGATAAATGGCATAACTAAAGGGTAGTAATGCTTAGTTAGCTGTTCAATGATGAAATTTCCGGCATTGGAAATGCCTCCACCGATTATGAATATATCTGGATTTATGATATAAGAAACTTTAGCAAGGACTCTAGCCAGATATTCCATTGATTTACTGATGATTTCTTGCGCTAATTCATCATTTGCTTTGGCTAAATCAATAACTTTTTTTGCACTGAAATCAGGAAACTTTCTTAAAATGGATGGTTTATCGCTTTTTTTTAAGTATTCTTTAGCCAAACGGACAATTCCTGTGGCTGAAGCAACAGTTTCTAAACAACCGCTTTTGCCACAATTGCATTTGAGATCAAACAAATCGTCAATATGAGTGTGGCCAATTTCTCCGGCAACACCATTAATTCCATCGACAACTCTGCCGTCAATAATAACTCCACCGCCGATTCCGGTTCCCAAAGTCACCATAAACGCATTAACATACCCGCTGGCAACACCTTTATAGATTTCTCCAGCAGCTGCTAAATTTGCATCATTAGCAACGCGAATTAAAATTTCACTATCACCGATTACTTCTTTGAATTCAGTAACAATATCTTTTCTTTTCCAACCAAGGTTGACACAATTAATAATTATGTTTTTAGCCACAGGTCCTGGTACGCCAAAACCTATAGCTCTAATTTCCGAAACATTCAGTTTCTTTTTAAGTAGATTTGCAATATCAGTTAGAATGTATTTTCCATTTTCTAGTATATTAGTTTTCAAGCTATAAACGTCACGTAGATTACCGTCTAAATCAAATAAGCCAATCTTAATTGACGTTCCACCTATATCAATTCCTAAATTATACTTTCTCATAAAAACCTCTTCTCTAATACCCAGTTATAAAGAAAAAGTATCCGTATGGATACAAAATCGACTGATTATTTTTTTTCTTTGTGTAAAGTTTGTTTTTGACACGTTGGACAGTATTTTTTTACTTCCATTTTATCAGGATGTGTCTTTTTGTTTTTGCTAAGTTGATAATTTTCTGAATTACATTCAGTACATTTCAATGTAAATTGAACTCTCATAAACATTCCTCCATTCAACACTATTCTATTCTATAATTTATGAGTTAAAAAATCAAGTATTTTTTCTTGATATTTATCAAGATGTAATTATAAAGATTTGCATTATTAAAAGCAAAAACGTTACGTTAATTCGTAACGTTTTATTATATCTAAATTACTCTAACTCGATTTATGCCTTCAATATGCTCAATAGCGTTAATCAGCGCTAACGGAATATCTTGATCAATGTCAAAGGCATAGAATGCATATTCGCCTCTTACCTTAGACATTTTTGCTTTGATATGCTCTTCAATGTCAACGAATGCTTTAGCTATTTCCCTTGCAATAGAAGGTTGATTTTTAGCAAGAATAATCATTCTTGATTTTGTTGCACATGTGTCTAAATTGACGTTTGGATAATTTACTGAATTAATTATTTCTCCCTTTTCAATATAAGCTATTAATTGTTTAGCAGCCATAATTGCACAGTTATCTTCAGATTCTTCTGTTGAAGCCCCTAAATGTGGAAAGGCAATAACATTTTCAAGATTAGCAACATAATAATCAGGAAAATCAGTAACATATTTTTTCACTATTTTCGCTTCTAAAGCGATTTTTAAATCTTTATCTTTGACTAATAAGTCACGGCTGAAATTTAAAAGAACAACACCAGGTTTCATTTGATTAAATACACTTTGATTAATCATATGCATAGTAGAATCTAATAGCGGAAGATGCAAACTAATATAATCAACAATTGGATAAGTTTCTTCCAGATTATTGTTAATCTCAACACTAGGATTAAGC
>JAVVFA010000122.1:0-3755 GCA_032251215.1 Candidatus Izemoplasmatales bacterium
GAACTCCCTTACCTACTAATTCTTTATAAGCAGTAGCTACGCCTTCGTCATCGAAAGATCTTGATCTTGAACTTTTTTTCATAAAAGGATCATCGACAATCGACACTATTTCAGAACCAACTACTTCTCCTAATTTACCTTTTAAGAGTGATAAACCTTTTTGGACCGCATCAGCTGAAAAAATACCTTGAAAAGCAGATAATAATGTCGCAATTGCTCCATTAGAAAATACTATTTCATAGTTATCTGATGGAACTGGTTTAGCACCTAAAGATGCTAATGCATCTTCAATTATTTCTTTACCGATGGTTTCAATATCAAAGTCATTGAAATCATTCGAAATTACTACATCAAACCCCACTCTTTGATCAACACCATCTTTAACAATGACATTACCGCCAATGTATGCTGAATTAGCTTTATTGCTTAAATTTATACCTTTTGAATTTTTCAATATTACAGCATTAGTATTCTCTGAGTACATTGTTTCGACAACTGATACTCTTTTGTCATATTCATGTAAATATTTATCTAAAGCTAAAAGGTGATTGATTTTCTTTTGAACATCTAGATTAAATAATTCTTCATTATAGATATCTTTTAAATCTTCATAATGTTCATCACCTTCATAGATGATTGCATCATCAAGAGAATCAATTTCTTTGGCACTAGCAATAATAGTGTCTAAAATTTCATCAATAACACTATCTTCTAAGATTTCTGTACGAAAATGACCCATTTTGTTGTTATAGATACCTTTTATAGTCAAAGCATTAGTATCAGCGATTTCATATTTATCAACTTCACCGTTAAATATATCTATGCTTAATGAGTTTCTATCGCTTGCAAATATTTCTAAATCTTGTATTCCTTTTTCTTTTGCTCGTTTAAACAATTTATCTAAATTCATGATTTACGCTCCTTTCTTTCTTCCACCAACAGTGATTTCTTTTACTCTTAATGTTGGTTGACCGACATCGGCCGGAATTGATCCGGAAGCTGAGCCACACATACCTCTTTGGCAATCTAAATTATTAGCTATCATGTCTATTTTATGAAGTATCTCTGCTCCATTACCTACTAAAGCAGCACCTTTAACTGGTTCAGCGATTTTACCATCTCTAATCATGTATCCTTCCATAACTGAGAAATTAAAATCTCCATTTCCAGGATTAACGGATCCTCCGCCCATTTTCTTTGCAAATAAACCATATTTTGTGTTTGCGATAATTTCTTCGACAGTTGAAGTTCCATTATCAATAAATGTATTACTCATTCTCGAGGTAGGAGAAAACTTATAGTTTTGTCTTCTTGAAGAGCCTGTAGGTTCCATTTTCATTCTGCGAGCGTTAATCTTATCAATCATATATGATTTTAAAATGCCGTTTTCAATCAATACACGACGTTGTTGAGGATAACCTTCATCATCGTAATTAGCTGATCCCCATGCATTTTCAATTGTGCCGTCATCAATAGCATTGACGATATCAGATGCTACTTTTGTTCCTAATTTTTTACAAAATACTGAAGCGTTCTTCGCTACTGAGGTTGCTTCTAGAGAATGTCCGCAGGCTTCATGGAAAATCACTCCACCAAAAGCGTTATGAATAACTACTGGCATAACTCCGCTAGGGCAATCATCTGCATAAAGCATCGTTTTAGCAACTTTTGAAGCTTCTTTAGCGTGTGCTGGAATGTCCATTTCATCAAACAAGAATTCGTAGCCTTTACCTGAACCGTCACCAGCTGAACCAGTTTGCATCATGCCTTTATCAGCCGCAACTGACGAAACCATCAATCTAACCTTAACTCTTGTTTCAGTAACGAATCTTCCTTCAGAGTTAGCGATTAAAACTTCTTTTTCATCATCAACAAGATAACAAATGACTTGTTTGATGACTTCATCGTACTCACTAGCATGTTTATATGCGGTTTTCAGTAATTTAACTTTGTCTTGTAAAGCAACTTCGCTAGGTTTAATCTTAACTTGATGTTTTTTTCCAACTTCAAGTTCCATTAATGGTATTCTTTTTGTCAACATTTCATCTCTGAATGATTTTGACAAATCTTTAGCTAATTTGATTAAATCTTCTGGGTTTTTACTATTGGTATATCCATAAACGGATTGGAATTTTTTTGCAATTCTAACACCAACACCGAAAGACTTAGTATTATTAGACTTTTCTAATCTTCCTGACACTGATTGTAAAACTGATGATTGATGATTTTCAATATATACTTCGGAAAAATCAGCACCAGTTTCTAAAGCTGTATCAAGAATTTGTTCTATTAATTTTTGATCTAATAACATATGTTCCTCCTATAAAATTTATCTTTTAATTATTCTATCATACAACAATTCTTTAAACAATCTAAAGCAGCATTTTATCCCTATTTAAAGAAATAATTTTGTGTACTTTCCTTTTAAGTAGTCAATATAATATTTAGGATTGAATTCTTCTCCCGTAATCATTAGTAATAACTCTTTTGGTGTTTTACTTGAACCATATTTATGTAACTTTTCTTTTAACCATTCGTTAATTTTAATAATATTATTTTCTTTAATAAGTTTAGATACGTCTAACTCTTTTTGCATAGTGTTATAAATTTGTGCGGAATAAGCTGTGCCTAAAGCATAGGTGGGAAAATATCCAATCATTCCTCCACTCCAATGAACATCCTGAAGGACCCCTTCGCTATCGTTAGTTGGTGTTATACCTAAATACTCTTCAATTTTATCATTCCATATTTGTGGCAAATCATCGACAGATACATTATCATTTATCAACATTCTTTCAATATCATACCTTAACATAATGTGTAATGGATAAGTTAATTCATCAGCTTCAATTCTTATCAAAGAAGCTTCAGCTTGATTTACAGCTTTATACATATCTTTAGCATTAATGTTTTTTGTTTGCTCAGGAAATATCTCTTTAAATTTTGGTAAATTAGCTAACCAAAACTCATAGGATCTACCGACAATGTTTTCATAGAATCTAGATTGAGATTCATGAATACCCATAGAAGTTCCGCCATTAAGTAATGTGTCGTCAAACTCAGTGGATACCTGTTGTTCATATAGAGCATGCCCTAACTCATGGACAGCCGCGAAGATACTTGAAAACACATAATTTTCTAGGTATTTTGTTGTAAATCTAACATCTTCAGGTGAAGTATTCCAGGTAAACGGATGAACTGATTTTTTCATTAATCCACTATTTTGATTAAAGTGTAAAACATCGATTAAATAATCACAAAATTGTTCTTGTTTCTTCGTATCAAAATTAGCATTAATAAAGTCGGAATAATTTTCCTTTTTGGCTGTTAAAACTTCTTTAACAAATGGTACTAAGTCCTTTTTTAGAGTATTAAAGAAAATATCATATTCTTTCATGCTCATACCTTCTTCGTAATCATCTAATAAAGTATCATAAGGATTTGCATCTTTATCGTAATAAAGTGCGAACTTCTTATTATATTCAACTATTTTTTTTAAATTACCTTTAAATGAATCATAGTCATTATTCTTTTTTGCATCTTCCCAGATTAATTGTGAATCATTAATTAATTTTTGATAAGCTAAGTATTCTTCTTGAGGAACATTTATAATCTTATCAATAGCCCTTTTTGCTTTTTTAACTTCTCTTTGTAAAAGGTCATCTAAATCATCGATTTTACCATACAATTCATTGACAATATTAATTAGTTCAGGATTTGTTTGCAATAAAAATAGTTCTTTACTGATAAAGTTA
>JAVVFA010000123.1:0-3702 GCA_032251215.1 Candidatus Izemoplasmatales bacterium
TGATCGAATCTTTCCCAATCATAATAGGCATCATTCAAAAATGGATTTTTTACGAATGCGTTTAAATTTACACTCCCTAAATTACATGAACCATGTGCCATAAGCGGTTGTTCACCACACGGATTTGTTGCCGTGAATTTAACTTCTTCATATTCGCTTAGAAAATGATAGTCATTCATCTTGTCGATAAACATAATTCCAGGGTCACCCATAGTATGAGCTGAATAAGCGATGAGTTCTAACAATAATCTTGCTTTTACTTTTTTTTCAATAAGTTCATAAGGTGTTTCAAATCGCATAACCCAAGTATCGTCTTTTTCAACAGCGTTCATAAAATCATCTGTTAAGGCGATTGAAATATTAGCGCCATTAATTTTGTTTAAGTCTAATTTCGTTGTGACAAAATCGATAATATCAGGATGATCGATGTTTAAAACTAACATCAATGCCCCACGACGATTATCCTGTTGTGTATTTAATGTTGTATGTGAATATTTTTCCGCAAAGACAATTACACCTGGTGTCGTATTGGAACTGTTGTTTACCTTAGCGCCTTTAGGTCGAATATTAGACAGATTCATTCCTTGACCGCCACCGTAACTGTAAGTTCTTGCGATTTGATAATCTACTTTATAAATGCTTTCTAAATTATCTTGAGGATCTTCTGTAACATAACAATTACTTCCCGTAATATTACCTTCTCTTCCAATAGCGTAAAGATTACGACCGCCAAATATAGCCTCTTTATGGCGTAATATCTTTTCTAGAGCTGGCCTTTTGATCGATACTCTTTTTATAAAATCTTTCTTGTTTTCATTATCTAAAAGATATTTAGATAAGATTATATCTTGACGTTCATCATTATCATTCCATGGATTCTCACGATCAATTCTTTGTTTTTCACGATATTTTATATAAGCTTTGGCTGTTTCATACTTCTTTGTATCCATTAGATATAGTTCAACACAGTCTTGAATCTTCTCTATCGAGATTTCTGAACCGTTTTGTAGTAAATCTTTAGTTATAAATTTTGCTTGTTCTAAACATTCTTTGTAAGAGATTTCTTCACCTACAGTTAAATAAGCTTTGTGCATGGCGTTAGCGATTTTCGATACGTCAAATTTTTCTTTGACTCCATTGCGTTTAATTACATATTTTGTCATCGTTATTCTCCTTTATATTTTTCACGATAAGCAAATATTATCGTTTAATTGTAATAAAATAACTCACCGAAATTTAACTTCCGATGAATTAAAAAACTATATAAACATTATATATGATAAAGGAAATAAAAAAAAGTAAAATCCATCAAAAAAATAAATAAATTTTAAAATAAAATAAGCGAAGAGATTTTCCTTCACTCGAATGGTGAATTTATAATTTCTTTAATAAATTAATGGTATAATTAATCCTTTCTATAACTCTATCTTTTCCAAGTATTTTAAGGACGTCATAGAAGTTTGGAGTGCTAGTTTTAGCGCATGTTGCTACTCTGATAATCTCAGCATACTCGCCAATATGGCCGACATATTTGTCTGATTCATTTAAATATTGTTTAGCTCTTTTAGCAAAGTTTCTTGCCAATGCCAACTCACGCATTTCATTAAACCAATTTTCTTGGTCTAAATCGAGGTTTAAATTATCGCGATATTCTGATAAGATTTCAGTTAAAAAGGCTTTATCAAATCTTTCATTAAAAACTGAATTCTTGCTTAATTCAAAATAGTAGTCATCATAGAAAAAGTTAATAATCGGCAAGATATCACTATACTTTTCATAGTCTTTACGGGGTTTTTCTTGTTCTCTTTCGATATTGATTATTGCTTTAAAATAATCTTTATCTTTCAGTATAATTTTATATAAGTCTTGATTATAGGTTTTAGAATATTCCAAAACTCTTTCGGTAAAATAATTTTTGTTCATATTAGCCAAAACTTCTTTTGAAATTGATTTAACTTTCTCTAAGTCGAATAAAGCCCCATCTAAACTCATTTTACTAAAATTCAATTGAAAATCAAATATGTTACTTTGTTTATTCTTTAAACGCCATTCTTCAAAATTAGAATTTGCTAAAGTCATTAAGTACTCTAAAAATCCTTCGATTGGATAACCTTTTTCTAAGAAGTAATCAACACTTGCTTCTTCATCTTTTCTTTTAGATAATTTTCTGCGTTTATCCCCATCTAGCTTCATGATTACTGGAAAATGACAAAAGATTGGTTTTTGCCAATTAAGTTGTTCAAATATTTCCAGGTGAATTGGAGCTGAAGGCATCCATTCTTCACCTCTTGTTACATGGGTTGTTCTCATAAAATGATCATCAACCACGTGAGCGAAATGATAAGTTGGCAAACCATCAGTTTTCATAATAACTATATCTTGGATATTTTTCGGAAACTCTATATTACCTCTTATAGCATCTTCAAGGACTACTTTTTCATCAAGTTGACCTTGCGATTTAAATCTAATAACAAAGTCTTCTTTATTGTTAAGTTTTTCAATAACTTCTTTATCTGATAGATACCTACATTTAGCATACTCATGATAATATCCAGGAAGAATCTTTTTTGATTCCTGTTCTTTGCGAATTTCATTTAGTTCTTCATGAGTGCAAAAACAAGGATAAGCCATTCCTTTTTCAATCATTGACTTTATTACTGTATGGTATATTTCTTTTCTTTCTGATTGAATATAGGGGCCGTACAAACCAGCATGGAGATAACTTTCATCTGGAGTAATGCCAAAAGTCATCAATTGTTCAACTACTTTATCACCAGAACCCTTGATTTCACGTTTTTGATCAGTGTCTTCTAAGCGCAAGAAAAATACCCCTTGGGTTTGTTTAGCAAAACGCCAACTTACTAAAGAAGTGAACAATGATCCTGTATGTAAAAATCCAGTTGGTGATGGCGCAAATCTCGTGACAATCGCATCCTTCGGCAGATCTCTTTTAGGAAATCTTTTATCTAAATCATCTACAGTATTTTTAATATTAGGAAATATAATTTCCGCTATCTCTTTATATCTATTCATTAATTTCTCCTATAATAATTTCCCTGAATCATCTTTTTTGTCATTCTTGTTTCTTCTAGTCCCAAAGACCCCCGCAAGAACAACTGCAACAAGAACAACTCCTAAGATTACAATAATAATTCCAAATCCCACTACCATAACTATTTTCACCTTCCTTATTGCTTGCTATATATTATACCATAAGTTAAAGAAATTTAAAGGTAAACCTGTCATGGTTTCTTTGAGTTTCGTTGACTTAACCAACTACCTATGATAAGATAATTTAGAAGAAATATCCCATAGTAGGTGACGTATGGGAATATGTAAATATGAAGATGAATATCTAAAGATTTTAAAGGAAGAATTAGTTCCTGCAAAAGGTTGTACTGAACCGATTGCAATTGCTTTTGCTGGAGCTAAAGCTAGAGAAATCTTAGGTGAGATACCTTAAGAAATCCAAATCGAAGCCAGCGGTAATTTAATAAAAAACATCCGCTGTGTGACTGTTCCAAACACAAATAATTTAGTTGGAATAGAAGCTAGTGTACTCGCAGGAGTTGTTGGCGGAGATTCTAGTTTAGAACTTGAGGTAATCTCTAACTTAAGAGCTAAACATTTAAAAAAAGTAAATGAGTTACTTCTTAAAAATATTGTCAAAGTTAATATATTAGAGACAAGTTTAAATCTCCA
>JAVVFA010000124.1:0-3659 GCA_032251215.1 Candidatus Izemoplasmatales bacterium
CCCTGAAGAAGGAGTGATTTTGTTATGGCGAAAAAAGAAGATATGAATTTTAATTCTGAATATAAATATGGTTTTAAAACTGATAGTAAATCCGTTAAAGAAACTAAAAGAGGTTTATCAGAAGCGGTCGTAAGAGAAATATCAGAGATTAAACAAGAACCAGAATGGATGCTTAAAACAAGACTTGATGCTTTAAAGACTTTCTATGAAATGGAAAATCCTAGTTGGGGACCTGATCTTTCTGATATTGATTTTAATGATATAATTTATTATATTAAACCATCAGATCGAGTCGAAAGAGATTGGAAAAATGTTCCCCAAGAAATTAAAGATACTTTTGCAAAACTAGGAATTCCCGAAGCTGAACAAAAATATTTATCTGGAGTGACGACACAATTTGAATCAGAAGCAGTTTATCACAGTACAATTCAAGAACTCAATGATCAAGGCGTGATTTTCTTAGATACTGATTCAGCTTTAAAAGAACATCCTGAAATTTTCAAGAAGTTCTTTACTAAAGCAGTTAGTTATAAAGATAATAAATATGCTGCACTTAACACAGCAGTTTGGTCCGGAGGTTCTTTCATTTATGTTCCTAAGGGAGTAAAAATTGATAAACCTTTACAATCATATTTCAGAATCAATTCTGAAAGAATGGGTCAGTTTGAAAGAACATTGATTATCGTTGATGATGAAGCTACCTTAAATTATGTTGAAGGATGTACGGCGCCGATTTATTCTAATAATTCTTTGCACGCTGCCGTTGTCGAAATATATGTCAGTGAAAAGGCTAAATGCAGGTATTCTACTATTCAAAACTGGTCAACTAATATCATAAATTTAGTAACAAAAAGAGCGGTTGTTGAAAGTCATGGCCATATGGAATGGATTGACGGCAATATCGGTTCTGGATTAAATATGAAATATCCTAGTTGTATTCTAAAAGGTGATTATGCTAAAGGTACAACTATAACAATCGCTTTTGCTGGTCAAAACCAATATCAAGATACTGGCGCAAAAATGATTCATATTGGTAAATATACAACTTCAAAAATCGTTTCTAAATCAATTGCGACTAGAGGCGGAAAAGTAAATTATCGAGGTATTGTTTCCCAAGGTAAAAATGCCTTTGGAGCTAAGTCAAAAATTGAATGCGATACAATTTTAGTTGATCGCGAGTCTGCTTCAGACACGATACCAACTAATATCGTTAAAAATTTTAGAGGTCAAATTGAACATGAAGCAACTGTTTCAAAGGTTAGCGATGATGAGTTGTTTTATTTGATGAGTCGCGGTCTTACAGAAGATGAAGCTAAAGAAATGATTATCATGGGGTTCATCGAACCATTCGCAAGAGAATTGCCTATGGAATATGCAGTTGAACTTAATCAACTGATAAAACTCGAGATGGCTGGATCAATTGGCTAAACTTTAAACTCCCGTAATTGGGAGTTTTTTTCATAAATTGTATTTTATTTATTAAATATTTGTGATAAAATGTATCAAAGGTGGTGTTATGGAATGAAACTGGTAATGGCTATTATCTCTAATGAAGACGCCAGTAAAGTAATTAAAAAGCTAATCAAATCAAACTTTTTTGTTACAAAGTTAGCTACTACTGGTGGCTTTTTGATGAGCGGAAATACAACTGTTATCGTCGGCGTTCAAGATGATTTATTAGATAAATGTATTAATGTAATCTCCGAAACATCAAAAAGCAGAAGTAAATTAGTTCCAAACGCAATTTCAAGTGAATTTGGCATCTTTTCATCAATGCCGGTAGAAGTCCAGGTTGGTGGAGCAACGATTTTTGTGATGGATGTGGAGCAGTTCATAAAAGCATAAAACAAAAGAACTGAGACCTCAGTTCTTTTTGATTTTTAGCAAAAAGGAAGAATTATATGGAAAGAAGAATTTTATATTTATATATAAAAGGTAGCGATTATGAAGAAATAATTGCCTTTTTAAAAATGTATGATAAAGTCTTCTTTAAAAATATTGATAATAATATTTTAATAGCTCAAACTGATAATGATTTTACTATGAGTGATTTTTATAAATTAAGAGAATTTATATTAGAAGATTTATTAATAGATTTTGTTGGTCTCTACGTTCCAAAAGGATTTACCATGGATTTACAGGATTTAAAATTAGGTTTCGAAAGTGTTAATTTTGGAACTTACGATATTTCGAATTTTATCACTGAGGTTTGTTTAGAGAAAGAAAATATTTTACAGAAGAGATTAAAAAGTTATTATTATAATTTAGTCGGTATCGATAATATCAATACAGTGATAAGTTTCATTGAAAATAATTTTAACGCATCGTTGACTTCAAAAAAACTGTTCTTACATCGCAACACCTTGAACTATCGTTTAGAAAATTTTACTTTAAAAACGGAAATGGATATCAAAAAGTTTCAAACTGGACTAGCAATTTATTTACTGTTTAAGAGATAATTGTGCATTTTGCATATATCATTATCTCTTTTTTTTTATTATAATAACAATAGATAATTTTTAAATTTGGAGGATAGATATGTCTACACTAAGTTTTCAAGGAATTAATAAAATTTATGATAATGGCGTTCAAGCAGTATTTGACTTTAACTTAAAAGTTAAAGACAAAGAGTTTATTGTATTCGTAGGGCCATCTGGTTGTGGTAAATCAACTACTTTAAGAATGGTTGCCGGATTAGAAGAAATTTCTTCAGGTGAACTTTACATTGATGATCGTTTAGTTAATGATGTCGCACCAAAAGACCGCGATATCGCAATGGTTTTCCAATCATACGCTCTTTACCCACATATGTCAGTTTATGATAATATGGCTTTCGGTTTGAAACTAAGAAAAACACCTAAGGTTGAAATCGAAAAGAAAGTCAACAGAGCTGCTGAAATTCTTGGTTTAACAAGTTATTTAGATCGTAAACCAAAAGCACTATCTGGTGGTCAAAGACAAAGAGTTGCCTTAGGTAGAGCGATTGTTCGTGATGCCAAAGTATTCTTGATGGATGAACCTTTATCAAATCTAGACGCTAAATTAAGAGTAGCGATGAGAGCGGAATTAATTAAGTTGCATGAAAGATTAGAAACAACAACAATTTATGTTACCCATGACCAAATCGAAGCGATGACCATGGCAACTAGAATCGTTGTTATGAAAGACGGACGCATCCAACAAATTGGCGCTCCAAAAGAAATCTATGACAATCCTAATAATATGTTTGTCGGTGGTTTCATCGGTACACCAGCTATGAACTTCTTGCCTGGTAAAGTTGATGAAAAAGGGATTTTCTCTTGTGAAGGCTTAAAAGTTAAAGTTGACGATAAACACTTAAAACTATTAAAAGAACAAAATTATCTTGGCAAAGAAGTAGTTCTTGGCTTTAGACCTGAAGACGTTCATGATCAACATGAAATGTTAGAAAAATACGCTGACGCTAAAGCTGTGTTTACAGTTGACGTATCAGAATTGTTAGGTGCTGAAACAAATATCCATATTTCCATCGGTAATAATAATATCATTGCTAAAGTTAATGCAAGATCAGATTTGTCTATCGGATCTAAAGTAGAACTAGCAATCAATATGGAAAAATCTCATTTCTTTGATCCGGAAACTGAATTGAGAATTGTTAAATAATTGATAAATAAAATTAG
>JAVVFA010000125.1:0-3449 GCA_032251215.1 Candidatus Izemoplasmatales bacterium
ATAGATCTGTAGGCGTTAAAAGTCTAAACTCTAAAAACTCACCATCACTCATATCAGTAAAAGTAATCTTAATGGTATCGTTATCAATGTTTTCTAATATTCCATCACTGATCCCATGACCAAAGATATATAAATCTTCAGTGGCATAAGTATTAGCTGGAAGGTTGATTGTAACTGTTCCTTCCTTTATGGTGTTTTCAGCATACTCAAGCAACACCCAGTTTAATTCAGAAATGTCTGAATATTCACTCACTGCACCAAGAATAGAGTACTCATATTCAAGAATTAAGTCGCCATATAAACCGCCTTTATACCCTGTATCGATAAAAATCGATTCACAGAAGTCGCGATTAGGTTCGCAACGCACTAATTCACCAAGTTCATCATAATCATTTTCCCATGAATAACCAATATTGATATAATCGGTGATGTCTGACCCGTCTCTAATAACACTTACTGAAACATTTGAGGTATCAAACGAAGCGGTGTTATCTGTACTTGTTGGGAAATTATAGTTATCAGGAAATTTTTGATAAACAATATCTCTAAAACGAACACGGTATTCTCCGTTATAAGCCATATCCCACGTTTCACTAACATGCATATTTCCTGCTTCATCTAAGGTAATGGTTGCGTCATAACTATTAATTTCAATTTCAGTATATCCATCTTCGCTAAACAAAAATAATAGCGTAAACAAGAAAATAAATGATATGATTAAACCAATGAAACCAGTTGCACCTTTTGCGGCTTTATTCATAGAATTCCCCCTTTTTCTAAATCGTTTTTATTTTATTATACACTATATTTTATATTATTCATTAAATAAACTGTAAAAAATTTCTATTCTTGTTGTTTGATGCTAGAATAAATAACGGACATATTAAACATAGAGAGTTCATGATAAAATAATATTGAGAAAGGAGCTCTCTATGGCACAACATTATGATAAACAATTTAAATTAGATGCAATTAAGTATCGTGAAGATCATCCCGAGTTAACAATAGCTGCAGTATGTAGAAATCTTGGTATTTCACAACCCACTTATTACATTTGGCTTAGACAGTTTAAAGAGAACGGTGACGAGATTGAACATCGAGGCAGCGGTAATTATTCAAGTGATTTGGAAAAAGAAAATGCTCAATTGAAAAGGGAATTAAAAGCACAAAAGGATGCATTAGAAATCTTAAAAAAAGCAATCGGCATTCTGGGCGAAGAACCCAAATAATCTATGATTTAGTAAACAAAGAGAAACACCATATTTCGGTTTACAGAGTGCTTGATATTTTAGGTGTTTCTAGATCGGGATATTATGATTGGATGAATAGAGAACCTAGTAAGCGTTCAAAAAGAATGAAAACAATCCAAAAACAAATTAAAGTAGAGTATGAAGCATCTAAACAAATCTATGGTGCACCAAAGATCACTGAGAAACTTCAGGATAATGGCTACACAGTCTCAGAGAAGACTGTAGGCAATTATATGAGAGATATGGATATAAGAGCTATATACACAAAGAAATGGATTAAAACAACCATCAATAGTGATTTTTCTTCTAAACTTAAAAACATACTTAAAAGAAACTTTAATGTAAATGAACCAAACACCGTTTGGGTCACTGACATTACATATATATGGACAAGAGATGAAGGCTTTGTGTATTTAACCAGTGTGATGGATTTATTCTCTAGAAAGATTATCGCTTGGGAAATATCTAATAATTTAAGTGTTGAATCGGTCACAAAATGTATTATTAAAGCTAAGAAAAGAAGAAATCTTGATCAAGCGTTGATTATCCATAGTGATAGAGGTGTTCAATATGTATCAAATGAGTATAAAAAACTATTTGATAAAAACATGAAACGTTCTTATTCAAAAAAAGGTGACCCCTGGGATAATGCATGTATAGAATCATTTCATGCATTAATTAAAAGAGAATGGTTAACCAGATTCAAAATACAAGATATTGAACATGCCTATCAGTTAGTATTCGAATACATTGAAACATTTTATAATACAACTAGAATTCATGGAACACTAGGTTATGTCTCACCAAACCAATATGAAAAAAACTACAAACAAAACAAGTTAATCAATTAATCTTTAAAATGAACTTACTATAATTTTAACTTGTCCGTTTTCTTGACATAGTACCAGAGAATAACTATAAAAAGTCAACTTAAAAAATAAAACAAAGATAAAAAACCTATTTTTTAATAATATAGGTTAAGGACTATATAAAAGTCCTCGCCAGATGGACTAAGATAATTGAATAAAGCTTAAATTACTTGATCACAAAACTCTTGGTTGTTTTTAAGTAGAAAATAAATGATTCTTAGTAATTTTCTACTTACCCAAATCAAAGAAAGAGTATGAGATTTCCCACGAGACTTTTTGTCAAAGTAGTAATCATAAAAAAGTTTAGAATTATTAACGATAGGGAAAGAAACATTATAAAGAGCAGTTCTTAAATATTTAGAACCTCTTTTAGAAACCTTACCATAAGATGATTCTATCCCAGATTGATGAACAGAGTTGTCTAAGCCGGCATAAGCAATCAAAGCTCTAGAGTTAGAGAATTTAAAGATATCGCCAATTTCAGAAAGAATAATAGCTGCACTAGTAGTTCCCATACCAGGTATGGAAGTAATAGGAGATTTAATATCTTTCATAATAAGATTAATATGATCTTCGATTGAATCTTTCTCATTTTCTAGAGTTTGAATTCTCTTGATAGTTAAATGAAGTAAAGACCAATAGAACTTATCTTTAATGCCAATAGAAAACTTAGCTGCTTGTTTTAGTTTGATGTATTTAGAGTAGTTGAAATTACCTCTAGATAACTTGTTTAAAGAATCAAACCTAGATTGAGTCATATTAGCGATAGATTTAAGAGAATTAGCTTTCAAGAGGATGGTAAGAGGTGTTTTAGTATAGATACTACTAAAATAACGAGAAAACTCAGGAAAAGCTTTATCAAGGTAATTAACAAGTTCAACTTTAGTTTTACCAATATATTTGTTTAAACGGTAGTAATGTCTAGTTAGTGACTTTAGAAAAGAAATGTGATAAGATAAAGGTGTAAAGGATTTCGAATCTATAGTCATTAAAAACTTAGCGATAGCTAAGCAATCAATCTTATCAGTCTTAGCTTTTCTAGAAGAGAGGCTCAAGGAAAACTTCTTTACTAAATGGGGATTTAGTTGATAGAAAGAGTAACCTTGATTATGAAGAAACTGTTTGAGATTGTCTGAGTAATGACCAGTAGATTCGAATCCTATTTTTAATTGATTTGAATCAAAAGGCTTAAGTTTATCTAAAAATTTAGTAAATCCAAGATTTGAGTTATCAAAATCCATAGGTTTTTGAATAACTTCACCTAAGTGACTGGCGATCACAAAGGTATGTTTGTACTTTGAAATATCAATACCGACATAGTACATATAAA
>JAVVFA010000126.1:0-3444 GCA_032251215.1 Candidatus Izemoplasmatales bacterium
GATGCTGATTACCAGAAGTTCAGTTCAATTTATGCTACTTATCTTGAAGCTAAAAGTGGTGAGGTTGATACTTGGTTTAGCAATATGTGGGCAATACAGTCGATAATAAATCCTTCAATAGCAATCAATGAATTTGATGCAAGTTTGATTTTAAACGATGATTACCCTGCGGAACTAGTCGGTACATATTGGATGCTACACGCTCTTGATTCTTTAGGTAGACGTAATAGTGATATTTGGATGAAAATTGAAATCGGTGTGTCCTCAACCGTCTATGAAGATGATTTAGGTAATATTTACGCAATGATTTGGAATGCAAGCGACGAAGAAAAAACAATTTACTTTTATGATAATCAAGGACTGTACACAACTGAAGTTGTTGAAGCATCAAGTTTTACCAAGGTCTTGTTATAAGTAGACAATAATATTTTAATTTCACCTAATGCAATATTAATCTTTTAAGAGTAATATGAATTTATGTTAGATATGTAATTGCCAAAAAGGGCAACGGAATTTTTACGAAATCTTGTTGTCCTATTTTTTTAAAAAAAAGAGTTGTTTATTAGGAAATAATAAGATTATAAATATGACTATGCCTTTGGCTGATCCATACAATCAGTCTAGTTTTAGCACAATACATTATTACTTTGGAGCTTACTTATATGATCAAACAAATGTGATTCCTACTTCTTTAAGAACCGTTATAGTCAGTGATAGAACTGTAGTAATCTAATATCCGTAACATTAAGCCAAAATCTAAAGATAATAGGAGGTAATGCATTTAATGCTTGCACTAACTTAACTGATGTTTACATGGAGGGTAATGTACCAACAATTATTGATAGCACAAACTTTTGATTTTACTAGCTCTTCTTTAAAAGTTTGGGTTAATAATAACAGTTACATTATTTACCTTTTATCATTTGACTGGCAATATTTGCTTCTTAAACTTAATGTTATTGCTTAAATTTATAGAAACTGACCTAAAATAAAAATGCTAGTTATTTCACATTAATTATGTGTTAACTAGCATTTTTTTTAATCTAAATTGAATTTTCAAGATTATTGTTAGAACGATAAAATCTTCTGCGATCATTCTCGTTAAGAATTTTCTTTCTTAATCTTATATCAGTAGGAGTAATTTCAACTAACTCATCACTTTCAATAAGTTCTAAAGCTTCCTCCATCGTAAATTTTAGTGGATCTAGCAATTTGATTGCTTCATCAGAACTACTTGATCTAGTATTTGTTAAATGTTTATTCTTACAAGGGTTAACTACTAAATCATTACTTCGCGAATTAAAACCAACAATCATGCCTTCATAAACTTCAACGCTGGGATCAACTATCATTCTCCCTCTTTCGGAAAGATTAAACAAACTGTAAGCCATAGTTTTTCCTCGCTCTTTAGCGATAAAAACACCATTTCTACGACTTTCTATTTCACCTGCATAAGGTTTGTATGAATCAAAAGATTTTACCATAGTGCCTTGGCCTCTTGTAGTATTGATAAATTCACTTCGATAACCAATTAAACCTCTTGTAGGAATAATATATTCAAGAGTAGTATAACCATTTTCAGTAGTCATTGTATGCATAACACCTTTTCTGGAATTAAATTGAGGGATAATGCTACCAACATATTCATTAGGAATGTTTACAACAACTTTTTCGAATACTTCATGAGGTACACCATTGATTTCTCTGATAATAACTTCTGGTTTTGAAACACTTAATTCAAAACCTTCCCTACGCATACTTTCTAAAAGGATTGAAAGATGTAGTTCACCTCTACCATTAACTTTATAACCTTCTAGATTTTCTAATTCTTCAACTTCTAAACCAACATTGGTTTCTAATTCTTTCATTAGTCTGGCTCTAATCTGTCTAGATGTGACAAGTTTACCGCTTTGACCCACAAATGGCGAATCATTAACTAAAATATTCATAGAAAGAGTTGGTTTTTCTATAGTAATCATAGGCATTGGTTCAACATTGAATTCGTCACACAAAGTTTCACCAATTGATATATGTGAAATACCGCTGAAAATAACTATGTCTCCAGCATAAGCAACAGGTTTTTCCACTTTACTTAAGCCTTCATTTACAAATAATTTTGTTATTTTGACATTAACAATGCTTTTATCTCTTTTGCTAAGTTTATAAATTTTGCCACTTACAAGACTTCCTCTTGTAATTCTACCCACGCCTAAACGACCTAAGTAATCGTCATACGCAAGAGAAGAAACTTGTAATTTTAAAGGTTCTTCCGAATTATCAGGGTATGGTTCAACATGGTTTAATAAACATTCAAATAAAGGCTCAAGATTTTCACTATTGTCATTGATATTTTTCATAGCAATTCCATCTCTAGCAACACCATAAACAATTGGAAAATCAAGTTGTTTATCATTAGCGCCTAATTCAACAAATAAATCAAAACACATGTCAACTACTTCGATAGCTCGTTCATCTTTTTTATCTATTTTATTAATAAAGACTATAGGTCTTAAACCTATTTCCAATGATTTTTTTAAAACAACCTTTGTTTGTGGCATAGGACCTTCACTGCTATCTACAAGTAAAATAACTGTATCCACTGTATTCATGATTCGCTCAACTTCACTTGAAAAATCAGCATGTCCTGGAGTATCCACAATATTAATCTTTGTTCCCTTATGCTCAATGGCACAATTCTTGGAATAAATTGTAATTCCTCTTTCTCTTTCGATATCATTGTTGTCCATTATCTGTTCAATCATTACTTCGTTTTCATGAAAAACACCACTTTGTCTTAACAAAGCGTCAACTAATGTAGATTTCCCTGCATCAACGTGTGCGATAACGCCTACATTGATAATATTTTTATTTCTCATTTTATCATTCCCTTATCCTACTTGCTTGTTATTAAAAACAAGCAAACAATTAAGTTTAGCACATATCACAAAAAAGTAAAGAAAAATCACTCAATAATAAGAGAATTGGTGATTGATATCTATTATCTTCTTAATTATTATGTATTAAATCGATTATTGCTAGCAAATTAATGATTTATGTAGTATATTTCAAATAAGGGTAATAAAAACCTATTATAAAATGTTATACTAAAATAGTTGAGTGTTGACTTATTTGAAAATACATAAAAAACTTTTTAAAAAAAAGATAAAGCCGTTTAACTTTACTTTTTTTTGTAGAAAAATATATGAATGAGAAATTCTTATAATGGCATAAATAAAATTATCATTTGACAGCAAATGATATTATTATGAAGTTTTTAAAAATTTTTGCTAGATTTGATTTATAAAATGACTGATTATAAATTGATGAAATCAGGAAGATCATCGTCATCAAAACCTAAGTTGATGAAATCAGGAAGATCGTCATCATCAAAACCTAAGTTGATGAAATCAGGAAGATCGTCATCATCTTGATGATGACGATCTT
>JAVVFA010000127.1:0-3380 GCA_032251215.1 Candidatus Izemoplasmatales bacterium
ATCATCTACGGTTATCACATATATAAAATACTTTTTAAACAAACCAATAGCCATATTGAAATTAATTTTCATTTCATATTTGTAATTCTCTTGTTTAATAATCTTTTCGCTTTCGCGAATATTTTCTCTAAGTATATTAAACACAAGCATCTGTGAGTATATATCTTGATAAATTAAATTCTTTTTTGAACTAGAGATTTTTTCGATTTTCATACTTTCTTTTAAATGATGAAAATTAGTCTCTATTTTCCATCTAAGATTATATAAATCAGATAATTCATCAACACTAGCCTCATCTTTTGATAAGTTAGTCGCTAAGTATTCGATTTCACCTGTATTTAGCCTTATTTTCACTACTCTCGTCTTGAATTCATCTGTCTGGTTCATCATAAAGTTCTTAAAATCATTATGGGCTGTCTTATTTCTATATACTGCATTATACAAAGCTTTATCCTTGGCATGTGAAAAGTCAACTATTTGATCGTTCTCTTTTGATAAAACACTCTTAAATGTTTTAGAATATAATCTTATGATATACTTATCCTTGTTTCTAGAAAAACGAAACATGGTGTAAACACCTTGATAACCTCTATCCATTAGCGTTAATAAATTATAATCCTTAATTTTCTTTTTTATTGATTCATAATTTTTAATTGCTAATTTCCGTTCATTCGCCTTACATTCTCCAATACTAGTATCTAAAATATATTCATTTAAGATATCGAAAGCATTGGATATCTTTGATCGCACAGCGCCGCGATTCGCATATTGGTTTTTGCTTCGTTTAAATAATTCTTTAGATTCTTTTGTGTTGGGCACTTCAAATTCTGATCCATCTATCGCGCAAAGGATGAAACCTTTCCATGTTTTAAGGTCTTTGTTGTTATTTTTATAGAAGTTATTTATTAGTCTATTATTCAAGTATACAATTGCTTGTGGATTGAATTTATTCCGTTGTTTTAACATTCCAGGCGAACTAATATCGTAGTCACCTATATCATTAAATAATTCTATTTCCATTTTTTGACTCATCCCTCTTTTATTAAGTAAATATAGCGCTATATCTTTTGGATTAACTTTCCTTTTTCTAGTAAAACTTTTAATGTTTTTACCTTTAGCGAGAGATAAAAACATAGGTGTTCTAATCTCATTATACAATAACTTATTGATGTTAAACAGTTTATTCATGTTTAATACCGAAGCTATCAAGCATATCTTTTAGACTGTCTATTGGAATTTTTTGGCTGAAGGCAAGTTTTAACCTTAATGAAGTTTCATAATCAATTGAGCCAATATTCTTAATAAGCTTATGTTTAATCTTATCATTCTCTCTAAACGATTCGACCAAACTCGCGTAATAATACCGCTTGCCTTTTATGATTGTTCTTGATATTTTGCAAAACACTATAAAACACCCCCTTATTATACACTACTATTATAACATATAAAATATTATAAAAGCCATTAAATAAAATATTTTATACACTACATTTTAGATGAAAAAGAAGATGGCTAATCATAACCCTAACTAAAACTTCCTTAAGTTAATGACATTGAGCGTCAAACGGTAAGTACCTTGACAAAAGAAAAACCCTGATAATGAAATCAGAGTTTAAGGTTTGTTAGGTTTTAACTTATATAATTCCAAGGCAGTAAACTTGCGATATCAGTTTCTTGATTAATCGTCATATTAGCTAACTTGGTTAAAGTATCACTTAAATAATTATAAGGATTCACATTATTTATTAAACATGTCTGTACAATCGAATATAATCTAGCTGATGCATGTGCACCTTCTACTGAATGATTAAATAGCCAGTTTTTTCTTCCTATGACAAATGGTTTAATCGATCTCTCAGCTCTATTATTATCAATGTCAAGTTCACCTAATTCTAAATAATGCATAAGGTTAGGCATTTGATTCAATGCATAAGTTATTGCCTTTCCATACTTAGATTGTGGTAATGCTTTCATTGATGCTTGATTAAGCCATGTTGAAAATTCATCAAATACAGGTTTGATCTCTTTTTGTTTAAAAATATATCGGTCTTTAAGTTCTAATGTCTTTGATTCTTTTTCTAGAGAGAATAGCTTATTACAATAAGCTAATCCCTTAGCTGTATTTGATTGTTTGGCATCCTCATTCTTTTCAATGAGTTTATAAGCATCATTAAAATATCTTCTAACATGCGCTAAACATCCAACCAAGCTTACATTGTCTATATGATTATAACCACTATAACCATCCACATGTAAATAACCAGAAAAATCTTTTAAGAACTCTCTTGGTATCTTACCCGACCTAGATGGCTTATAATCATAAATCACAATTGGTGTATCATATCTAGAAGTTTGATATAGCCACATATATGATTTAGACTTAGCTACTTTACCAGATTCCTTTAATACCTGGACAGTTGTCTCATCCGCATGTAAGATGTCCTTAGATAATAAGACATCTTTCATCTTTTGATAAACAATATCAAGTAAATCACTTGATTTTAATATCCAATTTGATAGATTTTGTCTTGATAAAGAAAGACCGATTCTTTCAAAGTCTTGGCTTTGTCTATATAAAGGAATTCCATTCGCAAATTTATCAACGATGACTTGAGATAAAGTTGAAGAATCAGCTAATGAACCTTCTATAGGTAACTTAGGCATATCAGCTTTGATCATATACTCACATTTAGGACATGCATATACAGCACGCTTTTCCAAATGACGAATGACTTTCTTATATAATTTAATCGTCTCTCTCGTTTCATCACTAACTTTCTTTAATGGAGTATTACACTTTGGACATAATAGTTTATCTTCATCTAATGTATATTCAGTCATTTCAGTTTCTAAGTGAGCTAAGTTATCTGTTCTAGACTTCCTTTTCTTTTTAGTCACTCTCTCAATACTAGGTTCTTCCGCATTTAAGTTAGACTCTTTTTCAACTTCATCAAAAAAGCCTAATGATAACTGACCATCAGGTGTTTTCTCAGAACTTGATCCAAACATTTTTTCTCTAGATAATTTAATGGCTTCTTTTAAAAGATTAATCTCTGCATCGCGTTCAGCGATGACTGTTTTCAAAGAAGAAATATAGTCTTTAAGTTCTGGATTATCTTCAATCATTTTATTGATTTTATCAGTCATAATTAGGCAACTTTCTGTACGATTTTTATACATATATTATACCATAAAAACCGCTAAATGTCTATGTTTTTAGCGGTTTAAATGAATAATATTTTTAATAAATGACACGTTGATTTACTTCTTTAAACTTTCTTTTTTCTAACCTTATTTCATGTCCATTTAATAACCATTCTAATTCACTATAAGATATATTGATCAATATATCTTATAGTGAATTAGAATGGTTATTAAAT
>JAVVFA010000128.1:0-3355 GCA_032251215.1 Candidatus Izemoplasmatales bacterium
GGTACTTTATCAATTGATATTGAAGATGACTATATTTATGTTCACGCAATTGATGTTAAAGGAAAAACGGAGGAAGAAAATCAAACTAATATCTCAGGTCCTTTTGAAAAGATTTTAGGAGGTATATTCGAATAATGGAATGGTTAGATTATGTAGTCTTTTTATTAATTGGATTAGGACTAATTTTTGCTGTAATACGTTTTATCTTAGGTCCGAAATTAAGTGATCGGGTTGTGTCATTGGATACTTTTAATATGATTATCATCGGTTTAATTGCTTTTTTAGCTTTAATTTTTGATAGCAACCTTTATTTGGACATTGCGATAGTCTATGCGGTTTTAGCTTTCTTGGAAACTGTCGTATTCGCTAGATATTTGGAGGGAAAATCACATGGAAATAATTAGTTATGTTTTTCTAATCGTTGGTGGTCTTTTCTTTCTTTTAGGCGGATTAGGGGTTTTAAGGATGCCCGATACTTTCAATCGTATTCAAGCAGGTACTAAAGCAACAACTTTAGGAGCTTTTTCAATTATGATTGGTATTGGGTTTGGTGTCGCTGAAGCTCATTTAGATTGGCTGCCAAAACTACTTATTATCATTGTTTTTATTGTTATATCTAATCCTGTTGGATCTAGTGCGATAGCTAAAGCAACTTATAACTCAAAGAATATTCCTGATAATTTAGTACAGGACGATTTGAAAGATCGAGGTGAAGATAAATGACATTTTTTGAAATCATCTCTTTAGTAATAGGTATTTTATTATTAGCGATTGCATTTATGGCAATCAATTCTAAAAAACTTATTAATTCCGTTTTATTTCTTTCTGCTTTAAGTATGTTGGCAGTGGTAGCTTTTGTGTTAATGAGGGCTCCGGACGTTGCAATTACTGAAGCAGTAATCGGCAGTGGTTTAGTAACTGCTTTGTTTGTATTTACTTTATTGTCATTAAAAAGGAGGGAGTCAGAATGAGAAAGCTATTTGGACTTTTAATTACAATAGCATTAGGCGTGATGATTATCCTTGCTTTAGATAAAACTTCTGCTTTTCCTAAATTTGGTGAAGTTGACTTACAAGAAAGAATTTCTAGCCAATACTTAACTGAAGAAAACATTGAAATGGTCGGTTCAGCTAATATCGTGACAGCGATTGTGGTTGGTTACCGTGGGTTTGATACTTTAGGTGAAGTTACTGTACTTTTCATCAGTGCTTTGGGAGTTGCTTTTATCTTTGGTGGCACAAAACAAAAAAGATTGGATCTTAAGTTTAAACCGAACTTTATGTTACGAGTTGGTTCTAATGTTTTATTAGGAATAATTTTAGTAACAAGTTTATATATCATCTTACATGGTCATTTGACACCTGGTGGCGGTTTCCCTGGCGGAGCGATAATTGCTAGTTCAGTCTTGTTGTTATATTTGGCGGATGATAAGTTTAGAAGCAATGTCAAAGGCTTTAAACTAATGGAAGGCATAGCCGGTAGTATTTTCGTGGTTGTCGGTTTGTTGGGTTTAATTTTTGCTACTGCTTTCTTGGAAAACTTTTTACCTGTTGGCACAGTTGGACAATTATTAAGCGCTGGAATCATTCCAATTATTTATGTTCTTATCGGGCTTAAAGTTGGTAGTGAGATTGCTGGGGTTGTCGATAATTTCTTAACAGAGGAGGAATCAGCATGATCCAATATGCGAGCATCATTCTATTTGTGATTGGTATTTATGGACTATTCGTAAGTAAGAATGTTATTAAAATGATTGTTTCTCTAAATATTATGGAAATTGGATTAAATATTTTCATTATCAGCATTGGATTTGTTGGTGATGGTGCTATTGCGCCAATCATTTCCAGCACTCAAGACTTGGGTTTAATATTTGTTGACCCATTACCTCAAGCACTGGTATTGACAGCGATTGTTATCGGTGTTGGTACAACAGCACTTGCATTAGCTTTTGCTAAAACTATTTATAAGACTTACAATACCTTTGAATTAGATGAAATGGAGGAATCAGCATGAACGCCGTATTATTGATAGCTATTCCTTTATTGGCAGCTTTTATCTCAATTGTTAGTAAAAAGATTGCACCTTATCTACTTCTTGTGGTCGGTCTATTTAATATCGTTTTATTGTTTTTTCTTGAGAATGGTTTAGTGTTCATCGGTGGTTTTGATGTTGCGATGAATAGCGATCTTCTCGGTATTAGTTTGTTACTTGATACTTATGCAAGAATTGCTTTATGGTTAATAAATGGATTGATTTTAGTTATCTTCTTATTAAACTTTAAATCATATAAGGCTTTCTCAAGTATTTTGTTATTGGCAATTGCTGGATTGAATGGTTTGTTATTGACTAATGACTTATTCAATTTCTTTGTCTTCTTAGAAATTTCTGGAATTGCTGCTTATTTAATTACATCAGCTAATAAAAAACCAGTTAGCACTTTCCGTTATTTAGTAATTGGCGCTATTGGAAGCAGTTTATTCTTGTTTGGAGTCGTTGTGCTTTACGCAATGTATGGTACGTTAAATATGGTAGTGATGATTCAAGCTATTCAAGCAAGTGGCAATTACGCAGAAGTTGTCTTACCGTTTACATTGATGTTTATCGGTTTAGGCGTTGAAGCTAAACTATTGCCTTTCAATGCTTGGGTTAAGGGTGTTTTAGGACATTCAAATACTTTGACAGGTCCAATGATAGCTGGAGTTTATGCTGCAGCAATGAGTTTCGTTTTAGGACGTTTTATCACTAATTTATTTGTTTTCGAAGGATCACTTCTGATTGTCGTTACAGTATTGTTGGCTTTAGGAATTCTTGCTGGTGATGTCATGGCATTTTCATCTACAAGAACTAGAGATATATTATTGTTCAGTTCAATTGCGCAAGCAAGTATCGTTGCTTTATTGTTTGTCAATGGTGTTGTTATCTGGGCAGTTTACTTAATTGTGGCTAACGCTTTAAGCAAAACGGTAATGTTCTTAGTGATCAATAAAGCGACAAAAGATGTTGGCAGTGACGAATCTGAAGCTTTAAGAGGTTTGTTTGTCAATAACAAACTTGTTGGTTTAGCTTTTACTTTCGTTACTTTAAGCGTTATGGGATTACCACTTCTTGCTGGATTTGTAATCAAGTTGAATTTTTTAACTCAACTTGCGGGAGTTGGCCAAATCGTTTTAATTGCGATTATTTTAATAGCTTCGGTAATTGAAGGGGTTTATTTTGTTAGGTTAATAGTTAAGTTATGGTACCCAGGAGAAAGTGAAATAAGTGTAAAATACAACTACTCTTTTAAAGCAATATTTATTGTAATTGCTTTAACTTTATTGGTATTTGGAACTTATTCTACGCCTTTAACTAAATT
>JAVVFA010000129.1:0-3342 GCA_032251215.1 Candidatus Izemoplasmatales bacterium
GCCGAGGCGACAGAACATATCCACCAAAGCATCGCGAACGAACTCAGTGATTGTTTAAAAGAAAGTGACGCGTTCTTTACAAGAGATACTTTATTGCTGGCGAACTTTATCGTTAATAGTTGGCAAGGCGCATTACTAAGAATGAAATCTTCAAGAAGTGCTTCGCCACTTAATACGTTTTATCAAGTGATTCAAAATTTGTTACTAGATGGGAGTAAAGTATGACTTATAAAAAGTATGTTGAAAAAATGAAAGAAAAATCTACTAATTCTGCACCTGAGGAAATCGTAAAGATTTTTCGTCAAGCTGCAAAAGAGTTAAAAGATAAAAACTTAGAAGATCAAGCTCTAAAAGTCGGGGACAAGCTTCCTTCTTTTAGTTTAAAGAATGCTTATGGAGAAATGGTTCATATAGAAGATATTTTAAAGGAAGGACCAATCATCATCAATTTTTATCGAGGTTCGTGGTGTCCTTACTGTAACTTAGAGTTAAGATTATATCAAAAATTACTTCCTAAGATCAAAGAACTTGGTGCGAATATTATTGCTATTTCACCAGACTTAGAGAAATATTCATTTACGATGCAAGAAAGAAACCAGTTTGGTTTTGAAGTATTAAGTGATATTAATCACGAAGTATCAAAACAGTTTGGCTTAGTATTTACTGTTGATCAAAAACTCATTCCAATTTATCAAAAGATGGGCATTGATCTATCAAAATACCAAGGAAATACTGCTTTTGAATTACCGTTCCCTGCTACTTATGTTGTCAATCAAGAAGGAATCATTACCCTTGCCTTTGTAGATTCTGCTTATGAGCTAAGATTAGAACCAACAAAAGCATTAGATGCACTTAAAAAGATTAAAGGAGTCAAAGATGATTCTAGCCATTAGTGGAAGTCCAAGAAAAAACAGAATGATTCATAACGCGATCAAAACATTACTTGATGGTGTAGATGAAGAAATAGAGATTATCTCTTTAGCTGGAAAAAGGATCAACGGATGCATTGGCTGCACACAGTGCGCCAATGATAATATCTGTAAAGTAAAAGATGACTGGAATGAGATAGGTGAAAAGATGGTGCAAGCTGACACAATCATCTTTGGTGCACCTAACTACTATGGGACAATCAATGCACTTGCGCATGCTTGTTTAGAAAGAACATTTTCATTTCGTCATTTGGAAGGATTTTCTTTAGCAGGTAAAAAAGGGATTATCATTTCAACTACTAGAAATAGAAACATCAAAGATCCAGTAAGAACAATCATTGAACGATTTATGATCTCTAACAAAATGGTTGTAGAGGGACATATTCAAGTCGAAGGATATGACCAATGTTACACATGTGGTGTAGGCCACTACTGTAAAGTAGGAAACGTTGTCAAAAAACATGGAATCTTAGTAAAGATAGAAGAATGTCATTTGCCTTTAGAGGTAGAAAAACAAAAAGATACAATGGAAGATATTACACGTGTAAAAGAATTATTACAAAGAGATATTAAATATTAAGTGAATTGATTATTTTGATTTTAGAAGGGAGAAACAATGAAAAAATTGGTTGTATTATGGAAAAGTGATAACTTAGTTGATATCGAAGAAATGATTACACCTTACATCATCGCATCAAAGAAAAATAAGTGGTGGGATGAAGTTGAAGTAATTATCTGGGGTGCTTCACAAAAAGTTGTCGCAACTGATGATGAAGTGAAAAGAAAAGTCGCACTTATGATGAAACAAAACATCAATGTTTACGCATGTAAAAAGTGTGCGGAAGATTTGGGTATTGAAAAAGAGTTAAGTAGCCAACATATCAATGTGATGTATACTGGAGAACTACTAACTGAGTTTTTGCAAAGTGATGCGAAAGTCATCACTTTATAAGGAGGGAAAAATATAAATGTCTTGGATAAAAGAAATAACAAAAGAGGAAAACAAACTATTAAAGCAGATTTATGAAGGTGCGGAAAAACGCACCAATGAACCTACAGCTAATGTCTTAAGAGTCCATAGTATTAGACCAAAGGTGTTAGAGATACATATGCGTCTTTATGAAGAAATTATGTTTAAGGAAGGACCTTTAACTAGAACACAGCGTGAAATGATTGGTGTGATCGTCTCTAACGCAAATGAATGTCCATATTGTGTTGATCATCATGGAAATGCATTAATGCATGTGAGTGAAAACAAAGAACTGATGGAGAAAGTGATTGATGATTATCATCGTGCAGGTTTAAGTAAGATGGATGAAGCAATCTGTCAGTATGCTGAAAAATTAACCAAAGACCCATATAAAATGGTTGAAGATGATATAATTAAACTTAGAGACCTTGGACTTAGCGATGAATCGATATTTGATGTTAATCAGATTGTAGCATATTTAATTATGTTAACCGGATAGTTCATGGATTAGGTGTCGAGTTAGAAGAAGGGAAGAATGTATTATGAAAAAATATTTATTACCTGGTTTAGTAGCGAACGCCGCTACTTTAGGAATTCATTGGATTTATGATTATAAGTATTTAGAAACATTAGCTAAGAAACAATCGTTGCTTTTTATGAGACAAGAAAAAGTTCATTTTGAAAATTCTCAAAATTCTTATTACAGTTATCCTAATAGTGAAGTAGGAGACGTGACAATTCAGGGAGATATCTTAATTTGGCTCTATCAAGCAATGAAAGATAATCCAAACCTTTCAATGAAAGATTACTCTAAACTGCTTTATCAACAGTTTAAACCGGGTGGAACTTACAGGGGTTACGTTGAAACTTATGCTAAGAAACATGTGATAACTGTTCTAGCTAAAAGTCTTAATTTAGATATTCCAGAAATAGAAGTTATGGATGATCATTTAGTAGGGTTTGTTCCATACTTAGTTTGTAAGGAATTAGGTTTTAGTATAGAAAAAGCCTGGGAATTAACGAATGTTTATTCCCAGGACAAAGATTATTATCGATATTTTAAAATGTTTGATGAATTGTTTGTGAATTTACCTAAATTAGGTCTTAAAAAAGCAATAGAACAAGTTATTCATTTGGGGCCAGAGAAATATCAAACGGCTCTTAAAAAAGCGATTGAAATGACTGATGCAAATGATTTCATCGAACAATATTCAGGTAGAGCTTGTGCAATCAAATATTCAATACCTTTAATCATTCATATTTTATATCATACTAACTCTTATGAAGAAGCAATTATTTATAATGCGCCTCTTGGTGGAGCGGTATCAGACCGAAATACGATGATTGGGGCAATTTCTGCTCAAGTATCAAAGATGCCTGAAGGATGGCTTGAAAAGGTCAGTAAGTTAACTAAACTTTAATTTGATTAGTTGCGACTTGTAA
>JAVVFA010000130.1:0-3311 GCA_032251215.1 Candidatus Izemoplasmatales bacterium
CTGTCCATATTTTATAGTTAACCTCCAAAAAAACTTTTACTTATCTAGTATATATCAAATTAGTTGCGCTGTCAACTAAATTAATAAAGATAAATCTCGGGAATCGACTCCCGAGATTCGTGTGTTAAATATTTAGATTAGCCAATTCCATATTTTCAGTGATGAATTTATCATATTGCAACTGATATAGTTGGAAATAATGACCTTTTTGTTTAAGCAATTGTTGATGAGTGCCCATCTCGATAATTTTACCCTTACGCATCACAATTATTTTGTTAGCGTGTTGGATAGTCGATAACCGGTGAGCTACGACAATGGTTGTTCCAATATTCATCATCTTTTTTAAAGACTCCTGAATAAGTTTTTCTGTTTCGGTATCGATATTTGCTGTCGCTTCATCGAGAATCATTAAAGAAGGTCTGTGAACTAAAGTTCTTGCAAATGACAATAATTGTTTTTGACCTGAAGAGAAATTGTTTCCTCTTTCTCTTACTGGTTCATCATATTTCTCTGGTAATTTTTGAATAAACTGATCAGCGTTGACATACTTACAAGCCTCTAAGATTTCCGCGTCAGTAATCTCATTGTTTCTTAACCGAATGTTAGATTCAATCGTTCCCGAGAACAAGAATACATCTTGCAACATTTGACCGACATTATTTCTTAAACTGTCTAGTTTTATATCTTTGATATTGATATCGTCAATTAGGATTTCACCTTGTTGAATATCATAATTGCGAACGATTAAACTGATGATAGTCGTTTTACCGGAACCGGTGGCTCCAACTAAAGCCATCGTTTCCTTTGGTTTCACTACGAATGAGACGTCTCTTAAAACCCACTCACCTTCATTATAAGCAAACCACACATTTTTAAACTCTATCTTACCTTTAAAGTTATCGAGTTCAATAGCATCAGAACTATCTTTGATAATCGGTTCTTCATCAAGGATATCAAAAATTCTTTCTCCAGAAGTAAAGGCAGATTGCAAAGTATCGAATTGTTCAGCTAAATTTTGAATTGGTTGGAAGAAACGGTTGATATATTGAGTAAAAGCGAATAAAACACCATAAGTAATGATTCCATCAATCACTTGGTAAGATCCAACCCATAGGATAATTACAATCGCTATGATATAAAGTAAATACATTGTTGGTCGGTACAAACTGAAAGCTAGAACTCTTTCAACATGGGAGTTATTCAATTTTTTATTTTTATAGACAAACTCTTGATATTTTTTGTTTTCGCGATTAAAAATTTGAATCAATTTCATGCCAGATAAATGTTCAGAAAGAAAGGCATTAATGATTGAGACATTAGCTCGAACTCGCCTGTATGCTTTCCTTGAAAACTTTCTGAAAATATAAGAGGTGATAAAGATAAAAGGGGTCAAGGCAAAGATGTAAAGCGCCAACATCGGCGATTTAATAAACATAATGATAAACACACCAAGAATGGTTAAAACATCTCTGATTAAACTAATAATAACATCAGTATAAAGCATATTCAAAGTATCGACATCAGAGGTAGCTCTCGTTACTAATTTGCCGATTGGTATCTTGTTATATTGAGAAATTGACAATCCTTCAATATGATTAAAGACATCTTGTCTAATATCATAAATAATCTTTTGACCGGTTACTTGCAAAATAATTGTTTGCTTATAAGCGATAAAAGCTCCGACGAAAAGCGCAACCAAATAAATAACGACAATCATGATTATCCTTAAAACAGGCACTTTATCTTCACCTAAAGAATCTAAAACATCGGAAACAAATAAAGGTCCAAGTAAATCTAAGACAACAACAATGATTACTAATAAAAATGCGATGACTAACTGTTTGATAAAAGGTTTTACATAATGCAATAATCTTTTAATAATTTCCGTATCAGACATACTTCTTTTACGGTTGATATCAATATCAAACTCAGGTCCGGATTTCGCCACTTAGATCACCTCCTCTTCCAACTCAGCTTCGAGTCTTTGAAGGATGACCATCTTACGGTATAGATCACAGGTATTCAACAATTCTTCATGAGTACCTTTCGCCATAACTTCTCCGTTTTCAATAAAGATTATTTGATCAGCAGATTTGATGGTAGATATTCTATGAGCGATAATTATCGTAGTTTTTCCTTTTCTTAATTCTCTTAAGTTAGAAATAACTTGTTCTTCAGTTTTGGTATCAACAGCTGAGAAAGAATCATCCATAATTAAAATCTGCGGATTCTTTAATAAAGCTCTAGCTATTGATATTCTTTGTTTTTGTCCACCCGATAAGGTTACACCACGTTCACCAACCATCGTATCATATTGGTTTGGAAAATCGATGATGTTATCATGGATATCAGAATAAATCGCCATTTGTTTGATTAGTTCCTGATCAGATACGTCTGATGAGAATGAGATATTATTTTTAATAACATCAGAGAAAATAAAATTCTCTTGCGGAACATAACCAATAGCAGCTCTAATTGTCTTAATTGGTAATTTCATGATATCGTAATCATCAATCAATAATTCACATGTCTTTAGATTATAAAGTCTTAACATCAAATCAACTAAAGTCGTTTTACCTGATCCGGTTCTACCAATAATACCGACGGTTTGTCCTTTTTCAATCACAAAATTGATATTCTTTAAAACTTCCTTTTCTGTTTTAGGATATTTGAAAGTTAAATTGTTAAAAGTAATTTTACCTTCAATCTTTTCAACGTTAATAACTTCTCTATCATCTTGAATTTCAATATCAGCATCTAAGAAAGCCGATACTCGATCAAGCGATGCCTTTGCTTGAGCTCGCATATTAATTAATCGTCCGATCGCCATCATCGGCCAAATCAATGTCCCAAAATAAGCGATGTATCTCGTTAAATCACCAATGGTGAAAACTAATTCTTCACTCATGGTTTTATACACTAAATAAGCTCCTAATCCTAACATAATAACCCTAATGATATTGATGAACATTTCAACTGCAACATGTAAGAATGTACTTGCCTTTATATACGAAACATTCTTTTCCTGATTTATTCTATTTATTCTTGAAAAAGCTTTAATTTCTCTTACTTCATTGACGAAAGCTTTTATCACTGAAATACCATAGAAATTTTCTTGAGTAAAATCACTCATATCTTCGAACGCTTGTTGGCGAGCCTTAAATTTCTTACCAGTTATCTTTGAGATATAAGTTGCCATAACAGCGATTAATAAAAGCGGTATAGATGCAAAATAGGTTATGGTCTTATCTAAAGTGTACATCCTATAAAACGCTAAAGTTCCTAAAATCAAAATATCAAAAAGCATCAAT
>JAVVFA010000131.1:0-3287 GCA_032251215.1 Candidatus Izemoplasmatales bacterium
CTAAGATATTGCTTAATAAATCGATGTCCTGCAAGTAAATTTGTCTTTCAACCTCATAAATTAATTTCGATTCAATTTCATTTATTTGTTGATTCAACCTTAAAGTTTTAATATCATAATTCACATGGACTTTATGCTCTTTATTAATTTTTAAAGTTGAGAGATAATTAACTTCATCTTTTACAATCTTGGTAGCTTTATCACCAATAATCTGTGCTAAAAATGGATCAACTTTTAAAATATCAAGATAAAGTTTATAATATTTTTCCATTTGATTGATCAAACTTCTTGATTCTTTTTGATATTCAAAGAAAATAGTTTTCTTCATTTCTAAGAACTTCTTGGTCATCACTTTGGCTCTTTTTTCAGTTTTAGCTCTAATTTGCTTATAAGTTATACCTGTGTTATATGTTCTAATCAAACTACCTAAAGAACCCAGATTTTCATTCTTGGCAAAAACAATTTGTTCTTTTAATTTTATCAAGCTCTCATCTATGTGATTGAAGAAATTAGGATCACCTAATATAAGGTTACCTTTTCTTTGTAGTAATTTGTCTAAAACCTTGTTGTACAAAGCTAAATATTCATTGTGTAGTATTAACTTAATCTTTTGTTCTTGTCCCAGCAAATGATTTTTGAAAGTTCTAAACTGCTTGATTTTATCATTGATAAGAGTTTTGATTTCTTTAGAATTAAGATTGGTCTCGACACTAAAGGTTAACTGATTATCAAGATAGGCGTTAGTTTCCTTTTGAAAGAACTCATAAATCTTATTAAGTTGTGAATTTTTTTGCTGCATCAGGAACGAAATCTTATCATTCATTTCAAAGATTTCATTATCTAAGGAGGTAAAAAATTCTAAAACTTTTGTCTCATATTTTTTGATAATTTTTTCCAATGTTCGGTTTTTTTCTTCTAAAAACGTGTAAAGTTCATCTAAATCAATAATATCTTTAGCATAATACATTCTAAACTCAGCGAAAAAATCAAATGCAGACTGCAATAATGCTTTATTCAAATAATCAAAATTCATCACTCTATCTTGAGCATCCTTATATTCGTATTCAAGAATATTTTGATTTTGCGATTGTACTGATTTTTCAGTATTTTGAATGATATTTTGACGATTGATAATCAATGACTCGTTGTGGAAGAAGATGCTATGCTTTAATGTTTGAACTTTTTCCATTAAACTAATGAGTGATTCTTTACTTTCTTCAAGGTTATTTAAAGTTACTTGATGATGATTGTTTGCTCTATGGATTATAGATTCTGCGAAACGTTCAAAAAGCGATAACTCCTCTTCGAGAGATTTATCGACTTTATCCTTATAGTCTTTGAAATTATCAAAGTTTAAAAGAATCTTTTTGTTAGCCACTTAGTCCTCCTAAGCATTAATAATACGGTCTTGTTTCTCCTTTGATTTTCGTTTTTCTTCTTTGATTATATCTCTAGAATCAACGCTCTTTTGTAAAGTTTCCTTGTAATTAAGTTGGAAGATATTAAGCAAATCTTTATGATAAGTATTTAACCAGTCAAAAGAAGTAAATATTTTGCTATCATTATCTAAAAGATGACGATTAGCAATTTGTTTATTGATATAATCTTTGTAAGTTTCATAATAGTGTTCATTTATTAAGGTATACTGTTGCAAATAGTCGTTTTCCAATTCATAGATTTCTCGATATAATTTAATATAATCTTTTGGAAGTCGTTTTTCTACTTTGTTGATCTCCGCTAGTAACTCTGGTTTAGACAATAGCTTGTTGCCCTCGATATCAGAAAATTTTTGCAATAATTCGTTTTGTTTAGCTATAAATAGTTCTTGTTTTTGTGTATCAATTGCTTGCATAAGAGCTTCTTTTTCCTTAGGTAACGCATTGATTTTTTGTTCTAAAAGTACGATTGTCTTAGAAAGATCTTCTTCACGTTTATAGTTTAGATCATAAAGATATTTAACCTCGTTGTCATATGCGCGGTTCAAACTAGATTTTATTGTGCTAATGGTGTTAATATAATTTTTATATTGACTAGCAAATCTTATTCTTTCTTCAAAAATCTCTTTATCAATCAGTTTAAGCATCTTGATTAATTGCTGATCATTTTCTTTAATAATCTTAACAATTTCATATTCTAGAAAATCAAGAAACTCAGTGGTTTTGTCTTTCTCGCTAACATATTCGCCATTGATTTTTCTAACTCTTTCTTTAAATACTTCATTGATTTTATTGCTATTATCTAATAATACATCGATTTGTTTAACGCGTTTATCCTTTAGTCTAATAGCTTGAAAAGCCAATGAATCATTTTCTTTGTCAATGACTTTTTTGTTTTCTTTAGCAAGAACTTTTGAGTTAGCAATGAAGGCAAGATCGTTTCTTGTAATCTTGTCTCTAATATATTCAATAGAAGAAACCATTTTATCTTGATAATTTTCCAGAATTTCTAAGGTTAGAATGATATATTTTCGGAGTTTTTCATAAAAAACTCTAGTCTTTGTTTTTGGCTTTAAATTATCAAAAACAGAAACTACCAAATTATTGTATTTTGCTAGAACATCATTATAATGTAAACCAATCTTTTCTATTTCTTCCGGTGTTTGATATTTGTAAGCAAGATTCAGAGTTTTGTTGTACACATATGTAATCAAAGATGAAATTTCTAAACCATAACCATTTGATTTAATAATTTGTGCCTGATGGGAAATATAATTAAATTCATTATAAATCAGCAAGTGTTTTAACTTGTTTATATAGTCACTGACAAGTTTTTTGATATTATTAATTTGATCATGTGTTTCTCGATAATAAAGACTCGCCGCTTGATAACAAGCTTTAATTTTCTTATTAACTTGTGAGTCAATTTGTTGATGCAATAACTGACGATTCTTTTCCACAATGGTCAAATATGGTAAATTGTTATTGCTATTGCTGATATATCGTTTAAAAGCAGCGGTAGTGGTATTATTAGTGTTGATTAATTTTTGCATTTGATTTATGAAATCAACAACTGAATTAGAACTAGCTTTATCTTTTGCCAATTCTTTTTGTTTTATTTTCAAGAACCTTAAAGCATAATGATAGTTCTTGGTTTTAATTTGATCTACTACTTGAAGTTTAGCAATCTTATGCATTAAATAAGACATCTTATTTTGCTGATTGTAAAAAACTTCATATTCAGATAATAGTTTATCAAAACTTAATTGATGAATTGCTTTTTCTTCCCTGCTTAAATTAAGCATATTTTGTAATTGTTCACCAGAAATTTCCTTATTCTTGTTTAATTCA
>JAVVFA010000132.1:0-3244 GCA_032251215.1 Candidatus Izemoplasmatales bacterium
GGGCCATTCTCTCGAGAAAAACCTTTACCGGAAGCCACAAGAGAAAGACTTGAGGAGGCATACGGCTTAAATAAGCCACTCTTAACGCAATACTTTACTTATATGGGAAATTTATTTACTGGCGATTTGGGACCTTCTTTTCGTAAGCCGCAATATACAGTTAACGAGTTATTAGCAACTGGTATACCTTATACTGCAAAAATCGGTTTTATTGCAGTAATATTAATTGTTGTTTTAGGTATTCCTTTAGGTGTAATATCAGCCTTGAAAGCTAATTCTACTATTGACTATGGTGTTATGATATTAGCTACAATTGGTATAACCGTGCCGAGTTTTGTTATCGGTTCTTTGTTTATACTTTTAGCACAAAATGTTGCGTGGATACCTGTAGGAGGACTGGATAAACCTATTTCCTATGTCGGCCCTGTGGTCGCACTTTCTGGTTACTCCTTAGCTTTTGTCGCAAGATTAACAAGATCGAGTATGTTGGAAGTTTTAAGACAAGATTATATTCGTACTGCTAGGGCAAAAGGCTTATCCGAATATAAAGTAATATTTAAACATGCACTTAAAAACAGTTTGATTCCTGTTATAACTTATATTGGTCCAATGATTGCTGCTTTAATGACAGGTAGTTTTGTAGTTGAAAGAATTTTCGTTATCAATGGTATTGGTAAATATTTTACAGAATCAATTGGAGCTAGAGATTATACACTTGTTATTGGTGTTACTTTATTCTATGCTGTTTTCTATATAATTATGGTACTATTAGTAGACCTTGCCTATTCACTAATAGATCCAAGAATAAGGTTATCTTAGAGGTTGTTGGATATGAGTGAAAATAAATTTAAATTCTTAGAAAACGATCAAAAACTAGATAAAGAACAGACACGTAAAAGCTTAACATATTGGCAAGATGTTTGGCGTAGATTAAGAAAAAATCATTTGGCAATAATTGGATTAATAAGTGTTTTTATTATTATTCTTTTCGCTACAGTAGGACCATTAATTAATAAATATGAGTATAATAAACAATATCTTGATTTTAAAAACATTCCTCCTCAATTACAGATTTATGAACTTGACGAAGATTTAAATGTTTTTATGTCCGGAATGTATAATCTGTTTTCTGTTAGCGATGATGGAGAATTATTAGCGAAATTTGATGTTGCTGCTGCAGATAGAAATTTAATAACCAGAGTTTACACTTACCGTTTATATGATGAAGAAGGTACAGAAATAGCTGCAGTTGCTGTTGATTTTTCATATCAGACAGATCCTGCAAAAGCTGATGAAGGATTACTTTATAGTTTCACTTATGATGATGTTGAGTATAAAACTTCAACCGATAAGGTTTGGAATAAAACATTTCTTCTAGGAACTGATTTAAATGGTAGAGATTTATTAGCCAGAGTAATGTATGGAACTGGTATATCATTAATAATTGCGTTTGTTGCTGCAATTATTAATCTATTTATCGGCGTTCTGTATGGTAGTATTTCTGGATTCTTAGGTAAAAATGTCGACATTGTAATGATGAGAATCGTTGATATAATCAACTCAATCCCGTTGTTATTATATGTAATTTTACTTATGGTTGTTTTAAAAGACAGCTGGTTTGAAATGAATGTTTTAAATAAAGTATTTGGAACTGGTGGTTTAGGAACGATTATCATTACTTTAATAAGCGTTTATTGGGTAGGAATGGCTCGTTTAGTTCGTGGTCAAGCATTAAGCCTTAAAGAACAAGAATATGTTTTAGCTGCTAAAACAATGGGAGTTTCTAATTTTAAAATCATCCAAAAGCATTTAATTCCAAATGCTTTGGGACCAATAATAGTTACTATGGCAATGATGATTCCTACTGCTGTTTTTACTGAAGCTTTTTTAAGTTTCATTGGCTTAGGTATCGAAGCACCAAGAGCATCACTAGGTTCATTAGCAAATGATGGAGCAAAATTTATGCAAACATATCCGTATCAATTGGTTGTTCCTTCAGTAACAATTGCTTTTATGATGCTAGCATTTAACTTTTTAGGCGACGGTCTAAGAGACGCTTTAGACCCAAGATTGAGAAAAGGATAGGTAGATATGATGAGCAATAATATACTAGAAGTTAAAAACCTAAGAACCTCCTTTTTTACTCACCTTGGTGAAGTTCAAGCTGTTCGAGGAATAAGCTATGAATTAAAAAAAGGTGGAATTCTTGGAATCGTTGGTGAATCTGGTAGTGGTAAAAGCGTTTCGAGTTTATCATTAATGAGATTAGTTGATTCACCTGGTAAAATTGTTGAAGGCGAAGTAATTTTTGATGGTGTCGATTTAGTAAAGGTCTCTGAAAAGGAAATTCAAGATTATCGCGGTAGTGAAATAGCGATGATTTTCCAAGATCCGATGACATCTTTAAATCCAGTTTATACAATTAAAAATCAAATGATGGAAGTTATACTTCGTCATGTTAGAATTTCAAAAGAACAAGCTTTGGAAGAAGCTAATTTAATTCAAAATCAAGTTGAAAAAGAAAAAGCATTAAAGCGAATTAAAGATGGACATACAAGAAAAATTAACAAGAAAGAAGCTCTCGAAAGAGCTATACATTATTTGCGTTTAGTAGGTATCCCTGAACCGGAAACTAGAATCAAGGAGTATCCTCACCAATTTTCAGGTGGTATGCGTCAAAGAGCTTTGGTCGCTATGGCATTATCTTGCGAACCAAAACTAATTATCGCTGATGAACCTACTACTGCTCTTGATGTTACAATTCAAGCGCAAATCCTAGATTTATTAAAGAGAATTAAAAAAGAACTCGACACAACAATTATTTTTATTACTCATGATTTAGGTGTTATTGCCGAATTATGTCAAGATGTAATTGTTATGTACGGTGGCATGATTATGGAAAAAGGTTCGGTTAATGATATTTTCTATAATCCTCAACACCCATACACAAAAGGATTACATCAATCAATACCTAAAGATGTAGTGGGGCAAAAGAAAAGATTGGTTCCAATTGCTGGTTCACCACCAGATTTATTGAGTCCACCAACAGGTTGTCCATTTAATCCTAGATGTAAATATGCTATGGAAATATGTTTAGAAAAACCAGCGCCATTATATAGAATCAGTGATACTCAAGTTTCAGCATGCTGGCTTCAGGACAAAGACGCTCCAGATGTTGAAGGCTTTACTAAGTCTGGAGGTGTTGAATAAATGGATGAAAATAAAGTTTTATTAGAAGTTAAAG
>JAVVFA010000133.1:0-3157 GCA_032251215.1 Candidatus Izemoplasmatales bacterium
TCTGAAGAACGGAAGAGTTAAATGGTACTACTGTTTTAAAGGACATCTTTTTTATAAAAACAAGAGATATGTACACGGTGCTTTTGATTATTGGGAGTCGTGTTGGAGACCAATAAACAAAAATATAAAAAAATGCTGGATAATCATTATCCAGCATTTTTAGTGTTAAATTATATAGATTTACTTATTTAGGTTCTATAATAAATGTTGGGGTGTAAAAATCCCTAACATTTATTTTTTTACAAAAAAATGTAGAGCAATGAGAAAAAAACCTGTAAAATATAGTTACCAACACCAATTCAAGGGAGGTTTTTAATCATGCTCTACAATGACTATTATATTGAAAATTTGTTGGGATTTAAAGATATTATTTTAAAAAATGTAAAAAATTTTGATGATGAGATACATCTTTACGTTGAAATGAAGGTTAAAGAGCACAATTGTCCTTCATGTAACTCTTTAACTAAGAATATTCATGACTATCGTATGCAGCCTATTAAGGATATTCCAATGTTTGGTAAAAGTGCTTATCTTAACTATAGAAAGAGAAGATACGTATGTAAAAGGTGTGGTAAAAAATTTTATGAAAAGTCTTCTTTTTCTCCAAGATATCATAGGATGAGCTTAAGGTTGGTTGAGTATATTGTTCATAAGATGAGAAGTTCTCATTCAATTAGTAGTATTGCTAATGAATGTAATGTTACTACTAATACTGTTTTTAGGGTTTTTAAGTATATTAATTATCCAAAGGCCAACTTAACTAAGGTTTTATCTGTAGATGAATTTAAGGGTAATGCTGGTAAAAAGTATCAGTGTATATTAACTGATCCTAAAAACAAGAAGGTTCTTGATATTTTAGAAGGTAGAGAAGAAAGAATTTTAAGTGAGTATTTTAGATCTTTTAAAGATAGATCTAAGGTTAAGTATTTTGTTATGGATATGTGGAAGCCTTACAAACAAATAGCTGAAACTTATTTTAAGGATGCTACTATTGTAATTGATAAGTATCATTTTATCCGGCAGGTTATATGGGCTTTTGACAAGGTAAGAAAAGAGGAACAAAAGAAATTTATGGATAGCAGAAGAAAGTATTTTAAAAGAAGCAGGTTCTTACTTTTAAAGAGAATGAAAAAATTAAAGGGTGATGAACTAGATAAAGTTGATGTGATGCTTTTAACTTCTAGAAGACTTCAAGAAGCTTATCTACTTAAAGAAAAGTTTTATGATTTTGTGGATAGCAAAGACCTTTATGAAGCTAAAAAGAATCTACAAGCCTGGTATATGTTTGCTGGCAGCTGTAATCTTAAAGAGTTTGATAGATGTGTTGATACTATTAGCAACTGGGAAAAGTACATTTTAAATTCTTTTACTTGTCCTTATACAAACGGCTATACTGAAGGAGTTAACAACAAGATTAAGGTTCTAAAAAGAAATGCTTATGGTGTTAAAAATTTTGAAAGATTTAGAAACAGGATTCTTCATATGATGAATTAATTTCTTTACATTGAGTTTATTTGAGATTTATTTAATATTATTTGTGGGTAATTATATTATTAGGTTAATAGAGTAGAGAAATAATAGCAAGTATTACTTCCCTATCATTGAACCGTACATACGGGTCTCGTATACGGCTCTACAATTTATATTCCAACACTTCTTAGATAGTATTTTAAAGGATTGAGCAAATATGCTCCGTCCTTTACTTTTGTTTCAAGTAACTTTGGACTTAAAATAAAATTTACTACATTCATCCCACATCTTTTGTACCAACCAAGTCTTGAGTTTGCTACTTTAAAAATAGCTTCGTGATTAAATCCATTATTATATTTTCTATTTAGGTAGGTCAAGTTCCTATAGATTGTCTTAGGTATCTTCCATTGTTTCATAAGAATCACCCTTATTTTATGTCTTAACCATGCTCCAAACTTTTCCATGAATCCTTTCATCATTCCAATTCTAAAGTAGTTTATCCAACCAATAACCATTTTGTTTACCCTTTTTATTGTTACTACTAAGGAACGGGATATCGCTTTACCTCTTTTTAGGTACTCGTTCATCTTTTCATATAGGGCTTTCTTCTTTTCTGTTGTTGGTTTTACTTTCCATTGTCCACCGTATTTTAGGAAGGTAAATCCTAGATATTTACTCCTTGTTGGTCTGTCTACTTTTGATTTTGTTGCATTTACTTTAAGAAATAACTTTCTTAAAATCCAATCACTTATTGAATTCATAACACGATTTGCAGCCTTTTCACTTTTTGTGAATATCATTACATCGTCTGCGTATCTTACGAAGCTATGTCCTCTTTGCTCTAATTCTTTATCTAACTTATCTAAATAGATGTTTGATAATACAACGGATAATGGTCCACCCTGTGGTAATCCTGTCTCTGTTGCTTTTACTAGTCCTTGCTCCATTACTCCTGCTTTTAGGTATTTACGAATCAGGTTTAATGTTGCACTGTCATTTACTTGTTCTCTAAGAATTTGAATTAGTTTGTCATGATTTACTTTATCAAAGAACTGTTCAATATCTATGTCTATGACCCATTCATAACCATCATTTAAATAGTTTAATGCTTGTTTGATTGCGTCATGACAACTTCTGTTTGGTCGAAATCCATAGCTGTTTTCGCTAAATATTTCTTCATATATATCAGTTATTGGTTGTGCTATTGCTTGTTGTATTGTTCTATCAAGGGCAGTTGGAATTCCAAGTGGTCTCATTTTCCCATTGCTTTTTGGTATATATACTCTTCGCACTGGTTTTGGAAAGTATTTCCTGTTTCTAATGGAACTTACAATATCATCTTTGTTAGATTTAATGTAGTCCCCTAATTCTTCTACTGTTGTTCCATCAATCCCACTTGCACCTTTATTTGCAATAACTTTCTTATATGCTTTGTTTAAGTTCTCTCTTGTTGTAATCACTTCTATTAATTTCATTGCTGCTACTCCTCTGTTTATTACAAAATTTATACATATTACTCCTCTGAATCAGACATTATCCCTCGGTTACGTTCCTACTTTTCTCGTCCTTCAGATTTCTAGCTTATGTATTATTTTATCAATAACGATTTGTACTATAAATCGTTTCAGTCCTTCGGCTGTTATACCTACTATGACTTCATCTGACTCCCTCCCTAAACCTTTTTCGA
>JAVVFA010000134.1:0-3102 GCA_032251215.1 Candidatus Izemoplasmatales bacterium
AGGCCTTTTCCTAGCTATGCAAAATCCAATAGAAGTTCCAGGAGTTACAAATTTCGATTTTGTTAAAGCCGCAATTCAGGCGAGAATGAAGAAAGACGAACATTTGCGAATTGGTCGCTTTATCCTTAAATTTGAAAAAGCTTCTGAAGATTTGAAAATGGGACAAGGTTTAGCACATCGTTTTCTTAATCAAGGTTTTTCCGGTGGCGAGAAAAAACGTAATGAGATTTTACAAATGAAGATGATTAATCCTCGCTTTGCTTTTTTAGATGAAATAGATTCAGGACTAGACGTTGATGCTTTAAAGTTAGTTGGTCAAAATGTAACAGAATTAAAATCTCCTGAACTTGGATTAATCTTAATCACTCACTATCAAAGGTTATTGGACTATATCATACCTGATTATGTTCATATCATGATTAATGGTAAAATAGTAATGACAGGAAAAGAAGAATTAATAAAAAGAATCGATCAGGAAGGTTATGATTGGGTCAAGAAGGAATTAGGCATTGAAGATTTAGAAACAAAACCTTATTCTTTAGGTACTTGTCCTTCTAAACATTAATATGGAGATTTTAAACTTTTTAAAAGACAATCCTCATTTAATTGCCTTTGATAATATTGAAACAATTAATAATGCTAATATAGCAATTAAAGACAATCATTTAACTTTTAATAAAGGGAATGAGTTTTTTGTGTTTTTGGATAATTTTGATAAATTCAATTCACTAAATTTCGAAATTAAAAAAGAGCAGGATATTAATATATATTTAATTACTTATCAAAGTCGTAAAATTGAGATTGACTACAATTTCGAACTTCAAGAAAAAGCAAATTTAAAAATCTTTACAATTTTTTCTTCAAGAAGAAATACGCTTCTAGATGTTAATCTTAAATTCAATTTAGCAAAAGACGCTAAACTTACTATTTTAAATGCTCTTACTTTTAATGGTGAAGTTAAATTTAATGAAACTGTTAATCTAAATGGACTTAACGCTACAGTTGACATTGATTTATTAAATGTTGGCGGAAAAACCAGCAAGTATTATGTTAATCAAGATGTTTTTCATAATGAAAAAGCAACCATTTCCAATATTGATAATTGGTTAATTGCGACTGATCAAGCAAAGCTTGCTTATTCGGTATCTGGAAGTATTAAAAAAGGTAAAGAATTCTCCAAATGCAGACAAAGTAATAAGGGCATTATGTTATCTGATAATTGTGAAATCATGGTGGAACCAAAGCTTTTCATCGATGAATATAATGTCGAAGCTAGTCATGGTGCAGCTATTGGCCAAATGGACGAACTACAGCTTTATTACCTCTTAAGTAGAGGATTAACGGAAAATGATGCAAGATCATTAATTATCTCAGGTTATACCAATCCTTTTATAAGTCTGATAGATAATAAAGAGATTGCTGCACAGCTGACTTCGCAGATATCAAGATTGATAAGGAGAAAAACTTATAATGAATGATAAAATCTTTAAAGATTTTCCGCAAATCAAATCAGATTATATTTATTTTGATACCGCTGCGACTTCTTTGAAACCGCAGTCAGTAATTGATGTAGTCAATATGTATAATCAAGAACTAAGTGCCAATATTCATAGGGGAATGTATGACAATAGCGTTAGAACAACTGCCCTTTATGAAAAGGTAAGAGAAATAGTCGCTAAATTTATTAATGCCGGTGTTGATGAAGTTGTCTTCACAAGAGGTACAACCTCAAGTTTGAATTTAGTTGCTTTTAGTTATGGGTTAAATCATCTCGATGAAAATTCAGAAATTGTCATATCCGAACAAGAACATCATTCACAATTTTTGCCTTGGCAAGAAGTTGCGAAAAAAACTTCTGCTAAACTAAAATTTATTGAACTTGACAAGTCTGGAAAAATTACGGTAGAAGCTTTTAAAAAAGTTTTAAATAAAAATACTAAAGTAATTGCTATCAATTACGTTTCCAATGTCTTAGGTTATATTAATCCTATCAAGGAAATCACAAGACTTGCTCATGAAGTAGGGGCGATTGTCGTCTTGGACGCTGCGCAAGCAATACAGCATATTACAGTAGACGTTTTAGATTTAGATGTCGATTTTTTAGCTTTTTCTGGCCATAAAATGTTAGGACCTACTGGTGTAGGAATACTTTACGGTAAAGCCCTTTATTTAGATAATTTAGAGCCTTTTGAGTTTGGTGGAGATATGAATGAAGATGTTAAAAAAACTCTTTCAACTTGGAAATCTTACCCACAAAAATTTGAAGCAGGTACTATGCCGATTGCTGGAGTTCTTGGTTTAGCTGAAGCGGTTAAGTATTTAGAAAGTATAGGGTTAAAAAATATTGAAAACTATACTAATAAATTATATGATTACTTTTTCAAAAAATTATTAAAGATAAAGGGAATAAAGATTTATAACCCTAATTCCGATACAGGAATCATTACTTTTAATTTAGATAACGTTCCGGCTCATGACGCTATTAGTTATTACGCTGAAAAGAATATCGCTTTAAGAAGCGGTCAGCATTGTGCGAAACTTATCCATGATTATTTAGGAATTCATTCATCATTAAGAGTCTCAGTCTATTTTTATAATCGAATAGAAGAAGTTAATAAATTTTTAGAAGTTACAAAAGAAGCGATTGAATATTTCCAAAAAGTCGGTTTTTAAAGGAGGGTTTTTATGATTAATTTAGACAATTTATATCGTGAAATAATAATGGAACATTATAAGAATCCTCGTAATAAAGGATTATTGGAAGACGATAGATATAAAACAATAAGAATTAAGAACCCATCTTGTGGTGATGATATAACTATTCAAACATTAGTTGAAGAAGGCGTTGTAAAAGATGTACGTCAAATTGCAACAGGTTGTTCGATTTCAGTAGCTTCTGCCTCAGTTTTAAGTGAAATCATGATTGGTAAACCTTTAAAGGAAGCACTTGGCTTGGCAGAGAATTTTTTAAACATGGTTTCTAATAAAGCTTTTGATGAATCATTGGATTTAGAAGAAGCTGAAGTCTTTAACGGTGTTAAACAATTTCCAGCAAGAATCAAATGCGCTTCAATTGCATGGGTAGCTTTTAAAGATACCCTG
>JAVVFA010000135.1:0-2971 GCA_032251215.1 Candidatus Izemoplasmatales bacterium
GTGGCATTTTTAACCCTTAATTTTTTATAGCAATTTATCCTGCTATTTTATCAAATTAACCGATTAAAAGTTTGTCTACTTTATGGGGGTCATTCCATTTAGAAAAAAAGATCAACAACGACTAACTACTAATATTGTTTCAGATTTGCATTCATCACGTATCGCGAATAACGTGCATAAGACAATAGTTAGTTTAAGGTTACCATCAAGTCCATTCATAACGACTTTATTGATATGGATGCATACAGAAAAAATCGATATTAAAGAGAATAAACCAGAAATAATTGATGTATTTTTAGATTATTTATTAGAAAAAACAGACTTGTCAATAAGTTTTAAAGGGAAGTTTACTTTTCCAGATAAAAAAAATCTTTTAGCAACAATTTCACATGAATTTTATAAGCAAAAAAGTTTTGCAATTAAAGAAGATGATATTCTCAATTGCATAATTAATCATATAAGTAAGTTCGGATTTGATATTAGTTCAAAGGATATTTTAGAATATTTTTATACAAGAAAAATATTTTTAAAAAACAATGGTTTGGTAATGTTTTCATATAGAGTTTTTTATTATTATTTTATTTCTTTGTATATGATAAAACATCGTGAATTTGCATTAGAAATCATGAATAATAAGGTTTCCATCATAAATATGTTAGATGAATTAAGATTTTATGCAGCTATGAAAACTGATGATAAAGAATTTGTTATTAGTCTTATAAATTTGCTTCATGAGAGTGTTTTTGTTCAAAGGTCAAAAAAACATGATTTACAATTATCTAAAATGAAAAATAAATTTAATAGTACTACGAAACCGACAAGTGATTTACTTATTGAGTCTTCTACAGGCAATATTCTTGAACACCGTGAGATTATTTCAGTGTCTGCTGAAGAAAAAGAATTAACAGAACAGATAGATGAAAAACGAACTGAATCACATGAAAAGCATGTTCGTAATTATAATCTTGAAGTTCAGGAAAATAATGACTTATATCATAAACAATTATACAAGGAAGAATTCCTAGTTATAAATATGGTACTATCTGAATTTTTAAAGTATTTAAGCACAATCGAAATTGAAGATAAGAAAAAATATATTTCTCTTGCTATAAATAATTATTCTTTGTTTTTCAAGTTTTGGGCTAAAACTTTTAATAAAACTGATTTAATAAGAAAATTTATCGGGATACATATGGATGAAGATGAAACGATAGATGAGAAAGAATTACTCGAACTAATAGGTTTTTTAAGGTCTAATATATTTCCAATGATTACAAATATTGTAGAGGATACATTAGCCTCACCAAAAATGACAAAAATATATCAACAAAACATACTTGAAGAAGATGATTTAAATAATTTCTTTTTTTACACCGTTATAGAGGGTGCTATTAATGAGTCAAATTTGATTAGTATGTTAAATCATCTGATTGATAATTGTGATGATAATAATATATTTAAAAGTATATACTATCGAATGATTCATAACTATTTAGATAAAGATTATAGTAGTTCAACTAAAAAAGAACTCAAAGAAATTCTCGTGAAATTAAATATTATTATTGGAGTAAATAAAAATGCAATTTTAAGCAAAAAAGAATACCAAAAACATTCTGTACAGGGATTAGAATTTGTAGAAGAACATTTAAAGATTGGACGTATACTCATATGATAGTTAAATATAGCATTATTGTGTTGCTATAATATTTTTACTTTAGGTTATGAATTCTAACTTCAGAACTGGAACTGTATCAAAAACATAACAAAGCCTTGGCAATGAATAGTTGACCTTATAGGTACAACTTTCAGTTCAAGCCTTAATATAATAAAGGATTTTTAAATGAGAACTGCTATACACCCTTTTGAAACTAGAAGTATTACTGTAGTCGAATATATAGAAGAGTTTGGTGCAAAACTAAATGCGCATGGGGATGAAAGAAATAGATCTTTTGCCAAGTGCCCAGCATGTGGTAATGACATGTATACAAAAGGTGAAGCTAATCCTGAAGTAGATGGTATTTTTAGCCATCAACCTAATCGTGATGATTTCTGTCCTTTGAAAGAGTCGGCAGGAAATCCATATGATACCCTTACACCCATTGATGAAGACCCTGATAAAACTAAAGCTTTAAGAAGTTCTTTTCTAAAAAACTGGAAACTTCATTATGTTATTATGAAAAATTATTTAAAAGTTCTTGATATCTTTGATTTTATTAAGTTAATAAGATACGCAGATAAGAAAAGAATATGGAGTTATCGACATATAGAGGAAGAGCAAATTCCATATATTTTTTTGGTATTAAAAGAATTTCCACCTGTTATGAATAAGCAGAAATTCATTCGCAGGGATTGGCTAAGATTCTGGTTTGATTCAAGAATAAGAGCCTTAGATGACCTTTGGATAAAGACTGATGGAAATTGGCTACTAATCAAAGCTACCTATGCAAATCCCAGAAATGGAGGAATACCAAATCAGGCTCAATTGAAGGATACAGAAATTGTAACTGTTAATTTAAATTTTTTAAATGAGGATGAACCTGTACTGCCAAATTTTGTTATAAACCAAATGCAGAAAGAATTTTCTGAAGAGTTAGAATAAAATTCATTTTCAACATTACAATCCCTTGACAAAATAATCATTTATGCACTACAATTGTATACACGAAATGCAAATGAGGTAGATTATGAAACAAGCCATAAACATTAGACTTGAAAAAGATGTTGTTAAAACATTGGATGAATATGCACTAGAGCTAGACAAGACGAGAACAAGCTTAGTTGAAGAAGCCATTGAGTTATACTTTGATAAGTTAGATGAGATGATTGCTGACAAAAGAATAGACGATTTAAAAGCAGGAAAGACCACAGTTGTGCCTCTTGCAGAAGTATTTAAAAAAGCCGGCATTGATGTATAGCGTCGCTTTTGACAAAGATGCCGAGCGGGAGTTTTTGAAACTTGAGAAGCAAGCTC
>JAVVFA010000136.1:0-2918 GCA_032251215.1 Candidatus Izemoplasmatales bacterium
CAAATCCTTCAATAAGAAATTCATTTGCCTCGTGCTTTGTCTTGAGGCTTGTTTTGAAGCATTTTTAATTCTCTGCATGATAATAAAATACGACTTTGGAATGCCTAAAAAATCACACAGAGAAACGAATACTTTTTTTTGCAATGGAGTAAGTGAGGCGCTTTCTGGATTGATCCAAGTGTTTTTGAAGTGTCCAAAAGAAACCATTTTCAACTCCTTTTTGCCAAAGTATATCTTTAATTCTTGGTATAAGGTATCTATACCTCGGTCATCTCCCATTTCATTTAACAAAACCTTCCAGAGTCTACCTGCTTCTTTATCATCTATGTTAAACTGTGACCGGATAATTTTTAGTTCTTCTTCTTGTTTGTTAATATCATAAAACTTCTCGTAGATATTAATGTCGTTCTGAATTACTTCTAGATGTTGAATTGAGAGGTTTACCTCCGATAAATCAGTGTCAGCTATATCTTGAATTCTCTCTACTTTATAGACAGCATCATCATCATATCTTACAATAAACAAATCAGACTGTACGTAGGATTGTATTCTTTTTAATCCTTGATACTTGACTTTAACGGAAGGTCTACTTTCAGTATTTGAATACTCATTTTCTAAATCCCAGATTGTAGAATCATGTTTTTGGGGTTTAAGTGTTTTAATCTTTTCACCAAGCTCTTTCCATCGAAAATGCTTATCTCTTATGTTATGACTTAAAGTTTTATATCTAGATTTATTTAAATTGAAAATCGCCCAATCATATTTCAATTTGAAGAAGTTGTTTAAGAATATAGCTTGAACATTGTCAAAGTACCGAAACTCATTCTCTAATAAATTTGGATAAAAATAATAAGGATATCTTCCCTGGTCACGATAAGCTAAAATGAAAATCCTCCTATCTGTGTTAAATTCAATATCATTCCATGAAACCAAAAATTTTGAATCTGATAGTTCTAAGGCTTCAACTATCATGTTTTTAAATTTATAATCCTTAATGACTATTTCAGGAATAACGATCCACGATTTCTTTTTAATTCGACCTAAGACTGCTTCCCACCAATTGCTTTGGATTAGAAAGTCTATGGTCTGCGATAATGAATCTTTGAAAGATGCAATAACCTCATCTGAGGTTTCCAGAATGACTTGTTTTGTTTCTGATGTTAAAAAAATAGACTTCTCGTCTTGTGAGAATATATCATCTAAAACATAATTCTTGATTTCTTCATTAAAGCACAAGGAATAAACATTTAACATGCCTATCGACTTGAGCTCATACAACTCTCTAATTCCAGTTTCAAGAAGAAAGATATCCCAAAAGGTTGAACTATTCTCTCCCCAAAAGGTAATCCGCAATTCAGTATGGTATTGTTGTTCCAATAAACTTGCGACTTCATGTGACGTAATTGAATAAGAACTACCTACCGGGAATAAGAATCTTTTTCTAATTAAATCAATCTTCCTATCAGCATTTTGTGAATTCCTGTCTCCCTTATTGAAAGAAATAATATTTAGAGACTGAAAGTTTGTGTTGTGTTGGTTGTTGAGTTTCGAGAGATTATCGAAGTTGAAATCAGCATTTTTCTTTACGCTTGACTCACAATCGAAAAGAGTTATGTTGTGAATGAGCTTTAATAAGTACTCATCGTCAATCTTTATACCTTTAATTTCATTTAAACTAGAATCATTCAGTACAACTTTCCCTTTTTGTTTGTCAAGTGAATTTACATCAACACAAATTGGTCTTGTATTGAAAATATCAAGCAAATTGAAGAATGTCTTTCGCTGAACATTAATTATAGAAGCAGGTATGCATTGAATGCCAGGTGGCATTTTCTCAAGGAATTCAATTCTATTTAAAATCTCCTCCTTATCACTTTTCCACTTCTTATATATTCTATTACCTCCATTCTTTCCACTAGCTCCTTCTGGACATATATTGAGCTTTGAAAGATCGTATTGAAGCTGGCTAATTTGAGTCTTAATATATCCATCATCGCAATCAACATCTTCAGCTTGCTTTCCAATGTAGAATTGATAAAGGATGATGAATTCAGCTATCAATAATTTAATATCATCAATGAGATTATTTTCAAATGAAAGATGAAGACATTGGATATCGTTGTTTTCAATGTCTTCATCACTTAACCTTAATAGTCTATAAACGTAAATCAAAAATAATTTACAATCATGCTTATTCGAGTTCTGGATTACAGCAAATATCTCATTAAATGTATGATCATAGTGAGAAACAAATCCTGCTAGCTGGTCTCTTATATGCCTAGAAATCATATTCATGCCATCACAATATTGATTTCTAAAGAAGAAATTGCACGTGTAATCCCTACAAAAAGCTCATATTTATTCAGATCACTTGGCTCAGTTACCACAAGGAAAACATGCTTTTTTTCAAGCCCCTTAAACTTAAGAATAGAGGTATACCAAAGCTTATTTGCAGTATCTCCTATGTTATCTTTATTAATCTCTTCAACATCTTTCATAGTAAGCTCATAGCTCATATCTGGGCTACCGTTATAAACTCCTTTCAGTAATGTAGATTCAATCAATAAGACACAATCTTCGCCTATGAGAGATGATTTTTTTGAACGAATTGAGGAAAGAACCTTAGAAACTATATGTCTTTTGACTGCTTCCGGATTTTTGTGTTTGAAGACTCCGATATTGGGATAATGGGTTTGAAATTCATCGCCAAGAATAGTCCTTGGGTCATCTAAAACATCAATAGAAAGATTTCTTACCTCTGGAATTTGAAAACTTCTTCGAACCTCGTTAAGTTTAAAATGTGAAAAGTATTCGGACAATAAATCTGAAAGCTCCATCACATTTCGGCCACTTGACAAATAGCTTTGATCAATATCATAAAGGATTAGAGCATTCCCATTGTTCAATCCATTTCCCTT
>JAVVFA010000137.1:0-2910 GCA_032251215.1 Candidatus Izemoplasmatales bacterium
TTAGGGTATTTATTCTTGAGATAAAGAGCTTGCCCTGATATAAGCATACTCTTACCTCTTGACTTATTCCCTGCAATCCCAATAACACTGGTTCCCTTAAGGATTTCGTCTATTCTGATTTCTGGATACATATCATTCTCCGGATATTGCCACTTAAAAGTTGTGGTGTTTTTGTTATAGTGTTTTTATAAAGTGATTTAGACTACCACCATCCTCAATAATCAATTCTCTCAAGTCAGATACAATCCTTTGGATATCTCCATATCCACGCCATTGCTTATTTTTATTCATTTCTTCAGCTACTTCAGCAAAAATCTGGTAAGCGTTGTTAATCTTATAGACCGCCTCTCTAATCTTTTCCTGTTGTTCTTTGGTATAGGTTGTGTTATCAATCATTTTTAATCTCCCTTAAAATAATTACTTGATTAAGTTGATAACTTACCTTAAACTATTTCAACCATTTTGTCAATCAGTTTCTTTTCTTTATTTGCCAACTCAAAAAACCTTTCTCTAGCTAGTTCTTCAGGCCAATGGTAAGAGGGCAAATAGCCCGTTTTATGAAGGATTCCAGCGGCAGAGGTATAACCGGCCATCGGGGATAAAGAATCCCTTAGAACGATATTAAACAGGTCTATTTTGTCATTCTGATAATGGTAAAAATCGTGGGTTTTGTTAGAACTAATTAATGGTAGCATGTTAATTGCCTCCCATTAAAATATCTTCCTTAATTATCTCCATTTTCTCATCTTCTGACATATCCTTATTGATACCTAACGAAAAGAAACTCGAATAGAACCAAAAAGCAGAGTCGCCATCCTCTTTGAGATAAACTTTTTCGTAATCGTCATCAATTCTAATATCCATTTCAGTCTCCCTTGTTTTAATGATGAATTATATTGTTATAATCAACCCTTATAGTCAAGACTTTTTCAACCATGACCCAAATTTAACGTCACTAGAGCATAGATAGTTCATCTTCCCTCTGTTTCGGATTTGGTAAAATCGTGACCCCTGAGCAAATGATTTTCCCTTTTCAGCTTTTACTTTTTCCAAAACATTATGCCTCTTCAAAATCAGGGCGGCTAATTCCTTTTGATGATTTTTAATCTGTTTTTCGACTTCCATGATTTGCTTGATTTGAACGGCTGAATTTGCTTTCATATTGTCTCCTTAATTATGATGATCCATATCCTCTTAAAAGTTAGCCTTTCTCTGTTATATAGGGCATGAGGTATCCAGTCAATCCAGGATTATCAGCCGTTTCTATTTTAATCGGTGTAGTAGCGCCGCTACTTGTAAATTTTAGAGTTTTTGCGCCGTGCTGTTTGGCGGCCTTTAGCATAGCCTCTAAAATATTTATAGCTATAATATAAGATTCAGTTTCAACCTGGTTTTCTACTGTTTCAATTACTAAATCAATGTCAGGATAATTTATATCGGTTGGACGCGTCTTGATTGTATCAGTAGTGTCAAGATCGGTTGTCGTCAAGCAATGCCCAGTCTCGCTCATCTCTACCGCAATACATTCCAGAATTGGCATACGGCTTTTTTTGATGTTTTTCCCCGCTTTCTCCAGCGCTCGCGCCGGGATCAACGAGCTTTCGGGGTTTGTCCACCATGCTTTATCCGTCTCGGGGAATTTATCTCTATCTAAAGCGCCGGAAAGATCCGAGATTAACATCATAGCGCAGTTAGTTGCAATAAGCCGATTTGTAGTCGGCTCCAGCTTGACGACACTTTTAAAATCACCTTCATTAGAATCGGTTGCGGCCAAAACTGCTAAATTCTGTTTAGTTAACAACATGGTTTTGTCTCCTCTTAAAAGTTAGATACTCACTGTTATAGACAACATACAACCTAATAATCAATATTTATCTGAGTTTCTCAACCTGAACAATCTAACCTCACGAATAACCTCCTTGATTGAATTAAAGTTTTGCCCGTTGACACTATAGTAATTTTGCCCCTTAATTTCAATTTTCAATTCTGTTTTAGGATTTTCCTTTTTAGAATTAGCCTGGGCAGGTAAACTCGTCATAAGGATTAGAATAACAAGAATAATTGGATTAGTTTTCATAGTCAAACACCTTTCGACAAAATCACCTTAAAAGTTGAGTACCTTCTGTTATAGACCTAAACCTTTTCCCCATCTTCGGTAAACTCATATTCATTCGCGATTAGACTTCCCTTAATGTTCTCCTCCGATGTCTGGAATTCGTATTCGTTTCTTAGTTTAATAAGATAGTCTTCCAATAAACTATAAAGAAATTCGGCAGCTGCACCTTCATTTTCAATAAAACCATCCTGAAACTCATTGTCTTCATCATCTTCATACATATCTGGAATCAGTAACTTGCCGTCATACTCAATAGCAGTTTTATACGTTTCGCAATGCACACAATGATTCTCTTTGATTTTGTCGATAGTATCCTGAGCGGATTCGATAAATTCTCCCTCTATATGACTTTTATAAATGTCAAAAGAAGTAATCTTCAGACCAATTCGATCAGCATCTTCATAAACAACCTCCCACCAGTCAGGCTCAACATTAAAATGAAAGCTGTTTTCAATAGCCCTTTGTTGCGCTTCTTCAGACAATTCATCGAATTTATATACTTTCGTTTCAATTGCTCTCATGATGGTCTCCTAATAATCAATTTTTATTTACCTGACCCTGTGCTAAAACCGCCCCCGCTCGTTGATTACAAGCTGTGCATATTTAACCGCAGTTCCTTTAGTTACCAGCGGATCGCCGGGGATCGTTTCCTTCTTACCGTCGTCGTGCAGGACTACAGGCAACCAGTTATCACCTGTTTTTGTCGCAGATGCTTTCATTATTTCACCTCACATTTTGTTTTAATCTTTAAAGTATAACTTACATTACTATAATATTTGATTAAAGTCAATCCT
>JAVVFA010000138.1:0-2846 GCA_032251215.1 Candidatus Izemoplasmatales bacterium
TCTTTTGTTTTTCTTCTAAATATTCAATCCTAAAAATTGTTGAAAGTTGTCTTGAAACAGCTTTAGCTCTGGTTTTAATCGTTAAACCGGAAGAATCAGAAACATAAGCTTTTAATCTACTAATTCTTCTTCCATCTCGATTGATATCAGAAATAATCGTTTTAAGTTCATTAGCGTCAATCGTAATCGAGATACAATCTCTTGAAGGAATGACGACTTTATAATTATCGCTAAACTTATTAGTTTTTAAATAAGCTTTATAGTAATTAAGCGAATGATTTTTATAGATAAACCCAAAAGCGATAACTCTGGAATCATTGACGTTATTATTAAATATCGTCAAGGAAAAAGATCTGGTTTCTTCAGTCGGTTCTAAAACATAAGAACTGTCAATTCTAAACTTCTTATTAGAAAAGAATTTTGACATGTAAATATTATATCTTAATATCACCACTAAGATAATTATCAGCAATAAAAATCCTGCAAGTGTAAATAAAGCTAGATTTTCTTCAATAAATGTTGGCATGGTTATTCACCTTCCTTTTTACTTAAGTGCTCAATGATTTTGTTCACATTAGGCATAGTATGCGAATTATAATAATCGAAATCAAATTTCGCACCATGATTAATCAAGTATTTCATCACTTCTAAGTCTTCACTATTAACTTCACTCAATAAATAATTTAGTTCTTTATCATGTAAGTTATTGATTAAAAGTTCTAGAATATCAATTTTAGCTTGTTTAACAGCGGTCAAACCAACTTTTTGATAATCAATCTCGATATTTTTCTTTTCTAAACCTAAACAGTATTCATAATAACTCTTATGTTCACTTTGAATGCTTTTAATGAGAATATCAGTTAAATCCTCATAGATTTTTAATCCGATAAACTTCTTGAACAAACTGAAATGATCATTTTCAATCACGATATTTAAAGCTTTTTGGAACTTAAGACTCGATCTTTTATTTATCGGTAATTCTTCATTGAAGAACTTCTTAATAAAATTTTCAATTCCTTTAGGATATTGTTCTTTAAACATCATCTTGGTAAATTCATAAAAGTCTTCACTGCTAGCATAAACATCAAGATAAACATTTAATACATGAACTAACTTATATTTAGCGATGGTTTCTAACCATAAAGTCTTAGTCAAAGCTTTGACCATCTTTGTGGTTTTAAACCAAAAGACACTGTATTCTTGAACAATCTTTAATTCCATCATCTCTTCAATTAAATACCGGTTTTTTTCGATGTTGATCATTTTCCAAATCGCTGATGCATTATTGTAAAGACTGATGTCAAAACAATGGTTTAAATCACTGTAAGCTTTAATATACCTGATCGCTCCAGCTAAATTCTTCTTTAAGACATAAGCAATAATCTTTAAATAAATATCTTTAGCTCGATGAAAATGATTCTTAACGAATTCAACCTCAGAATCATGCAAGTAAATAAAAATATCTTCAACGTCTTCATCAATTAAATAATCAACTAAAACTTTTCCGAATATATCAGGTTCCGCAATCACAACATCCTTCGCAAAATTTCTTTTAAACTCCACTAAACCACGTCTTGCAAATTTTTGATATTCTGAGTCATACTCATCTCTTTCGCCTGATCTGCAACTTAAGATATCTTCGACCTTCATATCTAACAAATCAGCGATGACCTGTAAACTCTTTTGACTGAAACTTGACTTACCGTTAAGATTTTGAGAAACAGCCGATCTCGTAATATTCAATTTTTGCGATAACACGTCTTGACTGATTTTATGTTCTTTAAGTTGGTCTTTAATAAACTGCCCAACTTTTACATTATCAACTATTTCTGGCATACTTTCCTCCTAAAACAAACGAATCTTGAATCTTTAAAAATCTTTATAAACAAAATATCAAAAGACTTTCGACTACCTTCTATAATACTCCAAAAAGATAAGTTTTGCAATGATTAACTAAAAAATATATTATTTATCTTTGTAAACAAAAAAGCCCATAAATCAACATTTTCCGGAGAAATAAAATCAAAAACAAACACTATCTTTTCAAACTATTTCAAATGTATTATAATGTTGTTCAATATTTATAAAAACTCGCAAAATAAAATGCTAGACAAATAATTTTAATGTGTTATAATATCTTAGGCAAAAAGGAGGGTTTCATGTTAGAATATATCGGATATCTAGCTTCAATTATAATTTTAGTTTCTTTACTGATGAGTTCAGTTAAAAAACTAAGATGGATTAACCTTCTTGGTTCATTAACTTTTGTCGTTTATGGGTTTATGATTAAAGCATACCCAATTGCGATTTTAAACATCGCAACAGTAGGAATAAATATCTATTACATAATTAGGATGGCTAATACAAAAACCTATTTTAAGATTCTTGAAATAGACAAAAAATCAAAATACTTAGAACATTTTCTCCTCTTACATAAAAATGATCTTCCTAATTATTGCGATGTAAAAGATTTAGATGTTGATGCCGCTAACATCAAATTCTATATCTTGAGAGGTATCGTTCCGGCTGGAGTCTTTGTTGGCACGAGATATGATGATTACACTTTAAAAATCGATCTCGATTATGTGTCTCCGCCTTACCGTGATTTCTCTATCGGCAAATATCTTTATTCCGAACAAAAAACATTATTTCTTGAGAAAGGCTTTACTAAATTAATTACTTACACGAACAACCCAGTTCATATGAACTACTTAAGAAAAATGGGTTTTATCAAAGACGAACAAATGAACAAAAATGATTTATTCTATTACCAAATTACCCTTTAATCCAAAAACAAGAGCCTGTAAAGAATTAGAAATCTGAGAAGATTTTTAAAAACTACAGGT
>JAVVFA010000139.1:0-2738 GCA_032251215.1 Candidatus Izemoplasmatales bacterium
CAATTTGGGTTTGCATGGATACGGCTCCACAAATTTGGTTCACATCTTCTAAACTTATTTTTTCTGGATTAAAAGAATAAACCTGATCAAGTAGACTAATTGCATCTCGAAGACCGCCTTCTGCGTAAGTAGCAATTTGTTTAATTGCAGCCTCTTCAATATCTATATTTTCTAAACTAATGATTTCTTTAAGTTTTGCAATAATATCTATTGTACTAATAGCTTTGAAATCAAAACGTTGGCATCTTGATTGAATTGTAGGTAAAACTTTTTGCAATTCTGTTGTACAGAGAATAAAAATAACGTGAGCTGGTGGTTCCTCTAGTGTTTTCAATAAAGCATTAAAAGCTCCTTGTGATAACATATGAACTTCGTCAATTATATAAACTTTATATTTCACATATCCAGGAAGATATTTCACTTTATCTCTTAGTTCTCTAATTTCATCAACGCCATTATTACTAGCAGCATCAATTTCAATAACGTCACTAATGGTTCCGTCTTGAATTCCGATACAGTTTTCGCAAACATTACAAGGATTTTCTATTGGCGCTTCTACGCAGTTAATAGCTTTTGCTAAAATCTTTGCAATAGAAGTTTTACCAGTACCTCTTGGCCCGCTGAATAGGTAAGCATGCGCTACTTTATCATTAGCTAATGCGTTTTTTAATGTTTGTGTTATATGTTTCTGCCCAGCAACTTCATTAAAATCTTTAGGACGATATATTCTATATAGCGCTTTATAACTCATTTTTCAACCTCCAGAAATACCTTGTTTCTACCCTTCTATTATACCTTAAAAACGTTAATTATTCTACGGTTTTTTTAGTTTCTCTAATGTAATCTATAACATATTGAATTGCTTTATTTTCAATAGTGTCTTTTTTAAATTTTCTTTCTAATTTGCTAATATTAAAAATCTCGCTTTCACCATTTAGAAAAATTTGATAACCTATTTTTAAACTTTCTTGAAATTTATCATTGATTTGTAATCTTCGATAATCTTCAATTAAAAACTCTTTTGAGTTTCTCATTCTTTCAGCAATCTCTTCGATAAACTTTCCTTCGAAATTAATTTGCTTTTTCTTGCGAAATATTTTTTCTAATAAAGTATCACTACCGTAATAAATTAAAATAAAAATTGCCGGTAGCGCCCACAAACTAGCTAGTTCAGATACCTCTGCACCATCTTTAACTATACGAAAAATTGTATAGCCTCCAACGGCGACACTTAAAATCAAAAACATAATTACATAAAACTTAAATGGTTTCTTATAACTTTTCATATCAATCACCTTTGTTATATTATACATTATTTTTTTAAAAATATGGTAAAATATTGATGGTGATAAATATGATATTCGATACAATAGTCGCAAAGACTACAGCAAATGGCACTAGCGCAATTAACTTAATTAGAATCTCAGGAAGTGAAAGTATTACAATTGTGAATAAAATCTTTAAAGGCATTAACCTCGAAAAGCAATTATCTCATACTACTCATTATGGTTTTATTATGAACAACAGTGAGCAAATTGATGAGGTTTTGGTAACTATTTTTCGGGAACCTAAATCTTTTACTACTGAAGATATTATTGAAATAGCATGTCATGGTGGAAATTTTATTGCCAATGAAATAATTAAACTTTTAATAGCTAACGGAGCTAGGCTTGCAGAAAATGGTGAGTTTACAAAAAGAGCCTATTTAAATGGCAGATTAGATTTGACTGAAGCTGAAAGTATTATGGATCTAGTCAACTCTAAGAACTTCAATCAACTAAAAATTGCTAACTCTCAATTAAGAGGGGATGTTTTACGCCTAGTAGACGAATTACAAAATGATGTTTTAGATATAATTGCTAATATCTTAGTCAATATTGATTACCCTGAGTATGATGATGTTATTGAAATGACAAACGATATCATAATTCCTAACATTAAAATTCTTTTAAATAAAATAGAAAAAATTTTATTAGAATCTCAAACCGGTCAAATTATTCGAGACGGAATCAAAACCGTTATTGTTGGTAAACCTAATGTCGGTAAATCAAGTTTGCTAAATACGCTGTTAAAGGAAGACAAAGCAATTGTAACTGAAATATCAGGAACCACTAGAGATTTAATTGAAGCTGAACTAAATCTAGATGGAATAATATTAAAGCTAATTGATACTGCCGGTATTAAAGTTACTGATGACATCGTGGAAAGAATCGGAATCAACAAAACAAAAAAAGCTATTTCTGAAGCCGATTTGATTCTTCTTGTTTTAGATCAATCATCCAACATTACTTCTATGGACAATGAACTTCTTCAAATAACAAAAGATAAACAACGGATAATCATCGGAAATAAAATAGATTTGGGTTCTAAGTTAAATTTAGAAGATGAGCATATCATAAATATTTCCGCTAAAAATAATATCGGAATTGATAAGTTGTCAGCTGAAGTAAAAAGACTTTTTCTTGACGAAAAGTTATTGAATGAAGATTATACTATTCTTTCAAACACAAGACATATTGGGAAACTTGAGGAAACTAAAATTGCTCTCACACAAACTTTAGAAGCGGCCAAAGAACAAATACCTATCGATATGGTTGAGATTGATTTACGTAAAGCTTGGAGTAGTCTGGGAGAGATTACAGGGGAGAATGCAAGTGATGATTTAATTTCAACTTTATTCTCGAAATTCTGTCTAGGAAAATAATGTTTCATGTGAAACCTTTTAAAGAACAAAAATA
>JAVVFA010000140.1:0-2684 GCA_032251215.1 Candidatus Izemoplasmatales bacterium
CCCCTGCACATCCCCCCATGTCAATGCAATGCGACATCCTGATCATTGTTCCGACCCCAGCCATCATCAAATTCTTCACAGGCAATTGCGACAGGGATTTCTTCTGCAGGGGGAGGCAGTCCTTTGAAACTATGCTTACTGGTGGAGCAGGAAGTATTCCAATCGAATCTGAAGGGTTTTTATATCCTGCTGATGCAAGATTTATGTCTTCAGATCCAACTAGAGAAGGTAAAACTACATTTTTATACCACTTTGGTGTTGGAATTGCTGCTGGTGCAGATTTAACTTATTCATTAAAACTAGTATGTACAACTGGAGTAGATTGTGAAGAGAGTTATGGCTTTGATGGTGGAAAATGTGACTGTTTCCATGGTGGCGAGGAACTTACAAAAACTATTACTGGAAATGTTGGTGATGGAAATCTTAACGGCGGAGAGTTTTTAGATGAAGAAGTTTATTTTATGGCTCCAAATGAACCAGTGAGATACGATAAAGCAATTTTAGAAATTAAATATAAAGATAATGATGGTCAGCAACAAACTAAAACTGTTGAGAGAAAAGTAACATTAAATGGAGATAAACCTCCTGCTGATTGTGTATTTGATTTAATTGCAGGTCAATTTAGATGTTCATTTTTAGTTGATGAGAGAGGTTACGCGAAATTTACTGAAGAGCCTTATATTGATGGAATGAAACCTGGTGATGATGGTGCTTATGATTATTTAGTTGTTAAACAAAATATAGAGCTTGTATATAATGTTGAAAAGGTTAGTCCTGGTTACGAGCCTGGAAATCAAGAAACAACATATACACAAATTCCAAAAGGAATTTGTTATAGTTTAAGTAATCAATATGGAACGTTTTTAGTTCAAGAGACTTGCGTTCCTATGTTTGAAGATGGTGTATATCCTTCTCAATCAGGAGGAAGTAAGTTATTTAGGATCCCTAGTAAAAATTCTGAGTATTATCAAATAAGTATGAATGATTTTGGTAAAAGATCAACTATAGTTCCACAAGCTGGCGAAATATATCCTTCAATAATTACTGGTGCAAGAACTGCTTCAGCATCACCAGTAACAGGACAGTTTAAGTTAACTTTTAGTGGAAATAAAGCACAAATATGTAATAGAGATACATCTAGTAATTGTGTGTCAGGTACAACTAAAGGTGATTATCAAATTTCAAACAATGAGATTGATATAACTCATTTAGGTGTGATTTTAAGTATTAAATCTGATTTAGTTGAAAGTAGTTTAAATGGAAAATCATTTACTTTTGATATAGTTCCACCATCAAACATTCAACAAGATTGTGAAAATCCTGAAAAAGCGGGAAGATGGAGACTTAATGTAAAGTTAGTTCATGCAAATGAAGATAAAACATTAAGACCAAGTGATCCTGTAAATTATAATGGTCAACAACAACAAAGAGCAATTGAATTTAAGGTACTTTGTACAGAAACAAGAAATGCTGATGGTAGCACAGGTAATCAAGCAGCTAATTTAAATTGCCCCGAAAGTACGACTGAACCGGTTCCTTATGATTGTGTATGTGGTGCAGGATATTGTAGCCCGCCTAATTATTGTGGCACTAAAGACGGAGTCAAAATATGTGTTGCAGACAAAAATGTATTCTCTCCAGAAACAGATAATTTAGTCCCCAACTAATCCTTGATATATTGATTTAATTTTACAAAATTTTGTTTTAATGCAGGTGCATGTTTAAAACCTAGTTCTATTGATATATCTATATGTTTGCTTGCAGTTTTGTAATCTTTAAGAATTCTTGCAGATTGAGCAATTCCGTAATGAGCATCAGCATCTTTTGGATTTAACTTAACAGAAATAAGATATTCTTGTAAAGCTTTTTCAGTAAGTCCTTTAATTAAATTAGCATCAGCAAATCTATTATGATACATACTTAATGTAATATTATCAATGTGTTCTTGCTCACCCATTATTGTGGCTGATTTAAATAATCTGATTGCATTAACATAATCTTTTTCTTTATACTTTCTTTCAGCTTCTTGATAATACCATTTAGAATCAATTACAATTTCTTTTGGTTGTTTTTGTTCAACTTGAATTGTTGTTGAAACATTACTATTCCAAATAGGATTATTTGGTTCTTGAGATTTTAAAATAACTTTATTTTCGCCACAGTCATCATAAACTATAGCTTGGTTATCATTAATTTTTTGAACAATATCAGTTCCAATTTTGTAACGACCAGCACCAAGTTCAACAACTTGAACTGTTTTTCCATTATGTGTATAAAAATCTGCAGCTTGAGCAGTATCAACAGCACCTGCAGTCAAATACATAAACGCTAATGCTGCAACTGTCGCTTTCGTTAAACCATGCCAAAATATTTTTCCAAAACTTTTATGATTGTCAAGTTCAGCTTGTGCTAATTTTACTTCTAAATTGTCACAAGATTTTTTAACTTGATTTTTCATTTTTTCAATAATCATTAAATGCTTATCATCATATTTTTGACGATTATACATTCCATTTGCTAAATTTGGAAATGTGGAATAAGGATTTGCAGAAATGTGCATATCTTGTTTTAAATTTTCAGTTAATTGAAAAATTTCTAATAGTTGAGTTAATGAACGTTTAGGATCACTAGTTTTTTGAGTTTTTTTATTTAAATCTAAGATTTTTTTCATTATTTTGTAATCT
>JAVVFA010000141.1:0-2684 GCA_032251215.1 Candidatus Izemoplasmatales bacterium
GGGTATTAATGAATCAAGTTATTTTAGTAGGAAGACTAGTTAGTGACCCAGAGTTAATAACTTTAGAAAATGGAATGAAAGTATCAACAATCAACTTAGCCGTAAAAAGAGCATTCAAGAGTGGTGAAAGCAATCAATATGAAACCGACTTTTTTAAATGTACATTATGGAGCGGTATTGCGGAAGCTACAACTAGTTATTGCCGCAAAGGCTATACAGTTGGAATTAAGGCAAGATTACAGCAAAGAAATTTTACTCTAGAAGAAAAAACAATCTTTTCTTATCCAGAGATAATCGTAGAAAAAATCACTTTTATCAGCAAAAATCCTAATGAGTAAGAATAAGTACCTAAGGGTACTTATTTTTTTACTTGTTTATCTTGGTAATATTTAAAAATATGATATAATTTTTAATAGAATACATAAGCGAGGAGGTAACATAATTTCATTTCTAATATGAATTATAGAACAATATGAGAGAGTATTTAAATTTCTTGCAACACATTTTGGATAATGGTGAACAAAAACCTGACAGAACGAATACAGGTATAATCTCCACATTTGGCTATCAAATGCGTTTTAACTTGACTGAAGGTTTTCCGCTTTTAACTACTAAAAAAGTTCATTTCAAATCAATAGTTCATGAACTTTTGTGGTTTATAAAAGGCGATACAAATATTAAATATTTAGTTGACAATAATGTGAGAATTTGGAATGAATGGCCATATCAAAACTTCAAAAACACTAGTGATTATCAAGACGAAACTCAAGAAGAGTTTGTTGATAAAATAAAAAAAGATTTAGATTTCGCAAAAAAACATGGAAATTTAGGACCTGTTTACGGCAAACAATGGCGTGATTTTAATGGTTATGATCAGCTTAAAATCATTATTGAAAAAATTAAAAACAATCCTGAAAGTCGCAGGTTAATTATATCCTCATGGAATCCACCACAAATTAAAGATATGGCATTACCACCTTGCCATATGATGTTTCAATTTTATGTAGCTAATGGTAAATTATCTTTGCAAATGTACCAAAGAAGCGCCGATGCCTTTTTAGGTGTTCCTTTTAATATTGCTTCATACGCTTTATTGTTAATGTTAGTAGCTAAAGTAACAAATTTAGTACCATATGAATTTGTTCACACAGTTGGTGATGCTCATATCTATTTAAACCATCTTGAACAAGTTAATACTCAACTTGCAAGAGAACCTAAGAAATTGCCGAAATTATATCTTGCAGACAAAAAAAATATTGAAGATTTTACTTATGAGGATATCAAATTAGTAGATTATAATCCTCATCCACTCATAAAAGGAAAGGTTGCTGTGTAATAATGATTAGTATGATATTTGCGATGGATCCTACTGGATTAATTGGTAAAAATAATGATTTACCTTGGAATTACCCAGAAGATTTACAATATTTTAAATATATAACTTTGAATAAAACTGTTCTAATGGGAGTAATAACTTTTGAATCAATTGTTTCTAGACTTAATAAGCCATTGCCTAATCGTAAGTCTATTGTAGCTTCTTTAGATAATTTTTCTTATCCAGGAGTTGAAGTAATAAGTGACTTAATCTCGTTTCTTAAAGCGCCTCATAAAGAAGAGATTTTTGTTATTGGCGGTAAGACAGTCTATGAATTAGCTTTACCATACGCTGATAAGTTATATATAACTCATATTAAGAAAGTCTTTGAAGGCGACACTTATCTTGATATTGATCTTTCTAATTTTAAACTTGTTAAAGCAGATGATAATGAGGAATTAACCTTTTCAGTATATGAAAGGATAAAATAACTAATGTTAGCCAAAATTCAGTTTGTAATATCAATTTTATTGACTGTTTTATATGCAGTTAATATTAATTTTACTTTTGCATTAATAGACATATCTAAAGTTATTTTAGTTTTTTTAGTTATAAATTTAATTTTGACTTTACTAGTTTTATTTGCATTTGTCTTTTTAATTTACACAACTGAAAATTTTAAACATGATAGTTTAAGAAAACATAAAATGTTTAATTTTTTCAACGAATATATCTTTAATTTTTTATATCGTGTGAAGCCAATTGTGATAGAAAAAGAAAATTTGCCTAAAAACAATAATTTCATGGTTTATTCAAATCATATTGAATACACCGACCCACTTTATGTAAAACAAGTATATAAAAACTATGCTTTAGCATATTTATCTAAAGAAGAACTTTTCAAGTATCCAGTTTTAAAAAATATTTTAAGAGGCACTGGCTGTATACCTTTATCAAGAAAAGTCGGCGATAGACGAGCATTACAAGCTGTTTTGCAAGCTATCAAACAGGTTAAAGCAGGTCAACCGCTAGGAATTTTCCCTGAAGGAACAAGAAGTCATGCTAATATCATTGGAGAGTTTAAAAGTGGTTCTTTCAAAATCGCTCAAAAAGCTCAGGCTGACATTTCTCCTGTTGTTTTATTTAATATGCATAAAACTGTAGATGCCTTTAAATTTTTTAAATCCAAAGTATATATTAAAGTTTTGCCAATAATATCTTATGAAAAATTCAAAGATATGGATACTAACGAACTAAGCGCACTTGTTCATGACTTAATCGAAGAAGAAAAGAATAAACTTAAAGAAGTGGACTATGAGGAGAATAACTATAAAAAGTCAACTTAAAAAATAAGACAATAATAAAAAAC
>JAVVFA010000142.1:0-2646 GCA_032251215.1 Candidatus Izemoplasmatales bacterium
TATACTCATACCATTGAACTTTTTGTAAAAAATTTTTAGGATCTTTTACTTTCATACAAGGTAAAACTGCAGCTATTTCAGGTTTTGCAAAATGAGGAGTCATTTTTTTTAAAGCTTTTTTTTCAATAAAAGAATAGACGTAATTACATAGAAAGATATCCGCAGATAGCTTAGTTTGTATATTGTTCAAATCTTCATTAATCAATTTAATATTACTCAAACCAGATTCATCGATTCTTTGTTGTAGTTTTTTTAAAGCAACTTTTGAGTAATCAATTCCTACCACTTCGAAACCTTTTTTAGCAAACTGAAATACTGTATTTGCTGATCCACAACCCAAATCAACAACACTTATTAGTTTATGATTATTAGCTACTTTAATTTTATTTAGAAGAATATTAAAAAAAACCTCATTTAAGGGTTTGTACTTAGGATTACTTTCAAATATTACATCCCATCTATTCATAGAAAAAAAGCATTAAGTAAAATTATTTTTTCGGCTCTTCCACCTTCTGTCCATTAAATAATGGAATCTTCACTTGGAAAGTTGATCCCTTACCCACTCCCTCTGATTCTACCCAAATCTCCCCATGATGAGCCTCCGTCAATCTTCTAGCTACATATAATCCAAGACCAGATCCATCTGGATTAACTTGGGCTATTCCGAAACCACGGACAAATTTGGTAAATAGTTTCTTAGCCTCTTCAGGGTCGATCCCACGACCAGAATCTTTAACCGCGAAATGCATATAATCACCCGTTACCTCTGTGATCAGAGTAACTGTTCCTTTCTCCGTATATTTTATTGCATTGTCAGTGAAATTCAAAACGATGTCACCTAGTTTATCTTTGTCTCCCCAGACCTTAGGTAGAGGCTTGGCTGATTTTTTATAAATTAATTTCAAGCCTTTATCATCAGCTGGTTGCTGAACCATATCAATAACTCTCTCTACAACATCTTCTATCTGCACTTCCTCGAAATTTAATTGCATCTTGCCTGATTCTATTTTACTGACATTCAAAAATAAATTGATTATTCGAATCATTCGTTGTGACTCTTCTAATAACTCTGTTAATATTTTATTCTGTTCTTTTGGTACCTTCCCGAAATCTCCCTGCAAAATCATAGAAAGATAACCCATGATACCCGTCATCGGCGTACGGAGTTGGTGAGAAGTAATCGAAACAAACTCTGACTTCGCAGAATCCAGCTGTTGCAAGTGAACATTCGCCTCGGCAAGTTCTGTATTTGATGCTTGAACTTGTGAATATAATTCTATATTTCTAGAGACGATCCCTGTTTGATTGGCCAAGGCATTCATCATAGATAAATCCGTTTCCTTGATATCATTAGCTTCATCCTTCAATAAAAAATCTATCACCCCGATTACTTTGCTTTCAGAGAATATTGGTACAGCAACTATCGTCTTCACCCCTACCAATTTTTGGATTGCTTTACTAACTAGTTTAGGAATAGCCGGACCAATAAAATCATAAAGGTCATGACCTATCTGAACTTTACCTTCTTTGATTGCTGTTATCGAACTACTTTTATCTTTAAGGAAATCACCATAAAATTCTGAATAAGATTTTGGTAATAATTTAAGAGCTTGTTTAATAACAGGAGTCTGCGTAACAGCGTCAGGAAATAGTTTATGACGATCTTTACCCAAGAACATAACTATACCGCCAAGATAACCAAGCTCTGTGGAGATACTGTCAGCGATTGATTGAGTTACTTTTTTGAAATCCAAAGTCTGAGTCATCAACGTAGTAACTTTTTGTAAAGCGGATAAGAATCTATTTCGTTCTTGCAACTGCACATTCGTACTTTGCAAATGTTCTGTAGCTAAAGTAACCTCTTTCTTCAATCTTTCGGAAAATTGTTTAGCCTCTTCATAAAGACGTGACTTCTCTAAAGCGGAAGATAATTGTGGACCGATAAGTTTGAATAATTCTATATCTTCACTACCGAATGGATCACCAGAAAGCTTGGGCCCAAAAACCATGATTGCATTTAGTTTATTACCGACATTCACAGGAGCGACAACCCCTGCATCCAAATCATCTAACGATTTCTTAGATAATTCTAATTTTTGTCGATATTTTTCATCTTGTGTGTCTTCTATCTTCCTTTCTAGTGCTTCTAATACAATAATTTCCTGTGATTCTTTTAAATGTTCAACCAAAGGGTTATTATGTGATATTCGACTACTAAAATCATGCTCATCACTATCATTCATCTCATGGGTATTACCCAGCGTTTTTTTCTTACCATCTTTATCAACCCTGCCTTTTCGTTTATAAAAAGCGCCTCCAATACTACCAGCTAAATAAATACTAACATTCTTTAATTTAATTTCTTTTTCAATCTTTTTTGCCATTAAGTATAACAGCCTATCCATATCAATCTCTTTATTGATAATTTGAGATAAATCAGCTAACAATGTTTGATAATCTACACTAGCTTTAAAAAATAACTTGTCTGTAACTTTTGCAATTCCTCTTTTCAAAGGATCTAGTATTAATACAATAAATATTGAAGCAATAATTGCAATAATTGTTTTTGCAGTGGTTGATATATCAAAAGCCTCTGGTAATAACAAAGCTACCCCAACAACAGCACTAGATATAACCATTACTAAT
>JAVVFA010000143.1:0-2580 GCA_032251215.1 Candidatus Izemoplasmatales bacterium
ATCTTAGATGTCCAAACTTTTTTTATTGGAAAAAGAGCAGATACTGCTCTTTCTAAAAATCATTTATTTACCGAAAAACATAATATTTTTCGGCTTGATAAAGCTATCAATTCTTATTTGAAATATGAAATGAGAATTAATAATTTAAATCGAACTTATCTAAGTTATGTTACTAATTTATTAGTCAACTACATTAGAAATAGTGAAGCGCATAATATTGAATTAGTCGAAGCTTTATCTGGAGTTAAATTGGCTTTGAAAGAGTATGATATTACCGCTATTCACTTCAAAACGATGTTTGAAAATGAAAAGCGCTTCTTAGTGATGCAATCAAACCGTGTTAATGATGAAACTAAAATTAATAATGAGTTTATTTTAACAGGTTATATGAACCAAATGCGTTTTGCTGAAGAGCAAATCAATTTAGCTAATGATGAGTTTAAAATTAGAGTTCAAGCAATTATGACCGCTGTTGATGAAGAAAGACAGTACTATGACGATATCATTGAAAATCAAGAAAGACAATCAAAGAAACGAAAAGATGATTTGATTGATGAGTATAAATCTAAGCTTTATCAATATAACTATTTAATTGAAGAAAATGTCAATAATAAAGATAAAAATAGTCTTAGTAAAGAATTAGCGAAATTAAAAGAAAGATATGATAAAAAAATCAAAGATTCAGAGATTACTTTAAGCGAAAATGAAATTACAATAAATGCAAGACGTAGATTAAGAAATCTTGATGATCATTTGGAAGAAGCTTTAACTGAAGCTGTTAACTTACGCGATGATACGATTGATGAGATGCAAGAACTTTACAATAGCGCTAAGGAAAGATATGAATATTTAAAAGTTTACTTGGAAAATAAGATAGATCCTTTAGAACCGACATTCCATCAAACGCTTGAAAGAATGCAGGGCCGTTATCAATTTAAGTTAAAAACAGCCGAAGCTGAGCTGGATTATAAAACAAAAGATTTATTGGATAATTATATAAACATCTATTTTGAAGAACAACCAGGTTTAGATCAAAATAAAGTGCTTGAATATATCAATCAAATTCAGATAGAAAAAGACAAAATCACTGAAGAATATCACGCTGAAATTAATGACATTGAAGTCATACATCAAGATGTTATGACTAAACTTAGCGATGAGAAAAAGCAAATTATTGAAGAAGCTAAATCTCTAACTGAAAGCGTTAAAAATAAGGAAGATTTAGAGATTTCGCAAAAACAACAAGAATTACAATTATTGGAAAATCGTTATGTTCAGCAGCAGCTTCAAAAACAAAATTTCTATGAAAATGAAATTGAAACTCTTACTAGCGAATATAATTCGACTTTAATTCAAAGTAAACGTTATATCAATAGTTTGTCACAAGCTTTTGAAAAAGTGTTAAATACTTATAAACCATATATTAAATTAACAAAAAATAACCGTAAGATTAGAACGATAATGAAGAAAACTACAAAACAAATTAATCGAAAAGAAAAACGAGAGTTAAAAACTCTCGCTCGTGATTTGAAGAAAAAACAAATGCTTATCAATGATTTAAGGGACTAAAATTTTAGTCCCTTTTGTTTATTCCAACATTCTCAATACGCTGCAGCCAATATCGGTTCCTGATAGATTGAAATTATCGGCGATTGTAACTCCAACATCGGCAAAACTTGATCTTTCTGGCAAAAACTTTCCGTTGTAATCATGGGCATAGATGAATAATGGGACATATTCTCGTGTATGATCACTTCCCTTGAAAGTTGGATCATTACCATGATCAGCAGTAATTATCAATAAATCATCATTATTCAACAGTTTTATTAGGTCTCCTAAATCTTTATCGAACTCTTCCATTGCATTCTTATAACCTTCAAAGTCTCTTCTATGGCCGTATAAAGCGTCAAAATCCACTAAATTTATAAAACAAAGTCCTGTAAAATCCTTTTGTGTAAGCTCCATTACTTTGTTCATGCCATCATGGTTGGATTTAATACCATAATGATTAGTGATTCCTGAACCATTAAAAATATCTCTAATTTTACCTACTGAGATGATATCAAATTTAGATTCTTCCATAATGTTTAATATTGTTTCTGAAGTAGGGTTTAAGGCATAATCATGGCGATTAGTTGTTCTTTTAAATCCACTTTTTTTATTGCCAAGATATGGACGAGCGATGATTCTACCAACACGCCATTTTTCAACTAAAGTTAACTCTCTGATCTTTTCGCAGATTTCATATAGTTCTTTAAGAGGAATAATTTCTTCGTGAGCAGCAATTTGTAGTACACTATCGGCGCTAGTATAAACAATTAAATCACCAGTTTCCATTTGATGTGGTCCTAGTTCTTCAATTATTTCGGTTCCGGATGCAGATTTGTTACCAACGACTTTTCTGCCTGATAACTTTTCAATTTCCTTAATCAAATCTTCTGGAAAACCAGTATCTGTAAAGGTCTTGAATGGTACTGTTGTTTTTATTCCCATCAATTCCCAGTGCCCTGTCATCGTATCTTTTCCATTGGATAATTCAGCCATTTTAGTCGTGTTTGCTCTTGGTTGATTAACTGGTTT
>JAVVFA010000144.1:0-2550 GCA_032251215.1 Candidatus Izemoplasmatales bacterium
ACAGAAGATGGGTACAATTTACATCAATTGTACCTTAATATGCACATCGGTACTCACATCGACTTTAAGAATCATGTTTATGCAAAAGAAGAAGAGATTAATTTTGAAAAGTTTATGGGAAAGGCAAATGTAATAAAACCGAATATTGTTCAAGGAGTTATTTTAACGTCAGATTTAGAAAACAAATACCATCAACAAAAATACAAAGAACGTATTTTATTGTTGGATTTAAATCATGGAAATAAGTTTAATACAAAAGCTTATTATGAGCATGCGATTTTTGAACCTTCAATTTACAATTTTCTTAAAGAAAACAACATCACCTTACTAGGAGCGGATATACCCAATTTTTCCTATCACCATGAACTTGATTTAAAGATGCATAAAGATTTGCTTAAGTCTGGCATCCACTTATTAGAAAATTTAACTAATATTGATAAATTAAATGACCATGTCTATATTTTGGCATTACCGCTAAATATTGAATCGATTGAAGCGTCACTTGTCAGAGCGATTGCAAAAAACATATAAAACTCTTGACATTGGGTATCAATATATTATAATAGAGATGTTAAAAACACTTCAGGGCAGGGTGCAAGTCCCTACCGGCGGTTATAGTCCGCGAGCTTAGGCATGATTAGGCGAAACTCCTAAACCGACAGTTACAGTCTGGATGGAAGAAGTATATCTGTGCCTGAAGAATGTCCGTTTTTACGGATATTTTTTCTGGAGGAGAAAGAAATGAATAAAAAGAAGAGTATCAGAAAGTTACTGATCATCGCCTTATTAGGCACAATTTCCGTTGTTTTAATGTTTTTAGAGTTTCCACTTTGGTTTGCGCCAAACTTTTATGAGTTTGACTTTTCCGAAGTACCAGTTCTTGTTGGAGCATTCGCTTTTGGACCGGTTGCTGGTATCACGATTGAAGCGATAAAGATTATTCTTAATCTTATCATCACTAGTTCAATCACGATGGGCGTTGGCGAATTAGCTAACTTTATCGTTGGAATTGCCTTAGTGGTTCCAGCTAGTTTTATTTATCATCGTCACAAGACGAAAAAACAAGCCTTGATTGGGCTTGTTGTCGGGACACTTTCTATGGCGTTTTTCGGAGCGCTGATGAATGCTTTTGTCCTATTGCCAGCTTACGCATTCTTTTTATCAACACCTGAATGGGCAGTTACAGTCGCTGATTTTGTTGCAATGGGTAGCGCACTAAACCCATTGATTACCAACCTATTTACTTTCATTATGTTTGCGGTTGTACCTTTTAATCTTTTTAAAGGTGTTTTAGTAAGCATTGTGGTATTATTAATTTATAAGCGTGTTTCAATGCTAATTAAAGCAAAGGATAGTGAAAATTTTGAAGAAAGTATTTAAGTTATTTTTAATTTTGGCGTTCAGCTTAATAATTTATGGCTGTGATAAAGCAACAACTACCATATCTTATCTAGATGTCGATTATAGTGATTTTGTTGGGCAATTTATTGAAGATGCTGAAGAACAACTAAACATGCCGGAAAATGATTATTACATCTATTATTATGGACCTGATTGTTATGCTTGCGAGACGGTAAAATCAGAAGTTTTAGATACACTTTATCGCGCGAAAAACGCAAAAGTATATCTTGTGACAGTTACATCATCGCTAGACATCAATCCTTCCAGTGGTGTAAAAGGTACACCGACTATAATCAGGGTAACAGATAACCAAGTCTCTGAGTTTCATGAAGGCTCTACTGCTATAAAAAACATTTTAAACGAAATTAATTAGTAATCAGAATTCAAGGCGTTAAACACGGTAATACTATGCTTTATACTTAATTGGCGATTATTATCAGTGAAGTAATAAGTGTAAAAAGATTGTATTGAGTTTCTTGAAGGCGATTTATTGCTGATGATTTCCGTTATTTCTTCAGGTAAACTACTCTTACTAATTGGGAAATAATAGCGATAATTTAAAACAATTCTACTTTTCTCTGAACTGAAAATAAGAATTGTTTTTTTATTTTTCTTTATAACTCGATAATCAATTATATCATCCCAAATTAGCCAAAAAATATATTTGCCTTTTAAAACCTGAATTTCTCGATAATCACTTATTTTTCTGATTTGATTGGTCAATTTATTATAGTAAAAAGCACCATTTTCAGTAATGAACAAGCTTTGATTTTTCTTATAATTTACTTGATAATATTTTCTAAAATTATTATCCTTATTTATAATGATATAATCAGAGGGTTTTTGGATTTTAAAAATATAAGCAACAATTAAAAATATTAATGTTATCAAGCCAAAAGCACTAATAAATATTATCATGAAAGATTGATATTCTGGGTCACTGAATTGATGCATAACATCATTAATCTCAATAGGTTCTTTAAGTAGGAATATAACAATAAAAGGGATAACTACTAAACCAAAGGAAATAGCAATAATCATAAAAACTAAAAATACTTTTAGTAAAAAATTAATTATTCCAAAAATTTATAATTACTCGCTTTTTGTTCTTGTAATTTGTTTTATGTTTTATTTACCGTATCTTATTCC
>JAVVFA010000145.1:0-2513 GCA_032251215.1 Candidatus Izemoplasmatales bacterium
CAAAGAAACCTTGACCATAGATTTTTGGATTAGGATTATTAGAAGTTGCGATAAAACTTGAGTTTTCTAAAATACTTCTTCCATAAACTGAAGCATCCATAAAACAAACCAAATTAGTTTTAAGTTCTTCAAAGAATTGTTGATACAACCCAGCCTTTAATAGACCGATTAAATATTTGTAAGTCATATGCAGGAAGTTGCTTTCTCTTTCTAACCATCCAGGAGTAAAAGCTTTTACCCTACCGATTTCAAAAGTATCATTATCCAAAGGAACTGAAGTTTTATATTGTTTAAGTACCCCATCATATAAATCGCTCTTTTTAATATGATTAACCATCTTCGCCAGTTTATCTTTTGGAAAATCAATTTTCAATAATCTTGCTGGTGCTTCCAAGAAAGGAGAAACTGCATTTCTTATAAAGCTTAAAGGTTTAACCGTCTTATATCCATTATGGATACCATTTTGCACTTTAGAAACTTTGTAGTTTTTGACATCATAAGTTAAATACGTCGGAATCATTCCGTCAAACTCGTCATAGAGTTTATTCAACGAAACATCAATAAACGCTCGCATGTGATTAATGGTAGAAAATATAGTGTTACCATCAACTCCAACATAATTTCCTGAAAGTCCGTTAGTGATTTTGCTTCTGTATTCTTCTCTTGTTTTAACACGATCAGCATAAGCAAAACTTGTACTTACACCTTTGAATAATTCATATACTTCTTCAGGTAATGAAACTTTTTCTGAATAAGGATATTTAACCATGAAATCTAAAATTCTTTTTAATTCGATACTTTCTGATACTCCAGAGCCAAAAAGTCCAGGCAAGCCATTCATCGCATCGTTCCATCCCGGTTTACCAGCTTCCATTTCGACACCTAAGCCATCTGGATCTAATAAAGAAAACTTATTAAGGGCTAAAACAAATAATTTTACGAAAAGACTTGATTTAAAATATTCATTGCCAGCTTTTGTAAAATCCCCTGGTCTATCTAAATGCTCAAGACTCTTATATTGCCTTACTTTATCATCGCTAACTAGCACACTTTTTTCTTCTTGATTAAGAATTCTTATCGGTGATTGATAATACATAAAAATGTTTTTGTTAAAGTAGAAGTCTAGAAAATCATCTGGATAAACAGCTAGGTATGATTCCACCAAATCTAAAAAATAAGTAAAGTGATCAATCCAATATCCTTCTCCGAAATTACTTTCAATTTTTAATACACAGTTATTGATAATATCTTCTAAATATTCCTCTTCATTCGTTAATGCCTCAATACCATTTCTTTCAACGAAATTCACTAAATCTCCAGGTGTAAAATTACGACTAAATAGCTTATCCAATTTTGCTTTTTCTTTACCAAAGTGCTTATTGACTAAATCTTGCTTCTTTTCTTCAATAATTCGATAAGTAATCCCATTAACAGATAAAGGATTATAACCATCTAGTTGTATTAAATTACCAAATTGAAAAACATTGAAGAATTTTACTTCTCTGTGAATCATAGAATCTAATCTGCGGTTCTGACAAACATCTCTAAAGTTTCCAGGACCTGTTGAGTAATATTCTGGAGCTAATGAAAAGAAGTTATAGTCTCTTTCCAAATCTCCGTGTTTTCTAGCGTAAATGTGATAAATTTGTTTACCAATTTGCATTGGATAACCTCCACGCAAGAGATTATCAAGATAATTTTGTTTGATATAAGCATCAAATTGAGGATAAGCTGTTTCAGTATGAACATCTTCTAACAAAACCTCAATGATTTCTTTAGCTTCAATTTCTTTATTTTTAATATAATCAATATTTGTGATTTGTGTAATTTTATTTCTTAAATTATTTAAAGAGTGTGTGTGTCCTGCAATTGCGAAGAACTCATATTCTTTATCAAGTGTTATCTTAAGAGGAACAAAAGCTGAAGGAACCTTATTCTTATTAACTTGTTCAAATTTCAAGATTTCTTCCACACTATTTCTTACAAAACCTAATGGATTGCTTTTTGATGTATCATAAGCAAATATTAAATCGCTATCAGCTACTAAATTTAATAAGCCGTTTTTATCAAAGCCGACATAGAAATTACCTTCACTTACCTCTGAGACTTCAGCGCTGTCTCCTGTAGATCCTCTTAGTTTAAAAAAGCCAAAACCTTCTTCTAAGCAATCTACATCCATCCAACTTTGCAAGAGATTGGATAACGATTTAAATTCTTCATTTCTAACTCCGGCCGGAAGAATTTCTGCCAAACCGTCTATTATTTCCAAATCAATTTCTTGATTAGCTAGGTTATATAATTTTACAGTTCTAACTAAAGCGGGAATTTCTTCATTTGGTAATCCAAAGTAACTAACAACCACTTTAATTTTTAATTCATCATTAATTTCTTCAATACTTACTTTATGTGGTTCGATGATTAGTTTATTTTCAAAATTATTGTTTATCGCGAACGGTTCATAAATTCTATTACAGCATTTTATAAAAGTTCTAAATCCATCTTGAGCAACTGTT
>JAVVFA010000146.1:0-2509 GCA_032251215.1 Candidatus Izemoplasmatales bacterium
TAAATTTGCCGGTTTCCAAGAAGTTGCGACTAAGTTAGGCGCTGATTATTTTGCTTATGGACATTATGCAAGAAAAGTAGAAAAAAATGGTGATTACTTCTTACTGAGAGGTAAAGATAATAATAAAGATCAAAGTTATTTTTTATCACAATTAAATCAAGATCAATTGTCTAAAAGTCTTTTTCCTGTCGGTGAATTGAATAAAAAAGAAGTTAGACAAATCGCAATTGATAACCATATTCCAACAGCAACTAAAAAAGATTCCACAGGAATCTGTTTTATTGGTGAAAGAGACTTCAAAAATTTTTTGAAGAATTATATTTATACGGCTCCAGGTGAGATTCAAACGCTTGATGGCACTGTTATTGGACATCATGACGGTTTGATGTATTATACAATTGGCCAAAGAAAAGGTTTAAATATCGGTGGCGATAGTAGATTCAGCAATCAACCTTGGTTTGTAGTGGGTAAAGATATTAAAAAAAACGTCCTTTTAGCAGGACAAGGAATAAATCATCCAAGATTGTTTTCTAATAGAGTGATTGTGGAAGGTGTGAATTGGATTGCTAAAGAGAAGTTTAGTGGTATTTTAGAGTGTAGTGCTAAGTTTAGATATCGTCAAGAAGATAATACGGTATTAATTAAATGGCTTGATGAGACAACTCTAGAAGTTATTGCTAATAAACCTATTAGAGCAGTTACTCCTGGACAAGCAGCGGTTTTCTATCAAGATGATGTTTGTCTTGGTGGAGGTACGATTAATGAAGTATTTCAAAATCAAGAGAAACTAATGTATTAAAGAGGGTGTATGTGAAAAAATTAGGTTTATGCTTAACCGGTGGTGGTGCTAGAGGTGCCTATCAAATCGGTGTAGTAAAAGCAATGGAAGATTTAGGCTATCTTGATAAAGTCTACGCGATTTCTGGAACCAGCATTGGTTCAGTTAATGCTGCTTTTTTGGCTTGTAAAAGCGTTGATGAAATTAAAAGCTTGTGGCTTGATTATCCCACAGCTGATTTAGCGGGAACAACCAGTGTATTTAAAACTCTTAGAGAAAAGAAAATGGATGTTGTTAATAGCGGAATTTATGAAATCGATGCTTTGGAAAAACTTTTGCGAGATAACTTAGATATTAAGAAGTTAAAAGAAAAGAAGATATTTATTACTCTGTCACCTGCAGGAATGGCAGATGAAGGTGTTTTAGGTTTATTGAAGGCTTCTTTCAAGCATTATATTAAAAATGAGTCACAGGTGATTTATTCGCCTTTGCATGAGCAAAAAGAAGTATTGATTTATAAACAAATCTTAGCTTCAAGTTCGATTCCTTTTGTTTTTCCTTCTGTTAGTCTTGAAGGTAAGCAAGTCTTTGATGGCGGTTTATATGATAATGTTCCTGTTAAACCTTTGGTTGATTTAGGTTGCGATGTGATTGTTGTTATCCATTTACATCGAATCTTCTTTATCAATAAAAACAATTATCCTAAAACCAAATTTATTGAAATCAGACATTGGCGTTCTTTAGGCGGTGTTTTAAACTTCGATCAGCAACAAGCAAAAAAGCGTTTTGATCTCGGTTATGAAGATGCGATAAAAGTATTTAAAGAAAATCCATTAAAATAAAAGAAATTGATCTCCTCATAAGTAGTATTTAAATAAAGAGGAGGTTTTTTTATGAAAAAATTAGGAATTATTTTGTTTTTGTGTGGGGTATTGTCACTGAGTGTGTTTACTGTAAAAGCTGAAAGTTATGTTAATTATCAAGAAATTATCTTTGATAATGATGAAGCGTTTTTATTGAAGAATTACTCAGTTGATGATTATTCGGATAATTATAAGGAAATCAAGAAAAAGAAATTTATGGGTTGGCGGATAAATGTCGTTAATGGTAATGAACCGGTAGAGTTTGTTTCTGAAACTAAACTTAAAATTTATAATAATGGTTTTTCGACGATTAAGCATAATATTAATTTAGAAACAAAAGAAGAAACTTCATATCAGATATCAGCAACCGGAGGAATTAAACTTAATGTCAAAGGTGATGTCAAGAAGTTTAAGGGTGCGGTTGATGCTGATATCAAAGCTTCTATTTCTTATTCAAAGCTTACTACTAGTAAAGAGAGCTACGAGTTTCAGATTATAGTTGACCCTAAGACTTATGTTAAGATCATCACGAGAGGGACAGGTGAAGTTAATAATGGTGTTGGAAAGTATTATTTCTTTTGGATTAACACTAAAGAAGGTGGTTGGGAAACTTTTACTGTTCAGACAGAATATTATGAAATTATCAAGGAAAGAATTAGATGAAAAGAGTAATTTTAATTATTATTGGTCTCTATTTGGTTATAGGGACAATATTAGTTATTACTTATAAGGAAAATCCTAAAGCGGTTAATTATTTCACTTTGAAACAAAATTATTCGCGTTTAATGCTAGAAGATGAGTTGTTGGTTGTTAGTCTTTTTATTGATCGAAATGATAGTTTTATAACTGAAGAAAATATGATAGGCAG
>JAVVFA010000147.1:0-2500 GCA_032251215.1 Candidatus Izemoplasmatales bacterium
TTGGAACACGCCAAAGCGAACTTACCTATTTGGTTAGTTATCGTTTTAAAAGACTAATCTTAGATTACTTTTGTTCTTTATATAAAAAGGAGATAATTCAATGGAACAAAAATTAAACAAAATGACTTCTCTAGCAAGAGAAGCAATAAAAAATTGTAAAACGATTAATGAGTTGCTTGATATTAAAGCCATGTATTTAGGCAAAAAAAGCGAATTCAATGACCTAATGCAAGACTTAAAAAATTTACCAAGTGATCAAAAACCACTTGTAGGTAAAATCATTAATGAAGCTAAACAAGAAATATCTGCCTTGATTGATGAACAAAAACAAATTATCGATTCTAAAAAAATCAATGAGTTATTAAAATCTCAAACTATTGATATCAGTTTACCGGGTAAAAAACTAGCATTAGGACATAAACATATTTTAAACAAAACTACTGAAGAAATTGAAGATATTTTTATGGGTTTAGGTTATGAAATCAAAGAAGGACCTGAGATTGAAACCGATCTTTATAATTTTGAAATGTTAAATTTACCTAAAGACCATCCAGCTAGAGAAATGCAGGATTCATTCTACATAACTGAAGATTTGTTATTGAGAACTCATACCTCGCCAGTACAAGTCAGAAGTCTTTTGGAAAATACTTCTAAAAAACCTTTAAAAATTATTTGTCCCGGTGTAGTTTATCGTAAAGATGATGACGATTTAACGCATTCACATCAATTTATGCAAATAGAGGCTTTGGTGGTTGATGAAAAAACAACATTAGCTGATTTAAAAGGTACTTTATTATTGGTTGCTAAAAAATTATTTGGTGAAAAACGAGAAATCAGATTAAGACCGTCTTATTTTCCATTTACAGAACCGTCTGTAGAAGTAGATGTAAGCTGCTTTAAATGTAACGGGACTGGTTGTCCAATGTGTAAAAACACTGGATGGATTGAAATTTTAGGAGCTGGAATGGTTAATAATAATGTCTTAAAAGCCGCCGGCTATGCTCCGATGAAATTCCAAGGTTTTGCATTGGGAATGGGTATAGAAAGAATCGCGATGCTAAAACATGGAATCGAAGATATTAGATTATTATATACTAATGATCTTCGATTTAATTCACAGTTTTAAGGGGTGATTTTATAAATGAAAATATCTTTAAATTGGCTAAATCAATATTTTGAACAAAATATTGATAAAGACATATTAGTGAAAAAATTTAACTTAATGAGCCAAGAAGTAGCCGGATTAGATAAATTAATTGATATTGATGGTTTGGTAATTGGTCATGTGAAATCTTTGAAGAAACATGAGGATGCGGACAAATTAAGTGTCTGTATTGTTGATGTTGGTGATGAAGAACTTCAAATTATTTGTGGTGCTCCAAATGTAGCTGCTGATCAAAAAGTGATAGTAGCTAAAGTTGGAGTAGTTTTACCTAGTAATTTTAAACTTAAAAAAGCTAAAATTAGAGGTGTAGAATCAAATGGTATGATTTGCTCTCTAGCTGAATTAGGCATTCAAGAATTTGATAATGAAGAAAAAGGTATATATGTCTTAGGTTCTGATGCTATTCCTGGTGATGATCCGATTAAATATCTTCATTTGGATGACTATGTTTTAGATTTAGATTTAACTGCCAATAGGTCTGACCTTCTTTCAATTAGAGGAGTTGCTTATGATACTGCAAGTATGCTTAATCTAAATTTTGAGTTAACTGAACCAAAAGTAGTCAGAAAAACTTCTGAAAACCCAGTAAGTATTTTCACTCAAACAAAAAGCAGTACAGTATATTATGGTCAAATCCTTGAAAATATTGTAATTAAAGACAGTCCTTACTGGATGAAATCAAGGCTTCTAGCATGTGGCATTAGACCGATTAATAATGTTGTTGATATAACAAACTATGTAATGCTGGAATATGGTCAACCTTTACATGCTTTTGATTATGACAAAATTCAAAGTGATAGAATCATTGTTAGGGAAGCGGTTGAAAATGAAACAATTTTGACACTTGATGGTGAAAAAAGGAATTTAATAGCCGGCGATATTGTGATAACTGATGGTAACAAACCAATCGCTTTAGCAGGTGTCATGGGTGGCCTCGAAACTGAAATTGATAATAATTCAAAAAGAATACTACTTGAAAGTGCTGTTTTTAATCCAGTAAAAATTAGAAAGACAGCAAACCGCTTAAATCTTAAAAGTGAATCATCTTCAAGGTTTGAAAAAGGAATTGACTCTAGCCAAACTCTAGAAGCTTTAAACTACGCATGCGAACTCCTCGTTAAGTATGCAAAGGCTATTGTTGTGGGCCTTCCTAGTTACTATAATACAGTTAAAATAAAAAACAAGACAATTAATTTAAGCCTGGAAAAGTTAAATTCTGTTACTGGTTATAATTATTCTGAAGAGGTAGTAGAAGACATTCTAAAAAGACTAAGATTCAAGTTTAAATTACGAAATGATATCTTTAAAGTGACTATTCCTTCAAGAAGACCAATG
>JAVVFA010000148.1:0-2485 GCA_032251215.1 Candidatus Izemoplasmatales bacterium
CTGTTGTTTAAGAGTAAATTCTTTGTCGCTTTCAGCGGAAGTGAAGTGAGAATAAATGCCAGCTATTTCAATATTTTCTAATTCACTGATCTTTTTTATTTCACTTACTGCTTTTTCTAACTCCTCAAATCTTTGAGCGAATATTCCTAATCTCGTCATTCCTGTATCAATATTTAAATGCACTTTTATTTTTTTCTCGTATTGATTCAACTTATGAGCGTACTCATAAGAATCAACTGTTTGCACCAAATTATAATCGGCTAAATAACTAACATTTAAAGGATCGGTTTTACCAAAGATTAATATTTCACTCTTTATCCCAACACTTCTTAATTCAATCGCTTCTTTTAAAACAGTTACAGCGAAACACTTACAGCCATGCTTTTCAAGATGAACTGAACACTCCTTACTACCATGTCCATAAGCATCAGCTTTCACAACCGCAAAGATTTCTTTATCATGATTAAGTTTCTTTAACAACTTATAATTATGAAGTAAATTATCTAAATTGATTACTGCCCTTAATCTATCAACTACCATCTACTTCACCTTTGATAAAACTGTTATACCACCTAAATAAGGAACTAAAACATCAGGAACTTTTACTGAACCGTCTGCTTGTTGATTTTGTTCTAAGATTGCTGGTAAAAGTCTAGATGTAGCGAGTCCTGATCCATTCAATGTATGAACGTAATCAACCTTACCATCTTCATTTCTATATCTTATCATGCCTCTTCTAGCTTGAAAACTTCTAGAGTTAGAAACTGAACTTACTTCCTTATAAATTCCAATAGAAGGTAACCAAACTTCTATATCAAAAGTTCTAGCCATCGCAAAACTTACATCTCCTGCCGCAAGTTTAGAAACTTGATAATGTAATCCTAATTTCTTCATTAAACTCTCAGCTTTAATCATCAATTCTAAGAAAGCGTCGTCAGATTCATCTGGTAATGTAATTTGAACCATCTCAACTTTATTAAACTGATAACCCCTAATCATTCCTCGTTCTTCAGAACGATAACTTCCCGCTTCTCTTCTGTAACAAGGTGTATAAGAAAAATATTTTCTTGGCAATTGTTTTAAATCTAATATTTCATTCCTATGTACATTAATCAAAGCTGTTTCAGCTGTAGGTAATAAAAACTTTCTTGGGCTTTCACCATCTAACCAAAATACATCTTCTTCAAATTTAGGAAACTGTCCTGCCGTTATCCCAGATTCATAATTTAGTAAATGTGGCAATAACAAAAACTCATATCCATCTTTAAGATGTTCATCGATAAAGAAGTTTAATAATGCCCATTCAAGTCTCGCGCCTAAATTAGTATAAATCCAAGTCCCTTTACCACTGATTTTAGCAGCTCTTTCATAATCAATAAGCCCTAATGAAGTCGCAAGTTCTACATGATCTTTAACTTCAAAATCAAATTCAGGCTTATCCCTATTAACTGTCACAACTAAATTATATTCTTTATCACCAGCCAGTAAATCTTCATCAGGTAAATTAGGTAGTTTTAACAAGAACTCATTAATTCTTATTTCAGTTTCCGCTAAAGCAATTTCATCTTGATCAACTGCATCTTTAATCTTTTCAATTTCCTTAAAAAGTGCAGTTGTATCTTTCTTTTCTCTTTTAAACTCACCGATTGATTTCGATAATTTATTTCTTAAAGCTCTCACTTCTTCAATTCTTTTAATCAACGTATTACGCTTTTCTCTAAGTTCAATAAATCCAGAAAAATCAACTTCAAAACCACGCTTCAACAGCGCTTTTTCAACATATTCCGGATTACTCATAATCAATTCAACATCTAACATATTACCATTTTCCCTTCTTTTTAAAAAAAATCCTCTACTAAAAAATAGTAAAGGACGAAATCTTTCCGTGGTGCCACCTTAGTTCTAGTTTTATACTAGCACTTTACTCTCTTTTTAACGCTCGAGATAAGCGGAGATGATTAGTCTCACTCCAAGGTAGATAGAATAATAGTTATGTCAGTCTTTCACCAAATCAACCAACTCTCTTCTTGATATACTTTGTATATTCATTATCCTTATCGTAGTTTTCAACAATCATTATATTTAAATAACCCTTAAGTGTCAAGCCACTTTTTAAGATTTGTTAACTTCCAGCAGTAATTCCTCAGCATTCTTATTATTTTCAAGCGCTAAATTCCTAACCCAGTTCTCTTTCCTATATCTTGAGAGCGCAAATAAAGACTTCGGCAATTCCAATAACTGAACAATCAAGAACAACATTATAACATTTAAATCAGTTACTCGCGCAAGCACAAAAACCAAAGGAACTTGCACTATCCACATATACCCACTGTCCATCATCATCGTCGATCTCGTATCGCCACCAGCTCTTAAAGTAAAATACATCGAAACATTAAAAGAAAACACCGGTATAAAAATCGCGTTGATTCTTATATTATTTTTCGCTATATATTTAGTCGCATCAGATATTTCATAAAGATCTAAC
>JAVVFA010000149.1:0-2482 GCA_032251215.1 Candidatus Izemoplasmatales bacterium
GCTATGTGTCATAGGGGGTTTAAACTTTTGAAAAATCCGAGTTTTTCGTGCGGTTGATGAGATTTGAACTTGTAGTACATTTATGGTATAATTATACCATAATAAAGGAGGTTTATTGGTATGCCTAAAATTATTCCAATTAATGAACTAAAAAACACAGCAAATATTTCTAAATTTGTGGAAGAAAGTGATGAACCGGTATTTGTAACAAAAAATGGTTACGGATCAATGGTTTTAATGAGTATTGAAGTCTATGAACGAGAATTAGCTAAGAACCAAGTAGTGAAAATGATTAATGACTCTTTGAAAGATATTGACAAAGATGATTTAAAAACTGATGGTCCAATGTTCATTAGTGAAATGAAATCTAGATATGGTAAGAAGTTATAAATTATTACCAAAAGCTAAATTGGATTTGGAGAATATATTTATTTACGTATCAGAAGAGTTATTGAATCCTGAATCAGCATTAACTTTAATTGAGAAATTTGAAAGTAAGTTTAAAGATATATGTAAGTTTCCAAAAGCATATTCGATTCTAGTGAATCCCAGTTTAGACAATAATTGCTTGAGAAAATCATTTGTAGACAATTTTTTAATTGTGTATTTTTATGATGAAGAAAGAGAACTCGTTAATATTGTTAGAGTTATCTATGCCAAAATGGATTATCTAAATGAAATATAACAATAAAAAATGTTATTTTAATGAACGATATGATATAATTATGATTTTTATTTTTTTTAATCTGTTAAATTAATATAGTTTAGTTTATACAGCACTTATAAAGTTGATTAACATTAAAATATTGTATTATTTTTTCTTGGGTATATAATTAAGGTAAGTTCTTACTTAAAATTCTCGCACTAATAAATTTTTTAGGAGTGTGATTTTATGGTAAAAGTTTTCGCTGTTAATGGCAGTCCAACCATGGAAAAAGGAGACACCGATCTATTGCTAAAAGCCTTTATTGAAGGTATGGTAACATCTGGAGCAGAAGTTGAGCTTGTTTATGCTAGTCGTTTAGATTTAAAGCCTTGTTCTTGCGGAAGAATGTATTGTTGGTATGACAATCCTGGTAATTGCTGCATCAATGACGAAATGCAAAAAATATATCCGAAGATTAAAGATGCAGATATCATAGTGTTAGCTACCCCTATTTATATTCCGCTGCCAGGAAGAATGCAGGATTTTATCAACAGGTTGTGTCCATTGGTTAAACCGGAGTTAAGGTTTGAAGATGGTAGAACGAGAGCGATAAAACATGATTTTTTCAAAACGAACAAATTTGTCTTAATCTCAGTTGGCGGTTGGTGGGAGATAGAAAACTTTGACACGGTTGTGAGAATTGTCCGTGACTTTTCTAAGACTGCTGGAGTTGAATTTGTTAAACCGATATTAAGACCGCACTCATTTTTAATGTTCGATAAATCAGGTTTGAATGAGGAAGGAAAAAAGATAGTAAATGAAGTTAAAAAAGCCGGACAACAATTAGTGGAAAAAGGTTTAATTCTTCCCGAGACTTTAGCCGCTATCAGCAAACCTTTAATCAGTGAAAAAGCTTTACGAGAAAGATATAATAAGTCACTGTAAAGATTTAGTTAAACTAGAAAAATATCTATTTCTTGGTATAAGAAAAATTCTTACGTTTTAGGCCCTAAACATGATATAATTACTTTGAAAGAAAGATAGAGGTTAAAACATATGGAAGAAAAATTGAGAGCTATTCCGGAAATAAAACATTATAAAACGAATTTAATTATTTATTCGATTATTACTTTTTTATTGTTTTTTCCAGTATTGTTAAAGTACTTATTGGATGAAAATTATGAATATGATGAATTATTGATAATGGGACTGTTTTATCTGTTAATATTCTTTTTGCCACTTGTAATTTATAATTTGGTAAAATTAATTTATTTCTTAAGATTAAAACCCACTCATATCCAAGAAGTTACACTTGATAAGTTAGAATCTAAGTGGTCTACTTATATGTGTTTTAAAGTTGATATGAACTTTTTTGGTAGAATAGATGAAATTGAGACAAGAAGGGTATTTAAACCAGGTCCAGTTGCGGTTAACCGCATTGATACCTATATGAATAAAAGAGCTTTGGTCGGTTATGATGAATTAAAGAAAAAAGCTGTTATCGTAAAACTACTGGATGAACAAAACAAAATAATTATGAGATAAAGACAAAAAAAAGCGCATTTGCGCTTTTTTACATGGGTGGTTTGTTTTCTAAGAGTCTTTCAATGATTGTAGTTAATCTTTTCTTGCGAGACTCTGCTTTTTTTAAGTAATAATAACTGATTGCGTAAGTTTTTTGGATGGATGGAGACATTGATAAATAGTTTTGAAGGGCTTTATGATTTACATGTAATAGAAGTTTAAAGTCATCAATGGAAAAATCTTCTGGTAAAGAGTCACACTTTTCCCATCGGCCATCTTGTTTTGCTAGATCGATTTGTGCAAAACCTGATG
>JAVVFA010000150.1:0-2405 GCA_032251215.1 Candidatus Izemoplasmatales bacterium
TTAATGATTTTGGTATTTATAATGCAATGAAGCATTATAATTTGCTTTAGTTTGAAAGAAAGTGATCTTATGTATGAAGCAATCGTTATTGGTGGCGGACACGCTGGAGTCGAAGCAGCTTTAGCTTTAGCGAGATTAAATAAAAAAACAATACTTATAACCGGAAACCTTAAAATGGTTTCTTTTATGCCGTGTAACCCTTCAATCGGTGGTCCTGCCAAAGGGACTTTGGTTAGAGAAATAGATGCTTTAGGCGGTGAAATGGGCAAAAATACCGATAAGACTTGCTTGCAAATAAAGATGCTTAATAAAAGCAAAGGGCCAGCGGTAAGAGCGCTTAGAGCACAATCAGATAAATTAGAATACCCTAAAGAAATGTTAAAAACATTACAAAATACCACTAATCTTGATTTAAAAGAAGCATATGTTAAAAGTTTGATTATCAATGAAGGAAATATTGAAGGTGTTATTCTTGAAGATGAGAAAAAAATATATGCTAAAGTAGTTATTATTACTACTGGAACTTTTATGGAAGCTAAAATCCTTGTCGGTAACACATCTACATCAAGAGGACCCGATAATCAAAAGGCTTCTGTAGGGCTAAGTAAAAACTTAAGAGATATCGGGCACAAAACATTTAGATTAAAGACCGGTACACCACCAAGAATTAAAAGAGATAGCATTGATTTTACAAAAATGGAGTTATCGCCTGGTGACAGATTTATTCATCACTTCAGCTATGAAGATAAGTATTTGCGTATTTTAGACGATGAATGGCCTTGTTACTTAATTCATACAGCGCCGATTACTCATGAAATTATTTTAAATAACCTCACTAAATCAGCGATGTACAGTGGCTTGGTAGAAGGAGTTGGACCAAGATACTGTCCGTCTATTGAAGATAAGTTAGTCCGTTTCAAGGATAAATCTAGACATCAATTATTTATCGAGCCAGAATCAGCTTCGCTTGACGAAGTGTACTTACAAGGTTTTTCAACCTCCATGCCGCATGATGTCCAAGAGAAAATGGTTAAGTCACTTCCTGGATTAGGAAATGCAGAAATCGTCAAATATGCTTACGCTATTGAATACGATGCAATTGATGCTAGGGATTTATGGCCAAGTTTAGAGTCAAAAATTATCAAAAACTTATTTTTTGCTGGTCAAGTAAACGGAACTAGCGGCTATGAAGAAGCTGCGGCACAAGGTTTGATATCCGGCATTAACGCTAGTTTAAAATTAGACAATCAAGAACCTCTAATTTTAAGAAGAGATGAAGCTTACATCGGTGTTTTGATTGATGATTTAGTAACAAAAGGCACCAATGAACCTTATCGAATGTTAACTTCTAGAGCGGAATTTAGACTTTTATTGCGCCACGACAATGCTGATTTGAGATTGACTGATTATGGTTACAAAATCGGCTTAATAGCTGATAATCGTTACCAAAAATTTGTTAACAAGCGGACCCAAATTAATGAAGAATTAAAATATCTTCACCAAGAATTTATCAACCCAAGCAAAGATATCAGAGATTATTTTCTATCGAAAAACTACGCTTTACCAAAAGGAAGAGTTTCTTTAGCGGAGTTATTAAAACGTCCAGAAATATCTTATGAAGATATAGAAAATATCCATCAAAGAGATATTAATTTAAATGAAGAAGTTAAAGAACAAGTCGAAATCAACATTAAATATGCCGGATATATCGAAAAAAGCATTAAAGAAGCTGAAAGACTAAAAAAAGAGAACAACATTAAGATTCCAATAAATATTGATTATGATAAAGTACATAATTTAGCCTTGGAAGCACGTGCAAAATTATCGAAAATTAGACCACTTACCATTTCTCAAGCCTCAAGAATTTCTGGCGTTAATCCATCTGATATTCAAATGTTATTGGTATATTTAAGAACATATGAAACATAAGTTTCATGAAACTTATGACAAATTTAAACACATTATGATAGAATATAGGCAAGTTAGGAGAAATTAAATGAATCCAACCATAATTAAATCTGACCAAGAATTATTGGGTTTATTAAATGATCCAAAGTTTTCAATTTATTATGAGAATTTAATATCAAAAAATCAAGTTATGAACTTGACTAACATAATAGAGAAAACAGAAGTTTACGAAAAACATTTTTATGATTCAATAATTCTATCAAAGGTATTTGATCTTAAAAGTAAAAGTCTTCTAGATATCGGTGCGGGAGCGGGTTTTCCCTCTCTACCTTTAAAAATCGTTGAACTAAATTTATCTGTAACAATCATAGACGGTTTAAATAAAAGAATAAACTTTTTACAAGAATTAACACAAGAATTAACGATGTTAGATGTTTCGCTAATTCATGGACGAGCAGAAGAAATGGATAAAACAAAACAATATGATTTCGTGACGG
>JAVVFA010000151.1:0-2383 GCA_032251215.1 Candidatus Izemoplasmatales bacterium
TTTAACCTTCTTAGCTAATAAAGCTTCTGTTAAAGCTTGATCAGCTGCTAGATGCAGGTAAGTATAAAGGATTAACCCTTCGCGGAAGTATTGATATTCTTCTTTTAAAGGTTCTTTAACCTTTACTATCATATCCGATTTTTCCCAGACTTCCTTTGCAGTCGGAATTACTTTAGCTCCGGCTCTAACATATTCTTCGTCAGGAAAACCAGAATTTAAGCCAGCATTGGTTTCGATATAAACCTTATGACCATGTTTAACATATTCGTTCACACTGCCAGGTGTCAAACCAACGCGAAATTCAAGTTTTTTAATTTCTTTTACACATCCAATATTCATATTACTTTCACCTCACTAAATATATTTTAACATACACGCAAGCGTTTTCATAAAACTTTTTTAGAAAATTTTATTTTTTATCAATTCATTAAATTTAACAAACAAAAAAAGGCGTAAATCCGCCTTTTTATAAACTTTTTTACTTACTAGCGATATGGTAGATGTTCTCTGCATCTTCCATTGTTAGGCTTTTAAAATTACCTAATCTTTCACCTACATTAATCCTTAATTTTTCAACAAGAGCGGGAATGTCTTCCTCTCTCGCCCCAATGTCTTTGAAACTTGTTGGCATACCGATTTCCTTAAAGAAAGATTCCAAAGCGTTTATTCCTGCTTGAGCTATTTTTATAGGTTTTCTCTTGTTATCTTTAATTCCGAAAACCTTGATAGCTAAACGACGATATCTTTGAATATCCTCCATGATTGTATATCGCATGTAAGCTGGGAACATAACCGCTAAACCAGCACCATGAGTAACATCATAAAGCGCACTTAACTCATGCTCTAAACGGTGAGTCGCCCAGTCGCTGACTCGGCCAACACCTAAAAATCCGTTATGTGCAATTGTACTTGCCCAACAAATTGTAGCTCTCGCTTCATAATTGGTAGGTTCTTTCATAACTACTCTAGCCGCTTCTATTATCGAAACTAGTGTTGATTCAGCTAGACGGTCGACTAAAATAACATTCTTTGATTTAGTTAAATATCTTTCTAAAATATGACTCATCATATCTACAATACCAGCTGCAGTTTGATAAGTTGGTAATGTGTAAGTCAATTCCGGATTAATTATCGCAAATGTTGGACGATAAATATCACAATTGAGTCCTCGTTTCAACATCCCATCAGTTTTCGTGATAACCGAAGAGTTAGATCCTTCGCTTCCAGCAGCGGGAATAGTTAAGATAACTCCAACTTTTAATGTTTTTTTAATTTCAACTTTCCGATCCCAGAAATCCCAGAAATCGCCATCGTATTTAGCTCCAGCAGCAATAGCTTTAGCAGAATCGATTGCAGAACCTCCACCTACCGCTAAAACAAAATCAACTTTTTCTTTTTTACAAATATCAATACCTTCATAAACCAAAGTATCTCTTGGGTTAGGAACTACTCCGCCTAACTCAACATGTTCGATACCAGCTTGATTAATTGATTCAACAACGCGATCAAAAAGACCTGATCTTTTGATTGAACCCGTACCATAATGAATTAACACTTTTTTAGCTTTATATGATTTTAATAATTCGCCAACTTGATTTTCAGTTTCTTTACCAAAGACGAACTTTGTAGGACTATTAAAGACAAAATTATCCATGTCATCACCTCTTCTTTTTAATTATAACATAAAAGATAAAAACAGCAAAAACAAAAATAGTGATGAAATTAAAAATATTATTAATGAATATTTGATTTGTACTTTCACACTGTCATGATATAATATATCTCAAAGGGAGGCTTTTTTGTATGAAAGATCTCGAATGGATTAAAAGCAGTTATATAGCGCATAGAGGATTTCATTCACTGGATAAATCAATACCCGAAAATTCATTGTTAGCCTTTAAAAAAGCTATAGATTACGGTTACTCAATCGAATTAGACATCAATATTCTCAAAGATGGAAATGTAGTGGTTTTTCATGATGAAAATCTCAAAAGAATGTGTAAAAAAAATATAAAATTAACCGACGTTACTTATGATCAAATTAAAAATTTGAATCTATTAAACACTAACGAGCAAATACCTTTGTTAACTGATGTGTTAAGTCTTGTTGATGGAAAGGTGCCACTCTTGATTGAACTTAAACCAAAGGGTGATATTTATCGTTTATGCGAAGCTTTTATGATTCTCATTAAAGGATATCAAGGTGAATATGCAATTCAATCTTTTAACCCTAAAATATTAAAGTGGTTTAAAAAGAATTACCCAGATATTGCAAGAGGTCAAATAGCAGAATATTTCACAGATGATGATTCAATGAGTAAAGTAACGAAGTTTTTATTAAAAAGAATGCTTTTAAATTTTTTTACAAAACCGGATTTTATCA
>JAVVFA010000152.1:0-2370 GCA_032251215.1 Candidatus Izemoplasmatales bacterium
TTTCAAATCTAGGACAGTCATCAGGACAACGTTTAACTTGTTTTCTACACTCGGATAAATGGATACAAGATTTATATCGATAGGATCGATTATATTTTGATGTTTTTACTTGAATATTTGATTTAATAATCCGGTATAAAGTAGATGGGTGTATATGCATGATAGAGGAAATATGGTAAGCCTTATAATCTAAAGAGATAAGTTTATAAATCCTTAATAAATCTTCATAATCTAGTCTAGGCATATAAGACTCCTTTCTTCGACTAGAACACATATTCATTATGACATATAATCTTTTAAAACTAAATGCAACTTTATCTTCCTTCTATTGCGTTTAAATTAAAAAGTAACATAATGAAAAAAATTAGCACTCAATTCTTGACAGTGCTAATTTCTATGTTATAATATTTAATGAATACAAGTTTATGGAGCTAGCTATATAAAAGTCAAATAATTATAAAAGAATTTAATTAATTTAGAAATTCAATCAAAATTAAAAGAGGTTCATGGAACCCAAGATTTTAAATATGTAGGTGATTAATTATAATTCATCGTTATAAAACGAATTATCTTTAAGGATTTTATATATTGTATGAGCCATGTTTTTTGCTATAGCGAATATAACTGTTGTATGGTGCTTATCACCTTTACTCATCATTTTTAAGTATTTGCGTCTAAATTTATTGTCTTTGGCATTAGAGGCGACACAAGCTACTCTAGCTGCGCTATAGATAGCTGTACGCAAGTACTTACTACCACGCTTAGAAATCTTAGTGCGTTTACGTTTATACTTTCCGGATTCATGAACTATAGGCTCAATTCCATATAGAGAAGTGTACTTGTGTTTATTAGGGAATCTAGTAATATCACCAGTCTCACCTAAAATAGTCGCTCCGTTGATCGGGCCAATTCCAGGAACTGAAAGAATCTTTGGAAACAATTTCATAATATTAGAGATAATCTTCTTTAATTCCTTGTTTTGGGAATCAAAATGAATAATATTGGAAATGCAAAACTTAATTAGATGAGAATTTAGGCCATTAGAATTACCGATAGACTCTTTAGCTATACGTTTAATAACTGTAGCTTGATGAAAATGATTAGCGTGAGTGCCTATTCTATTAGCTAAGGAATCAATATGAAGTCCTTTAAAATCTGAAGGTAATGGACATTCCCATAACAGTTCTAAAGCCCATTTAGAAAAAGGATTAAAATGCTTAAGAAATTCAGGAAAAATAATTTGAAGTAATCTTTTAAGTTTACCTTTTTCCTTCACGAGAGACTCTTTATTGTTATTATAATCTCTAGTTAATTGTTTTAACTCATCTAAGTGATATAATGGAGGAGTATAGGGATGAAGGCTATTTATGTTATTCATAAGGTGTCTACACACTGCTATAGAGTCAATTTTATCAGTCTTAGTCATCCTTGGTGAGGCGGATTTACGACTGAGAGAAACTAACATTGGATTAGTACAATATACAGTGTAGCCTTTAGATATCAGATAATCTCGTAAATTATTATGATAGATACCAGTGGCTTCCATTCCTATACGAATATCGTTAAACGACTTCGTACAGGATTTGATAACTGTATGAAGTTTTTTAAATCCCGAACTATTGTTTTGGATAATAAAATGATCATAAACGACTTCACCTAAATCGTTTATAATGATGATATCGTGCTTATCCATAGCGATATCAATACCAACAAAAACCAAAAGAAAAAACCTCCTTGTTTGTTTTATACAAACATTGTGAAACCACAGACTAATACGAAGTAACCTTGTAAATTCACACTCTTGGTGTAACTAGCTAATTCACATTTATAATATTAGTTGTGGTTGTACCCTCCATAACACACTCAAAGTGTAAGGATCATATGACACACTCCACAACGTTTGTAGTTTCATTATAGGAGATTTAGAAAAAATAATAAAATATAAAAATAAAAAATATTAAATATATTGAAAGGAGAAGTATCTTAAATTTGTTCTAATTAATTTATCAATAAATTATTACAAATTTATTATACAAGGAAATTATGGAAAGAGAAGTTTTCAGTCTTATTCAAAACTATGACTCGATAATTATTGCTAGACATAAAAACCCTGATTTAGATGCTTATGGTTCACAGTTTGGAATGTATTATGCTTTAAAAGATAAATTTCCAGAAAAAAACATCTATGTTGTTGGTGATACCAATAATCTAAATTATTTTCAAGAATTAGATGAAGTAGATATTTTAACGAGAAAGAAATCATTAGTATTTATATTGGATACTGTAGCTTCACAGATGTTAAATGAGATAGATTATTTAAATTATTGTAAATTAGTTTTAATTGATCATCATCAAAATCTACCGGATATT
>JAVVFA010000153.1:0-2356 GCA_032251215.1 Candidatus Izemoplasmatales bacterium
CTAGAACGGTTTTAGTAGAGTATTCAGAACTTAGTAGAATTTTTGAAGGGCTTGATTATTAATGGACTTTGAACTTGAAGAACAAGTTTTAGAAAGACAAAAACTGATGAAAAAATCACCGCTTTTAATCATCAGTTTTTTCTTGTTTTTGTTGATGGACACTATTTTATTTACAGTCCTACAAAAGAATCCTTTATTCATGTTTAACTTAAATCGTTCTAACGATAACATGCCTAATCCACTTTTAACCGATATTTTCACCACAGTTTTTTACACTATTATTTTAGTAGCAATTATCATTTATATTATCTATTTGATAGTTTGTCTTAAAAAAACCTATCTTAGTAATTACCCTGTCTATAAAAAGATTCATACTGTAGCTGATTTCTTCAGCGTCGTTCCGATTTTCTTATTTATTATAATCGCCATTAATGGTTTTTTCTTTTCAATCGCCCAGGTTGATGGTGCATCGATGGAACCAACATTCTGTAATTATGATACGATAATTATAAGTTATAACAATGAAATGCTGAGAAATGATATTCTAATTATCAAATATCAAGAAAACTTTTTGATAAAACGTGTTGTGGGATTACCTGGAGATAAACTAAAAGTTAGTGACGGAGGAGTATATATCAATGATCAATTGATTGAAAGTTATATTCCTAATTCAACAATAGAATATGAAATGGCGATTCCTGAAGGCCAATATTATGTATTGGGCGATAATAGACTTCACTCATTAGATTCTCGTTACTTTGGTTTAATTAATGAAGACAACATCTTGGGTGAAGTGATAAGCAACATAACAAACGGGGTTTGCCCTCAATAAAATTTTTGGATGTGATTAAATGAAGCAAATACAATGGTTTCCTGGCCATATGGCAAAAGCCAGAAGACAAATTGAAGAAAAATTAAAAGTAGTTGATATCGTCTATGAAGTAGTGGATGCAAGAATTCCGCTTTCTTCATCGAACCCAATGTTAAATGACATTATCAAAGGGAAACCAAAATTAGTGCTTTTAAATAAAATTGATTTAGCGGATCCTAAGATAACCGAACAATGGATTAATTATTATAAAAAACAAGGAATTGAAGCTTTAGCAATCAATTCCTTAAATGATAATTTAGAAAGTATAATTTATAATAAAACAAAAGCTATACTTGCTGATGAGATAGAAAAAGAAGTATCTCGAGGCATGAAACCAAGGCCATTTAATGCTATGGTCTTAGGGATTCCGAACTCGGGGAAATCTCAGTTTATCAATAATCTAGCAAAAAAAAATAAGGTAAGAACTGGAAATAAACCAGGAGTAACTAAAATGCAAAGTTTCTTAAATGCTGGTGATAATCTAAGAGTTTATGACAATCCAGGAGTTTTATGGCCAAAGTTTGATGATGAACTTACGGGGATGAAATTAGCATTGTTAGGTTCAATCAAGGATAGCATTTTACCAATTGATGATATAACACTTTATGGGATAGAATATTTAAAGCAACATTATCCACATAGTATCGAAAAACGCTATAATTTAAAATTGGATAATCTGGAAACGACAATTGACATTCTTGATGAAATTGGATGTAAAAGAGGTTGTTTAATTAGCGGTGGTGAGATTGATTATGACCGAGTTTATAATTTATTTTTAAATGATTTAAGGAATGGTTTTCTTGGGCGGTTAAGTTTTGAAAGAACTGATAAAAATGTATAAATATGAATCAAAATTACTAAAAAATGGTTTTCAGTATATTGTCGGATGTGATGAAGTTGGAAGAGGTCCTTTAGCAGGTGGAGTTCTGGCAGCTGCGGTAATTTTAGATCCTAAACATAAAATTCCGGGTTTATTCGACAGCAAGCAGCTTTCTCATAAAAACCGAGAAAAATTAGCTGAAGAAATTGAGGAAAAAGCACTTGCTTACGCCTTTGGTTATGTTAGTGAAACAGTTATTGATCAAATCAACATTTACCAAGCTTCAAAAATGGCGATGTTAAAAGCGATAAGTTACTTAAAAATAAAACCGGATTATATTCTTTCTGATGCAATGCCTCTACCAGAGGCAAACATTCCTTATAACGCAATTATTAAAGGTGATACTTTATCAGCGTCAATAGCCGCTGCCTCAATCATCGCTAAAGTAAAACGTGATGAAATAATGGAAAAGTTAGCCTTTCTTTATCCAGAATATGGCTTTGAAAAACATAAAGGTTATCCGACCAAACTGCATTTAGAAAGTTTAAATAACTTCGGACCATGCAAATTACATAGAAAAACTTATAAACCAGTTAAAGATATTATAATTACACAGATGATTTTGGAGGATTTTTTATGAAATATAAAGCAGTAATATTTGACCT
>JAVVFA010000154.1:0-2312 GCA_032251215.1 Candidatus Izemoplasmatales bacterium
TAAAAACGAGAGCAAAACAATAAATTTTAGGTTAAAAAAAGATGAGTTAAGCTTATACGATGAAAACTTGGAATGGGTAGAAGAGAAGAGAAAGATTGAAATTCAAGTAGGTACGCTAAAAAGAATGATAGAAATCATTGATTAGTTCATTAACAATAGAGTCTATGTTTAATAATTACTGAATGATTTTAAATTGTTCAATAATGTTAATTTAACAAAGTATAAACCTAGAAATCAAAATGTCATTTAAATTAACGAGACAATATTCTAATTTTTCTACAATTTAAATAAAACCATAAAAGAGACAGAATTTTAGTTTAAATGACATCTATTTTTATTATGTCGATTAGTTTCTCAGTCTTCTCTAAAAATTAGGGTTTTTTACCTTTTAAAAAAAATGTTAGTTTATAAAGTAAAAGCGACAGAAGAATAAAACAAAATAAAAAGCAAGAAAAGATACATAGAAAGAGAGATTAAAGAAATTTAACTTTCTTTTTTTGTGGAAATTAGGTAATATATAAGAGAGGAAGATAAAAAAAGGCATAGAGAAAAGCAGTGCATAATGGTAATTTTATAACTAAATGCAACAGGTTGAGAGATATTGTGATCTAGTCAATTAGAGAATTAATAGAGATTATTTTTTGGAAAAGATGTTAGCGATTAAAGTTGATATCATCTAAAGGAATAGCTTGAATAGAAAGAGAATCAAGCAAAGACTTTGGAAAAGAGTTCAAAAAGACATCAATCGGAGATTTCCAATTTAACGATTTTCTTGGGTAAGAGTTAATCATGGAAAAGATGAAGTTGATGTCTTTTTGATTAAAATCAGAGAGTTTGTGACCTTTAGGTACGATATATCGAAAAAGCTCATGATTTCTTTCACAAGCGCCCTTATCGCCAGAGCGATAAGGACGAGTATAAAAGACTTGAGATAAGAGTTCACCAGAATTATTATCAATAGAAGCGTCGATTAAATTATCAAATTCTATACCATTGTCAGCTAAGATAACTTGGAAAAGGATTTGGAAACTATAAGAGAGGATAGATTGAAGAGAAGAAAGGACTTTATTAACGGAAGTGGGATTCAAATTAGGGATTAAAAAACCAAGTTGAATATGAGTTGAACGGTGAAAGATTGTCAAAAGTTTAGTTTTTTCACTTTGAATACCATGGACAGTATCGAATTCCATTACTGAAGCCTGAGGATGGATTATCATATAATCTTTAAAGAAGTTATAAGTATGGCCATATTTGGCTAAAGGATTAGCGTTTTTACGTCTAGTATATCGATATTGTTTTTTAACTTTAAAAGATACTGCACGTAATAAATCAATTCTTCTAGCAGATAATCTTGATTGATTAATCCAACGACGAACAGTTGAAGTGGATACAGGAAACATTTCCGGAAACATTGCATGGAGTACTTCAATTGATTTCTTTTGTTTAATTTGAGGAGAAAGCCAACAATCAAAAGATGATAGTTGTTTTTTTGAAAGAGTTATATGACTTCTTGAATTATGTAATCTATCAACTCTATCCCTATATACTTGATCAGGATTCCAATAGTGATGTTCTTTTCTACAGTATGTTTTAGCTTCGCAAAAATCACAAACAAAAGGAAAACTCTTAAGTTTATAACATAAATATTTTTTGTATCTATCACATTGATTAGGACATTTTGAAATTAAATTTCTACATTCAGGTAAATAAATACAATCACGGAAATGACTGTTTTGATTAAAGTTATTTTTTTTAATCTCTAAGTTGTTTTTAATTAAACGATATAGTGTAGAAGGATGAATATTCATAATGGTTGAAATATTATAAGCACTATAATCTAAAGAAATTAATTTGTAAACCTTAAGTAAATCTTCATAGTCTAGTCTTGACATAAAAGCCCCCTTCCTTTGACTAGAACACAATTTAATTATACTCAAGTTAATTTTTAATGTAAATGCATCTATTATATTTATCTGTTGCTTTTAAATTACTTATTAACATTGTATAATTAGTTAGTGCTTTAGGATTTTAAAAATTGATTATCAATGGTATACTAGAAAAAGAAGAGGTGACTAATTATGAAACACATTGGAATTGTTGGCTTAGGCAAGATGGGGTATAACCTAGCGCTAAATATGCTTGATAATCAGTTTGAAGTATATGGATATGACAAATATCCGATGTCAGAGAACATAAATCATCAAAATTTTCATATTTACGATTCAATTCGAGTGTTTGTGGAAAATCTTATTAAACCAAGACTAATATGGCTAATGGTTCCTGCAGGAAAAATTACTGATGATGTTATTCAA
>JAVVFA010000155.1:0-2310 GCA_032251215.1 Candidatus Izemoplasmatales bacterium
CTTTCCATCCTTCTTTACTTTTCCAAAATGTAAAACCTAGAAATTTACTTTTTGTCGGTCTTGTTACCCTTGTTTTACTTGCATTTACTTTCAAGAATAACTTTCTTTCAAGCCATGATACTACCGATTTTATGACTCTATCGGCTGCTTTTTCACTCCGTACAAACAAGTTGACATCGTCCGCATAGCGGACAAACAGTCGACCTCTCTTTTCCATTTCTTTATCAAATTGGTCAAGTAGGATATTAGACAATACTGGGCTCATTGGGCCACCTTGTGGTGTGCCAATTCTTGTTTCACTAAACACACCTTCTTCCATAATTCCCGCTTTTAGATACTTTCTTATCAAGTTCAAAGTGCCTGAATCGTTTACTTCTAACCTTAGTACTTGTATCAGTTTATCGTGATTTACTGTATCAAAGAATTTCTCTATATCTAAGTCTATTACCCATTCATATCCATTGCTCTATGTACTCTAATTCAAAGTTTTGATCTTTTTTATCTGATAAATAATTGTATAAATAGGTGCTTAGAAACTTTTTCCCATATTTCATATTGCCCTCCCTTAGATAATCAAAAGATAAGCTTAGTTTTTACTTTCTCTTTTATTGACTCGGGTATAATCGTCTTAACTTCAAAATGCTCTAGCATCATTTTATGTGCAAAAGCTATTGCATCAATTTCAATGTCCTGCACTAAATATTTACTATCTTTTGAAGGAACACCGCTGCCACTATGATAATTTTTAAACTCCAGCTTCCACTGTTTTTTGGTATCTCCATTAACAATTTCTTCACCTTTATATAATTCATTTACAATATTGTATTGAAATGCGTGCCTTGATTCATGAAAGCATGTCACCATGACTTCAAGATTATTTTCTACATTTTCTAGCCAGTTCTCATTAAATGCTATGACATATAACTCTGGATTAAAGACTGCATTAATACTTCTTTCATCTGAATTTTTGTCAATAAAAAAACGCACTTCTGGCGCGTTTATGTGTAATATCTCAGATGCAATCTTAACGCCCATCATAGCTAGTTGGTAATTATCCATGCCATCCCCCATAGTTGCTCTTATTATTATAAGTATATCACGATAAAGTCCATTTTAAAATACAAAAAGCCATATTCAGCTAATTTGCTTGAATATGGCTTTTTTCTCTCTATTTAGCGTTTATGCGCTCTTTCGTTCCATTGCATAGTGAACTTTTTCAACTTTTATCCGCATGATATTGTCATCAATTTCAATTTTTGCTCTTACACCGATCGGCATTCCTACTTCTATTTCGTCGAGCAAATCCATGATGTCATCTTTCACCGATAAAGGTATTAAATCATACTTATCTTCCTTTGCACGTTTTATGTCCAAAGTAATTATTCCTGCAGCTCTGTCAATTTGTCTGACTCGGCCTGCAAGTGTGACTTCATTTAGCATTCTCTTACCTCCAGCATTTTTATAATACCCCTAGTTGCTTAGAATATCAACTACTTTTGTTCTGTTAGAAGCTTTTCTGCAATAATTCTTTCAGCTTCAGATAAACTGGATTTTCCATGCATTTTATTACTAAATGAAATGTACTCATCAATGATGGATTCAATTTTGCTTTGATTGTCTTCGACAAAGTGCACTGCTCTTTCAGTTGACCCCGTTAAGTTAGATACCCATTCACTTAACCTTCCAATAACCGCATGCTTTTTATCATCACCTGTAAGGTATGTTTCACCTTTACTTTTGGCCAGTTGATTCTTTTCTTCTACAATCATGATAAACTCTTTGATTGTTTTTTGAACTGTTTCATCAAAGACGATATCTTTTGCTTTAGACACTAAATCAGATACTGCTTCAGATGATAATTTAATATCTTCTTTCACTTCTTTAACAATCGATGCTAGGTTCTTATTATCTTTAAGCTTTGATGTGATATAAAGTGAAGCTAGTGCAATGTTAAGTATTAACAGTATGATTTCAAGTATTGTCATTTTTTTGTCCTCCTAGACGTTTATATATATTAACTTGTGAATCTTCTAATCTTGAAACACGGTGTTCAAGCACATTGACATCCTTTTTTAGTGAACGTATGTCTTGTGAGTGCATCTCAAGTAGATTGAGCATTTTAACATTCTGTCGATCTATCTTTTGAAGGTTCGTTAATATCTCATCATTGTTGGTCTTGCTCTTTTTATCTTGTCTATTGAATTGTTTAATGGTTGTTAGTATTACTACAACCATTGTCACAATCCAATAGATTAGATTTTCCATTCTAAAAAATGTAATTAAATTATCCCAATCCAACCCGTTTCATCC
>JAVVFA010000156.1:0-2295 GCA_032251215.1 Candidatus Izemoplasmatales bacterium
AAAAGAAATAAGTTATTTTGAAGACTTAATGCTGCAATTAGCTGATAATTATGATATTAAAGATCTCGAAGAAATTCAAGAAGAACTTATCAATAATCGCTATTTAGCAAAGAGAAAGTCAAAAAATAAAATAAAGACTCCAAACTATGATATTTTTTATGATGAATTGGGCTTACAAATAATTGTTGGTAAAAATAATATCCAAAACAACTATATAACTCACAAATTAGCTAAAAAAGATTTCACTTGGTTTCATGTACAGAACCAAAGCGGGTCTCATACTGTTGTTATGAGTAACGTTGAACTAACTGAACCGACTATTAGAGCAGCTGCGAATCTTGCGGCTTTATATTCAAAAAGCAAAAATTCTAGTTCAGTACCAGTCGATTACACGAAAATTAAGTATGTAAAAAAAATCCCTGGTGAAGTCGGCTCTTACGTCAGTTACACTAATCAAAAAACTATTTATATTGATCCTAGTATCTCACTATTAGAAAAACTAAGGAAGGGCTAAAATGCCTTTCCTTATTTCTTATTAGCTATCTCTTCAACTATTAATTTTATAAAATCTTCAACCTTTACAGTAGTTTGTTCTTGTTCACCGTAGCGTCTATATGTAACTTCATTATTCTCAACTTCTTTATCCCCAACTACCAATTGATAAGGAATTTTTTTAGTTTGAGCTTCACGTATTTTGTAACCAAGTTTTTCATCTCTTTCATCTTTTTCTACTCTTATATGGTTTTCTTGCAAAAGTTTTACCAATTTATGAGAATAATCCAGATGATAATCATTATTAACTGGAATGACTTTAACTTGTACAGGTGCTATCCATGTCGGAAAAGCGCCGCCATAATGTTCAATCAAGATACCGATAAATCTTTCAATTGAACCATATAAAGCTCGATGGAGCATTACAGGTCTTTTCTTTTCTCCGTTAGAATCAATATAAGTTAAATCGAATCTTTCAGGTAAATTCATATCTAACTGAATAGTTCCGCATTGCCAAATTCTTTTCATGGAGTCTCTTAATTTAAAATCTAGTTTTGGTCCATAAAAAGCACCATCACCAGGATTTACTTTGTATTCTTTTCCGATTGCTTCTAAGGCATTAGCTAGTGCTTTTTCAGCTTTATCCCAGGTTGCAATTTCCCCAATAAATTTTTCTTCCGGTCTAGTTGATAATTCAATATGATACTCTAAACCGAATACTGAATACATATAATCATAAAGCCTAACTAATTCTTTTACTTCGTTGACTATCATATCTTCAGTCATAAAGATATGGGCATCATCTTGAGTGAAGTTTCTTACTCTAAACAAACCGTTCAAAGCACCACTTGCTTCATGACGATGAACAAGGCCTAACTCTCCAACTTTTAAAGGAAAGTCTTTATAAGAATGGATATCACGTTTATAGACCAACATACCGCCTGGACAATTCATAGGCTTAATCGCAAATTCTTGGTCATCAATTTCTGATATATACATATTTTCACGGTAATTATACCAATGTCCAGATACTTCCCAAAGCTCTTTATTAAGCATTATCGGTGTTTGAATCAGTTTATAACCTTCTTTTAAGTGCACATCATACCAAAAGTTTTCCAGTTCTCTTCTTAAAATCATACCATTAGGTAACCAAAAAGGAAATCCCGGACCGTATTCGCTTAACATAAACAGATCAAGTTGTTTACCTAATTTGCGATGATCACGTTTTTTACGTTCTTCAAGATTCTCTAAATGTTCATCTAACTCTTCTTTAGTAAAAAAGACAGTTCCATATACTCTTGTCAGCTGTTTATTCTTTGAATCACCGCGCCAGTAAGCTCCCGCCAAACTTAAAAGTTTAAAATTTTTTATCCACTTTGTGCCAGGAATGTGGGGCCCTCTACACAAATCTGTAAAGTGACTTTGCTGATATATACTAATTTCTTCATCTTTAGGAAGGTCTTTGATAAGTTCAACCTTATAAGGATCATCTTTAAAGAATTCTAACGCTTCTTCATAGGAAATAACTGATCTTTCAATCTTTGAATTCTGTGATGATATTTTTTTCATTTCTTTTTCAATTGTTTTTAAGTCACTTTCCGTTAAGACATCATCACCAAGATCCATGTCATAAAAGAAGCCCTCTTCAATCACAGGTCCCACACCAAATTTGGCGTGTGGATAAAGCTTTTTAACTGCCTCAGCCATAAGATGGGCAGTTGAGTGCCTTAAAACGTCTAGAGCTTCAGGATCTTTTTCGGTTAAAAAAGCAACTTCTGCGTCCTCGCTAACAACTCTGTCCAT
>JAVVFA010000157.1:0-2290 GCA_032251215.1 Candidatus Izemoplasmatales bacterium
TGGTGGAGTATAGCGGGATCGAACCGCTGACCTCCTGCTTGCAAGGCAGGCGCTCTCCCGGACTGAGCTAATACCCCTATGATAGTGTGGTACCCGAGGCCGGACTTGAACCGGCACGTCATTGCTGACATTGGATTTTAAGTCCAACGCGTCTACCTATTTCGCCACTCGGGCAAGTGGTGACCCGCAGGCGATTCGAACGCCTGACCCTTTGATTAAAAGTCAAATGCTCTACCAACTGAGCTAGCGGGTCTTAAAAAAATGGCTGGGCTAGGTAGATTTGAACTACCGATCTCGGAGTCAAAGTCCGATGCCTTAACCACTTGGCCATAGCCCATTGTTTTAAGTAATTGGGGCGACTGATGGGACTCGAACCCACGAATGTCGGAGCCACAATCCGATGCGTTAACCCCTTCGCCACAATCGCCATATAATTTTTCGCACTTACTAGTTTACTAAATCACAGGTATTTTGTCAAGAAATATCTTTCCAATTTAATAAAAAGAAATTTCTAGAAAAAACCTAGAAATTTTCTTTCAGTTTAATAAGCTACAATCGCTATTCCAAAACCTTTATTTCCTAAATGAACATAGAAAACTGGGCTTACATAATTAGTTCTATTAATGTGAGCTTTTTTATGATTTTCTTTAACATAATCCTCAATTTTTTGTGACCACTCACTAGCATTCAAATCAATAATATCGATATAAACATTTTCATATTTGTTAATATAGTATTCGATTTTTTCAATAAAAAAATCTAGACAAGCATTATTGGTTCTTGTTTTTTTTACAAGTTCAAGTTTTCCATCAATCATTTCGATAATTGGTTTTATTCTCAGAACTGTACCTATCAAAGCTTGAACTTTATTTAATCTTCCGCCCTTAAACAAATGCATTAAGTCACTTAAAGTAAATGTTACAAGCGGTTCCTTAAATAAATTGTAATATAAATCTAACACTTCGTTAAATTTACCTCCATTTTTTATTTTCTCAGCAATAACCTTTATCCCTATTGCTAATCCAAATGAAGCAGTTTGAGGAGAATGAATGCTAACCTCCATTTTAGAATCTTCTAGCATCGTTTTAGCTAATAAAGCTGATTGGTATGTCCCACTTATTTTTTCGGAGAGAACAGTGACAAGCACGTGCGTATACCCTTCTGCCTCAAATTCTTGCATAAGGTCTAAAAAGTTTTGTGGTGAAGGTTGTGACGTCAACATTTTATGAGTCCCAGAAACAAAGCCTTCCATATCCTCTTGAGTCAATTGGTTTTCAAGATACTCTTTTTGATCAATGATAACTTTCAAATGCGCTGCTTTTATGAAATCATATTCATAAAGATCTTTTCTAGTATATGATGTGCTATCAATTAGTAATCCAATTTTTTCCATATCAAATTCACCTTTCTATATTACTCTATCACGCATAATACTTTATCATTATTAAAAAAAATTGTCAAGAATATAGACAAAGAAAATGGCAATCTTTAAGACCGCCATTTGTGAATTTTATTTGTGTTCTTCAACGAAACGTTTGTGTTCTTCAACAATCTTTTCAATTAAGTTTCCAGGAACTTCTTCATAACGAACAAATTCTCTCGAGAATGTACCTGAACCTTGAGTCATAGCTTTTAAATCGATGGTATATTTAGTAATCTCTGCTTCAGGAGCTTCAGCGACAACTTTTTGATATCCTTCTACAGCAGGTTCCATACCTAAAACTCTACCTCTACGTTTACTAATGTCACCTAAAACGTCTCCTAAATATTCATCTTTAATAGTAATTTCTAATTTGAATATTGGTTCTAAAATTGTCGGTTTAGCGGTTTTACAAGCTTCTTTAAAAGCAATAGAAGCTGCCATTTTAAACGCTAATTCATTAGAGTCAACTGCATGATATTTACCATCAGTTAAGATACCTTTAACACCGATAACAGGGAATCCTGCTAAAACACCATGTTCTAATGTTTCTTGCAAGCCTTTATCAACAGCAGGGAAGTATCCTCTTGGAACTGCTCCACCAAATATTTCTTCAGCGAATTCGTAATCAACTTTTGGATTAGGTTCAAAACGCATTACAACAACACCGTAGTAACCTGAACCTCCTGATTGTTTAATATATCTACCTTCAGCAGTAGCTACTTGTTTAATCGTTTCACGATATACAATTCTTTGATCTTCAGTTTGTAAAGCGACTTTAAACATATTTCTCATTTTATCAATTATATAGCCAAGATGAATCATACCTTGCCCACCAATTAAAAGTTGAGCAGTTTCTTTATTTCTGAC
>JAVVFA010000158.1:0-2286 GCA_032251215.1 Candidatus Izemoplasmatales bacterium
TCTAAACTCATTCTTCTTTTGTAGCATACTATTCGTTTCTTGGTCGTTTCTATATTTTAAACTATAAAACTCAGGTCGAAATAGACATTAAAAGAACTAATAAAAATATATAAAGAAATACAAAACCACCCTTTTTATTATGGTATTGAACGATATTTTTTGGGTAGACAATACTATTTGTAAAAATTTCAAACATAAACATCACCTGCTCTAATAATTATAACATCTTTTCAATTCTCTTCAAGAGAAAATGGCTTTTCAAATAGAAAATCTCTTTTTTTAACGATTAATGTAACAAAATTAACATAAATAATTAAATAATTTATGATATAACCTGAGTTTCACACTTCATAAAGCAAAAAAGAGAAATGGTGGCTTAATATAGCCAAACATTCTCTTTTTGATTTGTAGCACACTCATATTAAAGTTGTTTTCTAATTGATTCTCTTTTCATGAAGTCTTTATTTAGAGTAAGATTAAGCATTTGAGTAAGTTCATAAAACGATTTAGAAGCTGGTGTTAACTTAAATATATCTTGAGCTATTTCTATAACATTAGCTTTTCTGATACCTTCAATTATTTGGGGGACAGTATATATGTTTTTAAGTTTTAATTGTAATACTCTAAGTAGTAATAAAGCCAAATAACAGGTTAAGAAATGACCTCTTATATGAGATTCTGTCCAAACATAGATAGGTCTTCCTTCTAAATCGCTTTTCGTTACCTTAAATGATTCTTCGATTTTTGATAATTGCCTGTAATGTTTGATGATATCAAACGGATGTAAGTCTAAGTTATTCGTTACGATAGTGTAATAACCATCTAACGCTATATCTCTTTCATACTTTGCTTGATTAAATAAGTATTTGTCTTTTCCTTTAAGAATTCCACCAGTTTTATTGTCTATTTTAACTTTTTTGAAATATTTCTTTATTCCAAATGAATTAGATGCATTTAATAATGATGGTTCATCTAAAAACTTTTGAATCTTATCATCTAGTAAACCCCTCTTGGTTCTTTGATATACTTCTTCATCTTTTGACCAAAAACACATTAAATGTTCTTTGATTGTTTTGGTTGAACCATCCGTTTGTTTAATCTCTTTATCAAAAGCAATAAGCTTGTATTTAAAACTTTGATCTTGATTCCACTCGTAACCTTCTTGTTCTAATACGATGTTAGAATACCTATTTCCTCTATTTCTGATTCTTTGTGCGATAATGTAATTATCGCCATAATCTTCAATCATTGAGAGGTTCGTTGAACTGTTATTACCCTTATCACCGACAATTGTAAGTTTACCTAGGTTAAATTGTTTTTTAATCTTTTCTAATATTGGTCTCATTGTTTTTAAATCATTGGTGTTCCCTGGGAAAAGTTCATAAGTGATTGGTAACCCTGCATTATCGATAAATAGACCCATCTGTACGATTCCTGTTGTTTGTTTTTCTTTGGAAACGCCTTTTTCTCTAAAACCATCCGTATAATCTGATTCAAAATAATAATTGGTCACATCATAAAAAACAAGCGAGGCGTCTCTTAACTCCTGATTCATTAATTCTTTATTTATATGTATCATTAGTTCATCTTTTACTTCGTTTAGATCATCTAATCCTTTGTAAACTGATTCGAGTTTGATATTTTCAAATTCATCAAATAGTTTTGTTCTTTCTTCATATGTTTTAAGTTTACTAGAAGGATCAATGACTCTCATAAATGTTAGTAATCTTAATATTTGATCGAGATCGTATTTGCTTTTCTTTGTTTTTTGATAACGCTTTATTGATTTATCAATGTTAAGACTCTCGTAGATTTTTTTTAAAGGAATATATCCTATATTCATCATTGGCTTAGACTGATCAATATTATTAGATGTGTCTATAGTTAGTGATATCAATTTATTTTCTTGTTCGACTCTTGTCAAATCTCTTGCTTCTTGTCTTAACCTTTCTAAAACATTAGGCTCTGTCTTTTGCATTTCTTCTAATATGCCTAGTTTCTCAATAAATCTTCTTTTCGGTTTACCATCTTTATCACGATAAGATTCCGTTAAATAAACATAATGAAGTCCGTTACTTGGACTTTTAGCTAAATGGATATTCATAATTTTCCTCCTACTTATATTATATCATATTATGCTACGGTTTGCTACATATAAATTAAATTATTTTTGCTTTACATTAAAAATGAGTTTAAAGCCTCTTTTAGCTCTAAACTCATTCTTCTTTTGTAGCATACTATTCGTTTCTTGGTCGTTTCTATATTTTAAACTATAAAACTCAGGTC
>JAVVFA010000159.1:0-2210 GCA_032251215.1 Candidatus Izemoplasmatales bacterium
TCGTGCCTTGCCAGATATTAGAGATGGTTTAAAACCAGTTCAAAGAAGAATTCTCTTCGCGATGAATGAACTTGGTATGGGATCGACAAAACCGTTTAAAAAATGCGCTAGAATCGTTGGAGAAGTTATCGGTAAATATCATCCACATGGAGACACCAGTGTCTATGATGCGATGGTTAGAATGTCACAACCATGGAAATTAGGTACTTTACTTGTAGATATGCATGGAAATAATGGTTCGGTAGATAATGACCCTGCAGCGGCAATGCGGTATACTGAAGCTAGACTAACAGTTTATGCTGAAGCTTTATTAAAAGATATTGATAAGAAAACTGTAACTTTTATCCCAAACTTTGATGATTGTGAACTAGAACCAGTAGTATTGCCAGCTAAATTCCCTAACCTTCTCGTTAATGGAGCACAAGGAATGGCAACTGGTTATGCAACTAACATCCCTCCTCATAATTTGAGCGAGGTTTTAAGAGCGACAATTTATAAAATAAAAAATCCCCAAGCAGATATCGATGATTTATTGAAAATAATTCCAGGTCCTGATTTTCCTACTGGAGCCATAATTGAAGGAACCAAAGAAATAAAAAAAGCTTTCATGACTGGAAAAGGAAAAATTGTCATTAAAGCCAAAGCGGAAGTAGAAGATACTTCATTAGTAATAACAGAAATACCTTATGAAGTAAATAAAGCTGATTTAGTAAGAAAAATCGATGAAATTCGTTTACAAAAGAAAATCGACGGTATTTTAGAAGTCAACGATTTATCAGACCGTGATGGAATTAGGATTTCAATTAAACTTAAAAAAGAAATCGCTTCTGAGGTTATATTGGCTTATCTTTATAAAAATACTGATTTAAGCGTCACTTTTAATTATAACCTAGTGGCAATCAGTCAAAGAAGTCCTAAGTTATTATCATTAGAAGAAATTCTTAATGAATATATTCAACATCAAAAAGAAATGATTAGAAACCGTTCAAACTATGAACTTAACCAAACCGAAAAACGTAAACACATCGTTTCTGGGTTTTTGAAAATGGTCAGTGTCCTCGATGAAGTTATCATTTTAATTAGAGGCTCTTTAGGCAAAAAAGATGCCATAAATCATTTAATTGAAAAATATGAGTTTACTGAGACTCAAGCTGATGCCATCGTTTCCTTACAACTATATCGTTTATCAACAACCGATGTAACGCAAATGCGTAAGGAAAGCAGTGAACTAACAGAAACTATTAAAAAATTAGAAAAAATATTAAACAATGAAATTGAACTGGAAAATGCAGTTATTGCTGAACTAGAAGAAGTATTAAATGATCATCCAGTACAAAGAAAATCAGTAATTTCCGGTCAAATTCAAAAGGTTGAAATTGACGAACAAGAACTTATTGAAAATGAAAATGTTATGTTCGTCATATCCAAAGATGGATATATTAAAAGATCTTCCTTAAAATCATATCAAGCAACAACTTCAGAAACAGGTTTAAAAGAAGGAGACATGATTTTAAAACAAACAGAAGTCAATACGAGGAATACCTTATTATTCTTTACTAATTTCGGTAATTTCATCAGTATTCCTGTATACAAAGTTCCGGATATGAAATATCGAGATCTAGGGGATTACATTGGTAATTACGCTCAATTAATCGATAAAGAAGTTATGATTGATTATTTAGTGATTGATGAGTTTGATGACCAAAGAGATGTTTTGGTAGCTAATCAAGAAGGTCAAATTAAACGTGTATTTTTGAGTGAATTCCAAAAAACAAGAACCAATAGAACTTTTAATTGTTTACCAGCTAATCGCTTGAATCTGATGGTTAGCGTTGATTTAAGAGAAACCTTTGATAAAGATATAGTTTTAGTTACAGAAAATGGTTATATTTTAAAATATAATTTAAAAGAAGTTTCTATCCAATCTTTAAATGCCAAAGGTGTTAAAGGCATTAATTTACGAGACGATAAATTAGTTGGAGCTAAATTCACAACTCATATCAATAAAGACGAAGCGTTGATGTTAACGAATCGTGGCGGTTTAAAACGAGAATTTGTCGCAAATATCGATTATAGTCATAGACCGGCAAAAGGCAAACGTTATTTAAAAACTGTTCAGAGCAACCCTTACCGCTTTGTCGCTATGGCAGCCGAAAATATTTTTAGGCTAAAAGAATTTTTAACAATTCGTATTTTAGCTAAGAAAAAAG
>JAVVFA010000160.1:0-2151 GCA_032251215.1 Candidatus Izemoplasmatales bacterium
GTAGCAGGTGATATTTTACTTGAAGATACATATAGCATGTTTTCTTCAGTTTCTGAAATAAAAATATGATAACATGAAGATAAAATTTTATAATGGAGTAAGTAGACAAAAAAAGAGTGCTAAAAATGTATAATTTAGCACTCTTAATATTGGTAGTGTCAAAAGTTTAATGGAAGTTATGGAAGAATGTGATTAAGATTGATATTTTGCTTTTTCAAAAAGTAAGTTTGTATAATCTATAATTTTAAGCCACTGATTTGGCATCAAATCATCTTTAGATAAGACGTCAAGTTCAATAGGTCTCTTGTAATTTAGAGAAGAATGGCGTCTTAAGAAATTATAAAATGTAACGAATAAACTCATATAAACATTCGCGTTTCTCAGACTACCATAACCATTAGTACCATGATAATTAAACTTATATGTTCTATTTAAACGCTCTTCAGCTTGTTTATAGGATCGCCATTTCTTAGAGACGCTATCTTTGTTTTTAACGCCAATAACTTGATATAAATCAAAATGGATATCATTCATTTTAAAAAAAACTTGTGAAGCGTTGTATATTGGATTGCCATCAGTAACGACATTAAGCTCTTTAGGTAACTGCCTATATTTAGTAAACGTTTCATAGAGCGTTGTGACTGCATTTTTAGTTGTTCTTTGATCAAATATCCGATAAGATGTAATGATTTTATTGTGCGTATCTGAACCAAAAAACACATAATTTGATTGTCCCATAACTTTGATATAAGTTTCATCAAAAGTTATCGTGTTTGATAGTTTATAGGGATAAATAATGTTTAGGGATTCAGTGATAGCTGCGACAGCTTCAGCGTAGTTAACGACCGTTTGATGTGTTAATTTTAAGTCGTGTATTTCTTTAAGTATTTGAGCGGTTTTTCTAGAAGATAACCCATAATTCACATAATAGGTTAAAACTAAACCCAGGGTATATTTAGAGTGATGAATCTTATCTAGATCCACTTTAGATTGTATGGATAAATGATTTATTTCCTTTAAAGAAGCCAATGTGAAGTTAAACAATCTAAAGTGATATCTAAGTTTGTATTGAAAGTCGTTGATGAGTAAATGATCAGCTTCATTGGAGTTAAGTGATTTTTTGTTTTGAAGATAAAAAGGACATTGATAGTTGTGACACATGAGTACATCGTAATCCTTGCGGATATGATGAACTTCAAGTTTTCGCTCACAATGCGGACAATGATGTGTGATTTCTTCATGATAGGTTTTCTTTAGAGTAAATGTTTGTTTGCAGACTTTACACATATTTTGGGTCTTTGTATGTGCGTAGATATATTCATTTGGAGCACCACAGTTAAGGCATAGACCCTCATAAGAAAATGGTTTTTGTCTTTTGATGGGTTTAATGATTTCTTCTGATTGAGCGAGAATATCTTCGAAGGATAGTTGCTTATAATAGTTTTCTTTAACAATGGGTGGTTCATCTATTTTAAAAGAAGCATAGCCAGTCATAGACGGCTTATGCTTAAAAGTTGTTTGTTGTTTTAAAGGTTTGATTAAAGGTGTTAATAAATCATTAAGTGTTTCTAGATGAGTAGTGATAAGTGATATATGATCAAGGATCTCAGGTGTAGTGAGTTTTTCTTCTAATTCATCAGATACACTATGATTTAACATGAGGGGTTCTAGATTTGTTGATATAAGATAAATATTTAACTCTAGACTCTTTAAAGATTGAATGAAATGTGGTAAACTTTGCATAGGTAGTTAATCTCCTTTTATGTGATGTTCGCACATTCATTATAACATGGGATTGACTACTCTTTTTATTAATAGAAAGAGTATTGAAAATATAAAAAAAGTAGGTCAAATTTTTAAAGTTTTGACACTACCTTTATAGGAATGAGGGGATAATATGAGAAAAATTATATTATTAATAACAATAATGATACTAACTCTGACTTTTACTTCATGTGAAGATCCGAATTATAGTTCACAAGTAACTTTCAATGAACCAACATACATGAGTTTACTAAGAAATGAAGATACTGTCCCTTTTAGTATCTATGGGAGATCTCAACCTGAAGGAGTATATATAAAAGACATTCTGACTTATGTTGATGAAGATATAGAGTTTAACTTGTTGCATATATATAACGATAATTATAC
>JAVVFA010000161.1:0-2147 GCA_032251215.1 Candidatus Izemoplasmatales bacterium
GGTATTGTCCAATACCTCTTTTTTTTATATAATGAATTGTACAATTTATTAATTATTAGGAAGTAGAAGATAAATGAAGTTAAGTGAAATAAAAGGAGTAGGAAAAGTAACTCAAGCTAAATTACATGATCTTAAAATCATGACTGTAGAAGACATGCTTTTTTGTTTCCCAAAGAAATATGAAATAAATTCACTAGATAATATAGAAAATCGCGAGCTGGATAAAAACTTATCAATGAGAGTAGAAGTCAAAAGCAAACCAAAACTATATTACATTCGAAAAAGACTGATTAAACTTACTTTTTTGGTAAAATCTAACAATTTTAGTTTTGTTGTGGCTATCTTTAATAGAGAGTACTTAGTAAATTCAATAAATCCCGGTAATGAAATAGTTATAACTGGAAAATTCCTAAAAAATTATAATAGTTTTTCGGCCAATAATATAGTATTTTATAGCAATTATAAAGAGGGTATCATTCCCATCTATAACTTAAAAGAAATCACAGAGTATAGGGTTAGTAATATTATCGAAAACATTCTAAATTATGGGTGCGAATTAACTGATAACATTCCTGTCTACCTTAAAAATAAACATAATTTTCCTGACATTAATTATGTGATTAAAAAAATCCATAAACCCGAGAATTTGTCTGATGTGTATGTAGCAAAAAAACGAATGGCTTATGAAGAATTCCTGATGTTTGCAATTAAAGTAGAAGCAATTAAAAAGCTTAATGAAAGGATTTTTACTCCCAAAAAGAATTATGATATATTGAAGGTTAAAGAACTTATCGCAACATTGCCTTTTGAAATGACCAACGATCAAAAACAAGTTACAAATGAGATATTTATAGATTTCAAAAAAGACTCAAGAATGAATCGTTTATTACAAGGTGATGTAGGATCAGGAAAAACTATTGTCGCTATTATCAGTTCTTATGCTGTAGTGACCGCACATTATCAAGTTGCAATTTTAGCTCCGACATTAGTTTTGGCAAAGCAACACTATGATACTTTCACAAGTTATCTAAATAAATTTAACGTTAAAATTACTTTGTTGACTAGTGATACCATTCCTTCAGAAAGAAGAAATATCATTAGTGATGTTAAAAATCATAAAATTGATGTAATAATCGGTACTCATAGTTTACTTCAAGATGAGCTTACATTTAACAATCTTGGGTTTGTTGTAATAGATGAGCAACAACGTTTTGGCGTTGGACAAAGGAAATTAATAAGGCAAAAAGGTATCAATCCAGATATATTAATGATGAGTGCGACCCCTATTCCAAGAACACTTGCAATTTCGCTATTTGAAAATACTGAAATTTCAACAATCATAGAAAAGCCTAGAAATAGAAAGAAGATTGAAACAAAAATAATTAATTTTGAAGAGTTACAAATTGCTTTTAAAATTATTGAAGAAGAGTTGAAAAAGAATCGACAAATTTATGTTATTTGTCCACTTATTGAACATAATGAGAATCGTAATCATATAGCAGTCGAGGAAGCGACAAAAATTATCAATAAACGTTTTAAAACGGCTAAAACTGATATCTTGCATGGAAAGATGACCGATATTGAAAAAACAAAAGTATTGAATAATTTTTACAATAACCAGACTCAAATTTTAATTTCAACGACTGTAGTTGAAGTTGGTGTCAACATTAAAAATGCTTCAACAATGATTATCTTTAATGCAAATGCATTTGGCTTGGCACAAGTCCATCAATTAAGAGGAAGGATAGGACGTAATGATTTCTCTGCCCATTGTTTCTTAGTTGTAAATGATTTCCTTGAAGAAACTGAAAGACTTAAAATTTTAGAAACAACCAATGACGGTTTTGAAATTAGCGAGTATGATTTAGCTTTAAGAGGTCCGGGAGAAGTTTTTGGTAGCATGCAATCAGGAGTACCTAATTTCCGTTATGCTAATATCATCAATGATGTTGAACTAAGAGATTTTGCTTTTGCGGATGCAAAAATAGTATTGTCTAAAAATGATTCGATTTCTAAAAGGTTAGTTTCCCGAGTTTTAAAAACAATTGAATCTTATAATTTAGATTAAACTATGATATACTTTATTAATAAGAGGTGTTAACTTATGATTAAAATCGGTGTAGATGCTATGGGCGGAGATTTCGCCC
>JAVVFA010000162.1:0-2134 GCA_032251215.1 Candidatus Izemoplasmatales bacterium
GATATTGCATAAATTCCGCTGCTTTGGAATTTATTCCAAAAGAAGAAATGGAAAAGAAAGGCTACAAGGAATACTTAATTTTATTTGAAGAGGGTAAATAATTATGGATGATAGAATCAAAAGAAATCGAGAAACAATTAAACCTAATTGGCTAGATTTATATAACGTTAATAGCCCCAAAAGACAAGGCTTAGAAAGACCTGAGCAGTTTTTAAAACCTGCCGAACAAAGTTCAATATTTAAATTGCTTAATGAATTTCCTAATATTAAACAAAAATCATTATCCGACGTAATTGCTTCAAGAAGGAGTTTAAGGCAATATGATCAAATTGATTTAAGTTTTGAAGAGTTATCATATCTTTTATGGGAATCTTCAAGAGTAGTAAGCTATAAAGATAATGCAGTTTTTAGAACAATACCTACAGCTGGTGCCACAAATTCAATGGAGACATATATATATGTGAACAGAGTAGAGAAACTTGAAAGAGGCATCTATTTATATATTCAAGATAAACATCAGTTAACTTTAATTAAGAGCGATAAAACTTTAATTGATGTAGTCAATAAATCATTATTAAAACAACTAAGAGGTGCTCAAATTGTATTTTTCTTTACGGCACTTCCTGCTAGAGCTGAATATAAGTATGACTTTTGCGCACATAAAATGATTGCTATTGAAGCAGGACATGCATGTCAAAATTTATCATTAAGTGCAGAGGTAATAGATTGTGGAGTATGTGCAATTTGTGCTTACGATCAAGAGAAGGTTGATGATTTATTAGGTCTTGATGGGGAAGAACATTTTACAATGTATTGTGCTACTGTAGGAAAAAAAACTAAGTGAACTTAAGGGGAAGAAAATGAAAATTCAAGACATAGAATATCGTACTCTTAAAGAAGTTAATGAGATGGAACGCTTTGATTTAAAATCAATGCCAAAAAGGGCTAAATGGTATTTACAAGTATTGGCATGGCTATTAAGTATACCGGAAACTTTTTTTAGAAAAGTCAAAATTATTAAAGTTAATATGGATAAAGTTAAAAGTCCTTATGTTTTATTATGCAACCACAATAGTTTTTTTGATTTTAAAGTAGCCACTCGTGCTTTATTCCCAAGAAGAGCAAATTATGTTGTTGCAGTTGATGGTTTTATCAATCGAGAATCTTTAATGAGAAATGTTGGTTGCCTTGGTAAAAGAAAATTTGTTTCTGATCCTGCAATTGTAAAACAATTAAAACATACTTTAGAGGTTAATAAATCAATTGCGGTAATCTATCCAGAAGCAAGGTATTCTTTAATAGGTACCACAGCAATTCTTCCTGAAAGTCTCGGGAAATTAATCAAAATGTTCAAGTATCCAGTTGTAACGCTAATTTCCCATGGACATCATTTACATGAACCAGTTTGGAATTTGATAAAAAGAAAAGTCCCAGTTAAATCAGTAATGACTTACTTATTTTCTAAAGATGATTTAGAAAACTTATCTTTACAAGAAGTTAACAACAGATTAAAGGAAGCTTTTTACTACAATGATTATGAATACCAAATAAATAATGATATTAAGATTAAAGGCAATAACAGAGCCAAAAACCTTCATAAAGTTTTATATCGTTGCCCACATTGTTTAAGTGATTTTACGATGAATAGCGAAAACAATAACCTTTTCTGCGATAATTGCCATCATAATTATTATGTTGATGAACATAATCGCCTTAATGAAACTAATGGTGAAACACTCTTCAATTTCATTCCAGACTGGTTTGAATGGCAAAGAAGTGAGGTAAGAAAAGAAATAGACAATGGTAAATATAATATAATAACCCCAAGCAAAGATGTGTTTGATCAAGAGAACTTAAAGTTTATGTCAGAAATTAGTGTTAAAAACAATTTATTTTCTACTCCAATTCTGTTGATTATTTTTAACCGACCAGAAAAATTAAAAGGTTTAATGGAAATATTATCTAAAATTAAACCAGAAAAATTATATATTTCAGCTGATGGTCCTAGAAAAGATAACCAAAATGATATAGAACTTTGTAGAAGAGCAAGAGAAATAGCAACAAATGTGGATTGGCCATGTGAGATTCATACTAATTTTGCTACAGAAAACTTGGGTTTAGGTGGAAATGGAGG
>JAVVFA010000163.1:0-2072 GCA_032251215.1 Candidatus Izemoplasmatales bacterium
ATTAATATTTTTCTTCTTCTAATAAACTCTATATTTTTCATAATGATATCACCTCATTAAAAATATTATAACATGAATATCTAATCTCTTCATCAATAAAATGAGTAATTTATAAAAAAAAGGCTCAATTATCTGAGTCTTTAAAAATTGAATCTTCTTTGTTTTTTCTTGATCTTAAATAAAGAATCCAAAGACCTAACATAGCAAAATAAACCAACATCATCCAGAGCACGTTTAAAGGATGGTTTTGTAAATCGAAAACCGAACCTAAAAAGACGAGAAATAAAATAATTATCAATCTTGATGTTAAAGTCAAAAAGATGTATTTTGAAATTTTAACTTTTGTTAAAGATAAAGCGTAATTTAAAATTGATGAAGGTAAAAATGGATTTGATAAAAGCATTAAAACAATCCAAATATTTTTTCCTTCAACTACATTTAAAAAAATCTTTCCATATTTATTTTCTTTAACCTTTTTTAAAAAATAATCAGCGACAGTAACTCTAATAATCAAAAAGATCAAAAACATTCCAAAAAATGATCCTAAAACAGATAAACTAATCGCTAATAACGTACCTTCTAAAGTACCAAAAGCAGTTGAAAAAATACTTAAATTAAAAGCGACTATTACAGTTAAAGGAATTGAAGGTAAAATAGCTTCAATAAACGGCAAAGCAACTCCAAATAATGGAGCTAGCCAAATATTATTTTGAATCAACTGCCTAATTGTTTCTAATAAATCATAAAAAAAGTTCATTTTACCCTCGATTAATCTTCTAGTAAAAAAGCATCGCAAGGATGCTTTTAAAATTATTTTTTAATATTATTTTGCGAACATTTTTAAAGTTCTGATCATTTGAGATGTAAATGAATGTTCATTATCATACCAAGTTAAAACTTTAACTAATTGTTTGCCATCGACATCCATTACTGATGTAGATAATGCATCGAACAATGTTCCGTAAGTCATGCCAATTATATCAGAAGAAACAATTGGGTCTTCAGTATAACCAACTGTATTTGATTGAGCTTTCTTAACTGCAGCATTAACTTCAGCTACTGTTACATTTTTCTTCAACTCAACAACTAAATCAACAATTGAACCAGTAATAACTGGAACTCTTAAAGCAAGACCGTCTAATTTACCTTTTAATTGTGGTAAAACTAAACCAACAGCCGCTGCTGCACCAGTTGAAGTAGGAACGATATTAGCCGCTGCTGCTCTACCTCTTCTAGCATAAATACCTTTTTTATGAGGTATATCTAATGTTGCTTGATCATTTGTATAAGCGTGAACTGTAGTCACGAAGCCTTTAACGATACCAAAATCGTCATCCAAAATCTTAGCAATAGGTGCCAAACAGTTTGTTGTACATGAAGCGGCACTAATAATTTTTTCGTCACCTTTCAAACTTTCATGGTTAACACCATAAACGATTGTTGGGATATTTCCTTTAGCTGGTGCTGAAACCAGTACTTTTTTAGCTCCTGCTTTTAAATGTTTTCCAGCGCCTTCTTCAGAAACGAAGAAACCAGTACATTCTAAAACTACATCAACATCTAATTCTTTCCATGGTAATAATTCAGGATCTTTTTGTGATAGTACAGGAATACGTGTTCCCTCTACTACAATATCAGTTCCCTCAAATGAAACTTGTTTGTTATATCTACCTTGTGAACTATCATATTTTAGTAGATATGCTAATTGTTCTGCATCCGTTAAATCATTGATTGCGACGATATCGAAATCTTCATTGCCGAACATAACTCTAAATGCTAAACGTCCGATTCTTCCGAATCCATTGATTGCTACTTTTACTGCCATTGTTTTTTCCTCCTAAATTTAGAATACATTAGTATTTTACTATAAAATATGTTATTTATCAATAAACTATACTTGAATAAAACGTTTTCAATGAAGATTTTGTGGTTTTTGTTTAAAATAAAAAATGAAGATTTCTCTTCACTTTATAAATTAAATATTTTTCTTTGCCTCTGCCATAGCGGTTTTAATGCATTGTTTGTATTCGCAATCATCTTTACATTCATCACATACTACAAACTTTCTAAAT
>JAVVFA010000164.1:0-2070 GCA_032251215.1 Candidatus Izemoplasmatales bacterium
GGTTTATTTCACAAAAGTTATAATTAAAGATAAAGAGTACTACGGAATGACTAATGTGGGGAAAAGGCCTACTTTCTATGATAATAAGATTACTTTAGAAACATACATTTTTGATCTGGATAAAGATCTTTATGGCCAAACAATTGGAATTAAATTTATTGAGTTCTTGAGAGATGAATATTACTTTTCAAATAAAGATGACTTAATTGAACAAATTGAACAAGATCGTATTCAAGTTTTACAAATTATCGAAAAAAGGATGTAAACTTATGAAAAAGATTAGTAAAGGCTTTTGGATTGCACTCGGTATTGCTGCTATTTTTTTTATGATATTAATTATTCTTAGTTCAGTTCTTGAGTTAGGAGAAAGACTTAATAGCATTAACAAGTATCTTGAATACGCTTTCTATGGTATTTCTGCAATACTTTTCTCTATTTTATTTTTAAGACCATTAGCTATGATTATTTTCTCTCCGAGTTTTTCACTCGATGAATTATTCTCTGAAGAGGAAAATGCTAAGAAAAATTATTCCATGTATAAAAAAGTAGGTAGAAATTTACTAGATGAAGGATATATTTCTGAAGAAGATAAGATGGCAATCAATGAAGCCATGTCAGATGTAATGAAATTAAAGCTGACATTAGCAAGAATCTTTGACGAAACAATTAAAACAGAACTTAACAAGATGATTATCACTCATGCTGAAACCGTCTTTTTATCAACGGCAATTTCACAAAATGGTAAACTTGACGCAATTGCTGTAATTTCAATCAACTTAAAACTGATTAAGAATTTAGTTCTAAAGTGTGGATTCAGACCTAGTTATTATTCGTTAGGAAAACTTTCTATCAATGTCTTATCGACTGCGATTATCGCAGAGTCTTTAGAAGATATGAACTTCTCTGAATTATTTCCGTCAACTGGAGTGAACGCCTTGTCTGAAATTCCCATATTAAAAACTGTAACCGGATCATTCGCTCAAGGTATTGGTAATGCTTTATTGTCTTTGAGAGTTGGTATTATCGCTAGAAATTACCTTTTTATGAATATTAAAGGTCTTAAGAAAAATGAAATTCGTAAGTTAGCTTTTGGTGAAGCGGTTATACTTTTACCGAGAGTTTTAATCGAATCAATGAAGAAATTACCATCAAGATTTAAGGGTTTATTTGGTAAGATTTTTTAATAAGTAAAAAGATTGATTTATTGATGCTTATTTGTTATAATTGTAAAAGCGAAAAGATTTGGAGGAATATATATGATAATTGATAAATTAAGCGGTTCTCGGGTTCATTTCGAAGTAAATGTAACTAAAGAACAATTCGAACATGGATTAGACCATGCTTTCGAAGTAGAAAATGAAAAAGTAACCATTAAGGGATTTAGAAAAGGTAAAGCACCTAGAAATGTTTACGAATCTAAATATGGTGTTGAATCTTTATATGAAGAAGCAATTCAACATATATTACAAGAAACATATTACAATACAGTAATGGAAAATGAAATTGATGTCGTTGCTCAACCAAAAATTGATTTAGATGTAACAAAAATCAAAAGAGGTGAAGACTTTTCATATAAAGTTACTGTTGCTGTAAAACCAGAAATTAAATTAGGCGAATATAAAAACCTAAAAGTAGAACTACTACCTGTAGAACCTAGTGATACTGAAGTTGAAGCAGAAATCGGCAGAAAACTAGAACAAAATGCAGAAATGGTAGTTAAAGAAACTGGTGCTATAGAAAACGGAGATACAGTGGTTTTTGATTTTTCAGGATCAGTAGATGGTGAAAAATTCGAAGGTGGCACTGCAGAAAACTACGAATTAGTCATCGGTTCTGGCAGTTTTATTCCTGGATTTGAAGAACAAATGTTAGGAATGACTTCAGAAGAAGAAAAAGATGTAGTTGTTATTTTCCCAGAAGATTACCAAGAAAAATCTCTTGCTGGAAAAGAAGCAGTTTTTGCAGTAAAAATTCATGAGATTAAACAAAGAATAGTACCAACATTAAATGAAGAATTTGTTAAAGAATTGAATCTTAATGGCGTTGAAACTGTTGAAGATTATAAAAAAC
>JAVVFA010000165.1:0-1940 GCA_032251215.1 Candidatus Izemoplasmatales bacterium
GATAAATACCACTAGAATTTAGTGGTATTTTTCAACGCTAAAATCACGAAATTTATGTTATAGTGAGATTGGGTGTTTTAAATGCTAGACTATATCATAAAAAAAGATGATAACAGACTTTACATAGCTCAAGGTAATAATTATATTACAAAAGATGAAACTATCAGTAAATATCTTAATAAAATCCTATTGAACAGATTAAGTAACCTTTCAGCTTTAGAAAAAACTTCAAAGAGGTTATTTGGTTTTAAAAATAAGATTCCTTTATATATAGATCAAGATACTTTGCTATTATCAATAATTAGCCATCGAATGGAAAATAGTATTTACATCAACTATTTTTCAATCGCTAAATACGAAAAAATAAAAGATGGCATAATTATCTATTTTCATTCTTATCATTGTTTTAAATGCAAGCTTCCTTATGCCTTTATTTCGCAAATGAAAAGAGCGAAACATATGGTTGATTCCTTAAGATTTATAAGTTTTCAATTACAATGATTATTTAATTAAGTATAGAAAAATTGTTTAATTTTTAGTATAATGGTAAAGGTAAGAAAAGTTTTAAATTAGGAGGAGTTTTATGAAAAAGAAAACACTTGAAGATTTAGCGGTTACTGGGAAAAAAGTCCTAGTTAGAGTAGACTTCAATGTTCCGGTAGCTGATGGTAAAATCACAGATGATAACCGGATAGTACAAGCATTACCGACAATCCAATATTTAATTGATGAAGATGCAAAGATTATTCTTTTCTCTCATCTAGGTAGAGTAAAGACAGAAGAAGATTTAAAAAAGAACTCACTTAAAGTCGTGGCGGATAGGTTACAAGAATTAATTAATAAACCAGTTAATTTCATTCCTCAAACTAGAGGTGAAGATTTAGAAGCTGCAATTAAAGCTATGAATAACGGCGATATCGTCATGGTAGAAAATACCAGATTTGAAGATTTAGATGGTAAGAAAGAATCAAAGAATGACCCAGAACTTGCTGCTTATTGGGCAGGTTTAGGTGATGTATTCGTTAATGATGCTTTCGGTACAGCTCATAGAGCTCATGCATCCAACGTTGGCATCGCGAGCCTTAAAGAAGCCGCTGCTGGTTTTTTAATGGAAAAGGAAATACATTATATCGGTGAAACCGTTGACCATCCTGAAAGACCATTTGTGGCTATTTTAGGTGGGGCGAAAGTCAGCGATAAGATTGGTGTTATTGAAAATTTGCTTAAAAGTGCAGACAAGATCTTAATTGGTGGCGGTATGGCTTACACCTTCATGAAATCATTAGGATATAATATTGGAACTTCAATTGTTGAAGAAGATAAGTTAGAATTAGCTAAATCTTTATTAGCTAAAGCAAATGGTAAATTAATCTTACCAGTTGATTTAGTGGTCACAAAAGAATTTAGTGCGGACGCTACTTATAGAACGATAACTTATAAAGATATTAAAGATGATGAAATGGGTCTTGACATTGGACCTAAAACGATAAAATTATTTAAAAAAGAACTAAAAGGTGCCAAAACTGTAATTTGGAATGGACCTGTAGGAGTCTTTGAATTTGAAGCCTTTGCTAAAGGAACAAGAGCAATTTGCGAAATCTTAGCTAACCTTAAAGATGCTCGTACAATTATTGGTGGAGGTGATTCTGCAGCTGCAGCTATCCAAATGGGATATGCTGATGATTTCAGTCATATTTCAACCGGTGGTGGAGCTTCGTTAGAATTTTTAGAAGGCAAAGAACTGCCTGGAGTTACTTCACTTGATGACGCTTTAGAATGCGATTGTGGTGATGATTGTGATTGTCACTAAACCGAAAAGAGAGATTAATAATATGAGAAAACCTATAATTGCTGGCAACTGGAAAATGTTCAAAACTAGGGATGAAGCATTATTTTTTATCCTCCAAGTTTCTGAACAGATGCCAAATATCAAAGATGTA
>JAVVFA010000166.1:0-1938 GCA_032251215.1 Candidatus Izemoplasmatales bacterium
TTCTAAGTTCTTTGATGACGGTTAGAATATCAACTGTGTTTCTTGAAAACCTCGAGATGGACTTGGTAATGATCATATCAATATGTCCATCTTTAGCGGCTTGAATCATATTCATGAAGTTTGGTCGTTTACGCATATCGGTACCTGTAATACCTTCATCAGCATACATACCCGCGAACTCCCATTCTTCATTCTTTTGGATACGTCCTGTATATTCTTGAATTTGATTTTGATAAGAATGAAGTTGATCGGTTTCATCTGTGGATACACGGGCGTAAGCCGCTACTTTTTTCTTTTCTAATATTTGATTGGTTTCTAAGTCTTTAAACCTAGGTGTAGGTTCAATAATTTCTACTATGGTTTGATTCATATGGTGAAGACCTCCTTTGTATTAGCATGTATATTACCTAGTAAAGGCTCTATTATCAAGTCAATTAGCACATCTAAAGGGTTAAGGGCAAATAAAAAAAGAAATAGAACATGCATCGCTTATTTAAGCTAACATGTTCTATTTCTGATCTTCACCGCTATTAGTGTAATATAAAAAAATTATTTTGAACACACACACTTGTGTGTAAAATCAAACTAAATCAATTATTATTTTTTCTGCAAATCCTATAATGCCTCTTTTAAAAGCTTGATACGTGATATGTTTGGTTTTGTTATCATACTGATACATGACCATCTTACTTGAAGATACATCACTAATTACTCGTGCTTTGGTAATGAAGGTGACAGTCCCGTCTTTTGTTTTATGCTTTTTAGGGAATGTTTCAATTGATCTTGTTTCAAGTGTAACAAAGTAGATTCTTTCTTCATGGTTTAAAAGTTCATCCCATTTTTCTTTACGAACGTCTTTTACCCTGAAGAATAATTTAGCACCTATTGGTAAATTTAAACTTTGATGATCATGTTCTAGCGTAACAAGGTCATAGTCCCCTTTGTTTAACTTAAGACCATAATCTAGTCTATATCCTTTTAGTTCTTCAGCGTAAGTATAAGAAGGACCTAGTGGGGTTTCTCTATAAGATATTTCACTGAAACGGAAATTGTCTTTTCGCATGTCGATATCTCTTCCAAATGAAGCATCATCATCAAATAGTTCTTGTATATTACATTGGTAATATGATGCCAATGCAAAGATGACTGATGCAGGGCAATCAGATGTTCCAAGTTCGTAACGTTTGATGGAAGATAAACTCATACCATCTAAATGTTTGAAATCATCGACTATCTCAGAGTAATAAGCTCGTTTTCTGCGTCTAAGCGTACCACCAATACGTGGGTATTTTGTAAAGTATCTTTGATACCATTCGTTTTCTTTATTATCCATTATTTTCTCCTGTTAATTTTTGCGTGCAAAACAATTATATCAAAAGTGTTACAGTTTGCATACGGTTATTTGACATACCATAAAAAAGAGTATACAAATACTCTAGCTAGACACTTTTACCTCTATATGAACTTTACTATAAATGATGCTAAAAGTTCATATTTGCCTTTTATGGCTTATTTAAGGCCAAAAAAATTGAGATGTTTTTAATATATTTTTGTGCTTGTAATTGTCAACTAGAAAATGCATAAAATTGGCGGTAAAAAATGTAGGTAAAAGATTATTGATTTTTAGTGATAGATTCCATAAAAGCTAACTTGTCTTTAATACGATAAGATTTACCAGTTATTTTAATAATTGTTGAATGATGAACTAACCGGTCAATTATCGCAGAAGCGATAATATTATCTCCAAATACTTCTCCCCATTTACTAAAAGGCTGATTAGTCGTTATGATGGTTGATTTTTTTTCATAACGCTTGGCTATCAATTGAAAGAAGATATCAGAATATCTTTTCTCTATTGGTAAATAACCAATTTCGTCGACTATCAAAAGTTTATATTTTGAATAATGCTTAACAATATGTTCATGGCGATTTTCTGAG
>JAVVFA010000167.1:0-1904 GCA_032251215.1 Candidatus Izemoplasmatales bacterium
CTCGTAAAACAGCAGCTGCTTTATGCGGGAATTCGTTTAGCAAAAGTTTTGAATGAGTTATTTTAAACTTGATCCCAATTATTTACATTTTATCAAAAAGGTTTTAAACAATAGATTTGAGCCGTTTTAAAAAGCCTTTTCTTGAAATAGTTTGACCACCTTTACAAAATGATTTAAATGCTTATTTTAGTGATAGAATAAAATAGAATGACACAGTTAATTGAACACTCCTATCCGGATTCAAATTACTTTAACTCTTTTTTAACATTTAAAACACATTTGTTTCTTAAAAATAAAATTAACTTTGAGATATGAACACTCGAACACTCGAACACTCGAACACTTCGTTGATCGAGGTTATTACTTGCTTTTTCATGGATTTACTTAGCTTAAAAAAATTAAGCCCCAACACTAACTACACCACGCTTAATTTTTTTAACCATAAAACTTTTAAATCATGAAAACTTTTAAATCTTTTCATCTAAAAACTTTAGCTTTATTAGTTGTGTTAGTATGTTTTTCTTGTAGTGATGAAGATATTAGCTCAGAAGCTTTATCTAATAAAAACTCTCAGAGCTACAGTATTGGAAACCTACACAACCAATATTTAGAGCTAGCATTTAATGAATTTAACTATGATACTGGTAATCATATTATAGAATTAAAAAAGCGCTTTAACAATATTAATATTGATGGATTAAACAAAGATTTTCAAGCTGAAATTATTGACTCAGTGGCTCAATTACTGGAGTCTGGCTTAATAAATGTGGAGATAATCAGTAATTCTTATAATGAGAGTTTTTCTGGACAGTTTTTTACTGAAATATTGGATTTACTTGCGCAGACAGATAATCAACAATCATTGTCAAATGAGCTAAACCAAGTTAAGCTACAAATTGAAAGTGAAATTTTAGACGAAAGTGATAGGCAATCTTTACTATCTTTCATAGAAGTATTAGATTCTTCTTCAAAGTTTTGGTTTCCAACAATTTACGGGGGTAATGGAATAGGTGAAGACATACTAGGCAATGGATTTAACTATGTTGATGTTAGTTACCAAACTAGCCCATGTACTAAAGCTGTGGTAGCTGCAGATGGAATGGCTGCCGCTGCTGCATTTCAGGCAATGGGTATTGGAGGCTGGATAGCAGGAGCTTTAAACCCTGTGGCCGCTGGTGCTAGTGTTGCTGTCGCCGTTGCTTTTGCTTCAGGTTATGCAGCTGCTACACACCCTGATTGTAAGACAGAAAATGAAAATAACGATTAATTCATACAATTATGTTTCAAATTAATAAAAAGAAACGACTTCTTCTTGGTGGAGTCGCTCTTATTACAATATGGGTGTTTGCGACCTGTGGTATTTTTACTTTCAATTATGTATTGAATGAAATTGATAAAACAGGTGTTTATTCTGCTGAAAACTTGAGTAGAGATCTTATAGACTCAACGATTCCTGCTGCTATTGCCGTCTTAATACCAATTTTGTTTTTGTTATTATTCAAAAAGCCTAAGCAGGCTTAATTACTTTAAAAACCTGAAAGGTTTTAAAACCTTTCAGGTTTTTTATACTACAATCCGTTCGAGTGAAATATTAGCGATGACATTTTTGAGGCAGTTTGGGACACCAAGATGATAGAACACTACAAGATGTCGTATACTGAACTCGCTGCGAGCTTACCCAAACCGGATAAAAGAAAACGAAAGTCAATAGAGTCGGGCGATTTGTACGATTGGGTTGCCGAGATAAGGCCGATAACGCAGCAGGTTTATCAAAGCGCAGAACAGGGCGAAAAGTTGGACTATCGATATATGTATGCCTATTTTGATCTCGTAAAACAGCAGCTGCTTTATGCGGGAATTCGTTTAGCAAAAGTTTTGAATGAGTTATTTTAAACTTGATCCCA
>JAVVFA010000168.1:0-1890 GCA_032251215.1 Candidatus Izemoplasmatales bacterium
GCTAAAGTGAAATAGGAGGAATGAAACATGAAAAATAACGATCTAAAAGCAGAAAGAATGAAAATATTAGAATTATTAGCTAAAAATGTTATAAATGCAGATGAAGCTGAAAAGCTTCTTGCGGCAATATCTAATCCCGAACAAAAAGAAGAAGACTATCCTGTTCAAAACAAGAAGAACCAATTTAGAATGTTAAAGATTCTAGTTGATTCAGATGATGGCGATGAAGTTCGAATTGAATTACCTATTGAATTTGCAAAATTGTTAAAGAGTAAAAAGATTATGAAAGTGGATACAGACGATTTCGATCTAGATATCGATGAGTTGATAGGAATGATTAATTCTGGTGTTGTTGGAGAAATAGTTAATGTTAAATCCGCTGATGGAGATGTAGTGAGAATAGTAGTAGAATAGATAACATCATGAATAACAAAATAAATGTTTTTAAAAACAAAAACTATGCTTTACTATTTTATGGTGTTTTAGTTTCAAATGTAGCACATATTTTATTTAACTTTGTAATGAGTTTATATGTCTTAAGAATAGCTAAAGAGGTATATGGAGATACATATGCTCCTTTAGTTCAAGGCATTTATTTGGGATTAGCTGGAATAGTATTAGTTGCCTTCATGCCATTTGGCGGAGTTTTGGCAGACCGAATTAATAAAGTCAAGATAATGTACAGAACTGATTATATTAGAGGTTTTGTAATCTTGCTTGTTGGATTAGTGATTTTCATGAATCCTTCTTCAATGACTAAACTGATATTTTTATTTATAATGAATTTAATCTTAGGTATGAATTCGGCTTTTTTCAATCCCGCGAGTGGTTCTTTATTAAAATTTATTGTAACTGATGAAGAATTGCCACAAGCATCAAGTTATTTGCACGGTTCGATGAATCTGCAAAATATAGCTGGATTGATTTTGGGTGGAATTATGTTTTCTTTACTTAATGTTTATTCAATATTCTTTATTAATGGTATTGCATATTTAATTTCAGCTGTTACTGAAATGTTCATTAAATATGATCATTCAAACCATAGTAATTTAGAAGAAACTCCTAAAGTGATGCAAGACATGAAAGCAGGAATTAAATATTTGTATAATTACAAACCAATGTTTAGTTTGATTATAATGGCTCTATCTCTTAATTTTTTTATAGTCCCAATTATTAACAATGGATTTCCGTATTTTATTGATTATGGTCTTAAGTCAGAGACTTCTTATCTATTTATGAACTTTTTAACTGTAGAAAATTGGTATTCTTTGATTTTAGTTAGTTTTTCAATATCAGGAATTATTATGGCTATAATATTATCGAGAAGAGCAAAAAAAGAAAGTTATGGTAACGATTTGATAAATGCGATTGTAGCATTTGGATTTGCTATTGTTAGTATGTCTATCATAATGATTCTATATTATACTAATGTTATACCTATTAATTTAACTTTGATTTTAACGGTTATTGCTTGTTTGTTTGCGGGGTTGGCGAGTACAGCGTTTAATGTACCTGTACAAATAATAATGCAAAACAGCATTGACCCTAAGCAATTGGGTAAAGTGGTAAGCGTTTCAAGCGTGTTATCACAAGCACTTATACCAATTGCTTCTTTGATTGCAGGGTTTGTTATCTCTCAGTTTTCAATAATTTGGTTGTATATATTGTGCACTATAGGGTTAATAGTTGTTATCGTAATATATCGAAAACAAAAAACTTATATGGAAATTTAAAACCAGCCTATCTGGTTTTATTTTTTGAAAATTAGACATTGTTTCAGAAAAATGTGTTATAATAAATTGAGACATATGTGCTTTTTTTGTTTTATGAAGAGAAAGGAATTAGGATGCCTGAAAATAATATTTTTGTAGTTAGAGCAGTAGATTTAAC
>JAVVFA010000169.1:0-1877 GCA_032251215.1 Candidatus Izemoplasmatales bacterium
AATTTCCGCTTCAGGAACTAAAGCTGCAACGCTATCAATAACTAAAACATCAATCGCTCCCGATCTAATCAAAGCTTCAGCTATTTCTAAAGCTTGTTCGCCGGTATCCGGTTGGGAAAGAATCAATTGATCGATATCAACACCTAAGTTCTTTGCATAGACGGCATCAAGCGCATGTTCAGCGTCGATAAAAGCTGCGTATCCCCCAGCTTTTTGCGCTTCAGCAATCGCATGTAAAGCAAATGTCGTCTTACCACTAGACTCTGGACCATAAATCTCCACAATTCTTCCTTTAGGATAGCCAAAAACACCTAAAGCTTGATCTAAGGAAAGCGAACCACTAGAAATCGTTTCAATATCCATTGCTCTATTCTCGCCCAAAATCATAATTGAGCCTTTACCATATTCTTTTTCAATTGTCTTTATTGCTAATTCTAAATTCTTTTCTCTTGTTTTGTCATCCATTAATCTTATCTCCCTTATACAGTCTAGTTAAATAATACTGCCAATAAAATAAATTTCTTTAAATTTCTTTAAAAATTATTTCTTTGTTCTTTAAAAAATAATCAACTGCAGAATAAACAGTTAAAATAACAAATATTAAAGTTAATACAATTCCAATAATAGTAATAACTAAAACATTAAATGGCATGATGAAGAAATAATAAACTATCGTAATCATCGTAAAAGCCGTTTTCAATTTACCGCTCCATTTTGCAGCCACTACAACACCTTCGTTAATTGCCACTAGCCTAATCGAAGTAACGATTAAATCTCTTGTAATGACCACTAAAACGACCCAGAAAGGCATCCACATAAAATTGCCGCCAACACCATTAACATAAAAGTAGTTTGACAGAATTATTAATGCAGTCGTTACTAATAACTTATCTGCTAAAGGATCGATAAACTTGCCAAAAGTCGTGACAATATTTCTTTTTCTTGCTATTTTTCCATCAAAATAATCAGTAACTGAAGCTAAAATAAAAAATACACCCATTATATAAAGCCCTAAATTATTAAGCAAACTATCAAACCAATTATTAAAAAAATAAACTATGACAATAAAAGGAATAATAAAAATTCTAATCATCGTCAATTTATTCGGTAAATTCATAACCTCTTTACTCCTCTTCAAGCAGATTGACATTGTGATATATTTCTTGTACATCATCAATCTCGTCTGTCATCGCTAGAAAATGATTAAATCTCTTTAAATTATCTTCATCTAAATCAATTTTCGAACTCGGTAACCAAATAACTGAATCGGAATAAAATTCCAATTCTTTACCTACTGATTTTAAACTTTCAATGATATGATCCAAATCTCCTGGAGCACCTGTAACCATAACAATATCTTCATCGCTCTCGATATTTTCAACTTCACATTCATTTTCCATCAACGCTTCTAAAGCTTCATCTTCAGTTAAACCACTAAAGCTGATATAGGAACAGTACTTATAAAGATATGATACGGAATTTAAAACTCCTAAACTGCTGCCAGTTTTAGTAAAGCAACTTCTTACTTCCCCAAAAGTTCTATTAACGTTGTCAGTTAAACATTCCACAATCAAAGTACATCCACCTGGTCCAAACCCTTCATATCTCACTGGAGTATAGTCTTCACCAACACCACTTTTAGTCTTTTCAATGTTTCTTTTAATAACATCACCAGGAACTTGATTTTGTTTCGCTCTTTCAATGATTCTTTTCAAATTAAGATTGCTGTCAGGATCTGGTCCCCCAGTCTTGGCAGCCATATATATTTCTTTTCCGAATTTAGCATATAATTTTGATTTAACGGCAGCGGTTTTCTCCATTGCTGCCTTTCTTACTTCATGCGCTCTACCCATTTTATCTTCACCTTCTGATTTTAG
>JAVVFA010000170.1:0-1874 GCA_032251215.1 Candidatus Izemoplasmatales bacterium
CCCCCAAATGTCACAAAGACCAATTGGCTAATGGCGTTAGTAATATTCATCGCTGCTAAAGCATTATCGCCTCTAGTTGAAAAAGACTGTAAAAACATTGTTTGACCCATTGACCAAAAAAACTCATTTAATAACAGCGGTAAAGCCATAATAATAATTGATTTTAAAACAATACTATCAATCTTAAAGATATCTTTTAAAGAGGTATTAAAGATCTTACCCTTTTTAACCATCAAGATAAAGATTAAACCAAATTCAACAAATCTAGAAGCGAGTGTTCCATAAGCCGCGCCTTTAATTCCTAATTCCGGAAAACCAAAATGTCCAAATATTAACAAATAATTAAGTGCTGTATTCGTTAAAATCGCTGCAATTGAAATCCAAAGCAATGGTTTAGTAATCCCAATCTCTCTAAAAGTTGTAGAAATCGCAATTGAAAATGCCCAAGGCAACATACTCCACTTAACAATATTTAAATAATCCATACCACCAGCAATTGTAACTTCATTACCGGTAAAGAAACCAATCAAATACTGACCTAAAAGTGAAAACACAACAACCGATAAAATAACTAAAACCAAAGCTATTATCAACTTAAACCGAAAAGTTTGTTTTAATTTCTCTTCTTCACCGGAGCCAAAAAACTGAGCAGTAAAAATCCCCGCTCCCCCTAAAGCCCCGAAAGTAATCAAAATAATGACAAAATACAGTTGATTTACAACTGATACCGATCCAATAGCTAGTTCACCCAAACTACCTACCATTAAATTATCAATCAACTGCAAACTAGAAGTTAGAAGTTGCTGCAAAACTATTGGCAATGAAACCGCAAATAGTCTTTTATAAAACATCCTTGTCCCTATTAAACTTCTCATGATAAACCTCAAGGATTTAAAAAACCCTACTTCCTAAATATCTTCCTCAACAATAAACATCCATATGTATATACTTTACTTCTATAACTGTCAAGCACATCAAAATAATAAGCCTTCTTCTTTTCTTCATCAATCAAAACAGTAATGACAGATAAAACATTATTATTTACCGGCACTTCTTCAGCAATCACCATATCTCTTGATAAGTTTTTAACAAACAACTTATCATCATCGCTAGTTTTTGGCATCGCAAAAAAGATAATGCCATTAATCGACTTACAATTCTTATCCTGAAATTTCTTAAATCTCATAATTTCTTTTTCTAAGACGTTATTAACAATATTACTTATGACAAATCTACCGTAATAACAAACCCCTTGTGTTGCAACTTTTTTAAAATAAAACCCATTACTTAACAATTCATAGTTGTTAACAACTAATTCTTCTTTTATAACATCTAAAGAAATAAAATCTACTTCACTTAACTCCATCTTTGAATATAACTTATGTCTATTTTCCAGTCTTAAAACTTCCTTATCTTCTCTAACGACACTTCTTAAAAACAAAGCTATTCCCATTAGTGATAAAAAAGCAATAATACCATAAGTTATCCAATTATTATCTGGTTGTGCATTATCTAGCGTAATCGAGATAAACATACTTGCAAAACCAATTACCATTAAGATAACCGCTAATATCTCATAGATTAGTATTTCTTTTTTACTCTTGGCTCTCTTCTCTTTCATACACAAAATCACTCCTCAAAAATAACCGCTTTAATTTTATCATAATCTCTTTAAATTAAGAAGAAAAATAACATAATTTTAATTGGATAAGACAATTAAATATCAACGGAATAAATAATTACTTAATTATTAGATAACAATTGACAAAATTAGATAAGATAAGCTATTATTTAAGCAAATAGGAGTGCTTAAATGAAGATAATCTTTTTCAATAACGTTAAAGAGTTTAATGATTTTTTAGACGAAAATCATG
>JAVVFA010000171.1:0-1829 GCA_032251215.1 Candidatus Izemoplasmatales bacterium
TTGTTTATTTTACATTCTAGGTACTGATGGTTTGACGCTTACAGATATGACGATAGATTTCTTCTTTCTTTAAACTAGCAAAGAAACTCTCAGCAACTGAGTTATCATATGGACAACCTTTTTTTGAAAACGATTGTGTAATTTTGTTTTCTTTGAGTAATTTCTTGAATGATTTGGCCGTATATTGTTGACCTTGATCGCTATGAAATATTAATTCCTTTGGTTTGTTTCTAGATTTATATGTCTTTTTCATTAGTTCGATTGACTCTGATGCTTCTAATGTTTTAGCCAATCTATGGCCTACAACTTTTCTTGAGTATAAATCAATAATAACAATTAAATAATAATGTTCTTTCCTTACACGAATATAGATGATATCGCTAACCCATATTTTATTTACTTCTGGATAATACTCGGATTTAGACATGATATTTGGTTTATATGAGTATTTTCTTTTATGGTAGTTATTATAGTTTTCATCAGGTTGATTAGGTTTAAGATTCATTTCCTTCATTAATCTCACAACACGGGCGTGACTAATAATGTAATTATCCTTTTTTAATAAGATGCGAATTTTACGGCCGCCAAATCTACCATCTGAATCCTTAAAAATAGATAGTATTAATGGTTTAAATTGATCATCTTCTTCATTAACGAGATATACCGCAGGTTTTCTGTTTTTATCATGATAGAATGTAGAAGTGTTTAAATAAGTACTCTGCAAATTGCTTTGATTGGATATTGCTTTTCTTCCAGTAAGTATACCAAATCAATCTTGTTTCTTTTAGCGATATCAAGATTTGCTATAATGTATTGCTGGATTTGATTTTCTCTATCAAGTTTTTCTATCTTTCTTTGATAATCATAAATTTGTCTTTTACTAGTAGTTAATTCTTGAATTGATTTGTCAGTATGTTTATCAATCCAGTTATAGATAGACGTCTTTGGAATACTATAATATTTTGATAAGTTCGATACGCTTTCTCCTTTCTGATATTTTTTAATGATCCTCTTTTTTAATTCCAATGTGTAAATCATTTATTTACCACCTTTCTAATTTTCAACTTTAATATTATACATTAGATGGTATAATTTATAAGAAGAGGTGGCCTTATGTTTGAAACTTGGAATAAAACCAAAATTAATAATTTATCTCAAATAGATATCGAACAGTGGTTCGATGTACTTAATCACGGCCTTGAAGAAGATAGAGGATATGATTTATCAGATCCCAACATAGAAAGTATTAGAGAGGGTATTAAAAAGGATTATATTGATTATTTAAGAAGTTGTGGAAACAATCAAAACATATATGCTTATTATATTTTACGAGATGATGGAACGATTGTATCTGTTTGTAGAATAGTGATTGTTGATGGTAAATACTATCTAGAAGGACTTGAAACACACAGAAATTTTTATCATAAAGGTTTTGCAAGCAAGTTACTTACTAAAGTTATGTATGAATTAAAGCGAGAAAAGATTGATACCATCTATTCCATTGTTAGAAATCATAACTATAAGTCATTAAACTTTCATTATAAAAACGGATTTAGTGTAGAAAATAAGGATGATGTAGATACTAAATTTGTCCTAAATGTTAAGGATCAAATAAGAAAAGAGTTGTTTGATAATTGGGCGAATAACTATAATAAAAGTGTGATAAAATCAGAACAAGAAGAAACATATCCCTTTGCTAGATATTCTAGCATCAAATATCAGATTATTGATATTATAACAAAAAGGTCATTTGCACATATTCTTGATATGGGTGTGGGGACTGGTGAAATTACGAGTCCTTTATACAATCTAGGATATAAAGTAACAGG
>JAVVFA010000172.1:0-1803 GCA_032251215.1 Candidatus Izemoplasmatales bacterium
ATGTCAAATTGGAATTTACTGCAAATAGCGGTGCGCCAGGCGGTCAGATTGCCGAACTTGAAGTTTATTGAAAAGTTTTTTTATCTTTTTGCATATATGTACAATTGTTCGATAATTATTTTTAATAATATTTTAAAATCACATTATGACTTAACTTTTGATAATGGATTTGATTATGCGTATACTTATCCGGGATTAAATAAAGTGATTCAAGCGGTTGGGCGAGTTATAAGAACTAAAACTGATCGAGGAGTTGCGATTCTTTTAGATGATCGTTTCACTAGTCGTAAATATTTAAGGCTATATCCTAAATTTTGGAGTCACTTAAGCGTCTGCAATGAGATGGAAGAATTAGGGAAAATGATAAAGGATTTTTGGAGTGATGAAAATGAAACGAGCCATTAGAACTTTAAGAAGAATTATTTTATTTTTCTTACTAACGATTTTTATGCTGTTATGTATTATCAATACGCCTTGGTTTTTTGTGAGTTCCAAAACATCATCAACTGATTATAGTAATTGGATGAGTGAAAATCTTACCTTCGATCAAAAAATAATTGATATCGCCATGCTTGGAGCCCACGATGCTTTTACCCATGAAATCGATGTTTTTAGTCCTGTCGACAACAATTCCGCAGATGGTTTAATGCAGGGGTTCATCGGAAGATTAATAAAAGGCTTTTCAATTAGACAATCAAAAACTCAAGTAGTTGGTGCAACCGAACTTTTAAAATCAGGAGTTAGGTATTTAGATATAAGAATATCTTATAATTCTGAGAAAGAAGAATATTATACTGTTCACAATTATTTTTCATCACCATTGTCAGAAGTATTAAACGAAATTAATCTATTTCTTGAAGAAAACCCAGGAGAGTTTCTCATTTTAGATATTCAGCATGTCTACGGAGTAGATTACAGTGATAGTGAAAGTTTTAATGATATTTACGATTACTTTTATGACTCTTCGATACTTGACTATGCATATCAAAATAATATAATGGAATTAAAAGATATTTCTTATGGTGATATTACAGAAAATAATACTACCTCTGGAGTTATTATATTTTCCAAATTTGATACACCAAATGATTACTTTTGGAGTTATGATAACCATATCCGATCTGCTTGGGCTAACGAAGATGAGTTTCTAAAAATCATCGAGTTTTTAGAAGCAGAACAAGAAACGATTCAAACCAATATTATATATCAAGAAGGTTTAAGAGTTATGCAAGCTGTTACGACAATGGAAATGAGTCTGCCAGGGATATTAAGAAGTTTTGAAGAATGGTCTTTGTTAGGAAGAGCAAGAGCATTTAATCAATATTTGTTGGATTACGATAATTTAACATTGCTTCTAGAATCAATGCCAATCATGATGATTGATTTTGCCAGCGACAGAGAAATAGTAGATCCATTCATGGAAATCATTATAGAATTCAATATATATATGGCAGAATAGAATTGTAGAATATTGGCGGAATAAAATGTAGGTTAAGATAGAAAGTTTTAAAGCTTTTTTGGTAACGAAGTGAAACGAGTTATCCACAAAAAGCAAAAAGAGGCCTGATAAATTTTAACAAACATTTTAAAGGCTAAACTATGATTCTATTTTTATTTGATATAATCTTTCTTAACAAAAGTGTTAAGGAGGAAAAGAAAATGAGAAAGGACATCTTAGAATTTGTGGAAAGAATGAAGAAAGAGGGGATCAGACCCAACTATAGTGAAATAGCAAGAAGATACGATTGTGATTATCGAACAGTCAAGAAATATTATGAAGTAGAAGATTATGAGAAAACAAAA
>JAVVFA010000173.1:0-1776 GCA_032251215.1 Candidatus Izemoplasmatales bacterium
GTCCAGGACCAAAAGCCATCCTTATCGCATTTAAATCATTGATGAAAAGCGCCATCAAACCGCCTGATTTTTTCTCCGAATAATATGTTTGGCTTAACTTTTCCGCATGGTCAAACATATTATTTCTTAAGTCAAAATCAATTCGCCAAGATGTGCCAAAGATAAAAATACGCCACAAAAATCTTCCGGCAACGATGATTAAACCAAAAATAGCGATATCTTTTATGTATATCACTACATCTTCTTTTGTTAAAGTTTTAAGTTCTAAACCATCTATTATATTACCAATAATATTAGGTATCTCTAATTGTACATAATCTACAACAACTAAAGCAGCTAAGCCTATGAGAAAGAATATACCATATTTTAAATAGTATTTATTGATGTGTCTGCCAAATAACATATTCCCTCCTAAAATTATTCAAAAAATAAACTTCTTAACTTTAAAAAGATAAGAAATTTACTTCAAAATATATAATACTCCGATAGTCCCTTTACCGCAGTGGCTGGAGATTACGCAACCAGCATGGGTATCGTATAAATTTTTTACTTCTATTTCGTTTTTAATCTGTTCTTTAATATAAGTGCTAGATTCATCAGCTAGAGAATGAGTGATCATCATAAATTCATTATCGATATTATCTTTTTCTTGAAACACTTCATTGAGCATTATGTTAATCCCGTTTTTAATTGTCCCTCGGCCTTTTTTCCCAACAACCATCACACCATCACGAACTTTAATTATCGGTTTTACTCTTAACATTCCTCCTACAAGAGCAGAAAGAGCATTTAGTCTACCGCCTTTATAAAGATACTCCAAAGTATCAATCACAAACTGAGATCTAATCTTTGGAACTATTTCTTCTATTTTTTCTTTGATTTCTTTTGCGCCTAAACCTTGTTTCACCATTTTGCATGCTTTCAGTAACAATAATCCTGTCCCCGATGAAAGATTCAAAGAATCTATTAAATAGATATCGTCACTTTCTAGAGTTTGTTTAGCCACATTCGCACTTGAAAAGGTGGCGGAGAATTTAGAACCAATCCCAAGATAAATAATTTCATAACCTTCATCTAAGTACTTTTGAAAAACTAAAGCAAAAGCACCAGGTGAAGGAGCGGCAGTCTTGGGAAGTATTTTCTTCTTTGAAACAAAATCATACATCTGTTCAACGTTTAAATCGACACCATCTAAATAGGATTCTTCTTCAAAGTTAACATATAAGGGTACAATTTCTATTTCACAATCTTCAATCAATTCCTTTGATAAGTCGCACGTACTATCAGAAATAATTTTAACTTTTTTCATCTTATTAGCCTCATAAAAATTATAACTAAAATTAGTTGATTTGTAAACAATTAATAAAATATAAATATCTTTTAACAACTTTATCTATAAATGTTATAATAATTTATAAGAGGTGTAAATATGTATAAAATCGAAAGAAAAACAATCGTTGAGAATGTTAAAAGAATGTTACTGGAATCGGTTAAAACTCTCGATAAAGAAGTATTGGATTCCTTTGAAAAAGGTAGAGATAATGAAACAAACTTTTTAGCTAAAAGTATTCTCAATAAAATAATTGAAAATCATGAAATCGCTAATTCTAAAGATATTCCTTTGTGCCAAGATACTGGTTTAGTTGTTTGTTTTTTAGAAATTGGTCGTGAACTTAGTTTTGATTATGATTTAGAAGTTGCAATAAACACAGGCGTTAGCCAAGCTTATATCGATGGTTATTTACGCAAGTCAGTAGTTAAACATCCGTTAAATAG
>JAVVFA010000174.1:0-1677 GCA_032251215.1 Candidatus Izemoplasmatales bacterium
TTTATTTGATTTAATAACTTCAATATTGTCAATATGCTTAACGCTCTCTTTTACCAATTCAATTCTTTCATCATCTGTAAAAAGCGTTTTTTTATTAGGATTTATTGAAATCGCAATATAAAGTTTATCAAAAAGTTTCGCTCCTCTAGTGATAATATCTAAATGGCCAAATGTAATGGGATCGAAACTGCCTGGATAAAATCCGATTTTCATAGTTTTTACTCTCCTTTTTTATAAAGTGTAAACTTTGAATAACCTAATTCTTTTTCTTTAAAAACAATCAAGTCCTGATAACTTCTCGGTAAAGACAAAGTATTTTCTGACTCTAGAACAATTATACCATTATCACATAACAATTGTCTAGAAGTGATTATATTCAATAAATCTTCATAGCAATCAAGTTTATATGGCGGATCAGCAATGATTAAATCATAACGATTTGAAGTTGTCTCTAAAAACTTGAATACATCTTGCTTAAAAACATTTCCAACGTCACTTTTAATATCTAAATTAACTAAATTTTCTTTAATAATTTTAACAGCTTGAAAGCTATTCTCTATGAAATCACATGTTTGAAAGCCTCTACTTAAGGCTTCAATCCCTAAAGCACCAGTACCCGCAAAAAGATCTACTGCCTTACCACCCTCAAAAAATTGACCCAAAGTATTAAAAAGAACTTCTTTGTTTTTATCGGTAGTTGGTCTTGTAGAATCAGTTTTAACTTCTTTAAGTTTTCTTGACTTATAGATACCGCTAATAACCCTAAGCATGTTATACACCTTTAAAAAAATTAGTAAAAAAATGCACTTAATCAGTTGGAAATCACTCTGGCAGACTACATCCACCTCAACGTGGGCATCTCTTGCAAGTCCCTTAGGATTCCTAAACTAGCTAGGCATTCAACACAGAACAAACCTCGATTCCCTTTTAAATACTGTGCGTCGCGTATGAGTGATTTCCAACTAACTAAGTACAATTTAATTATAGTATATACTATAATTATTGTCAACTGCCCTGACACAATTAAAAAAAGATAAAAAAAAGAGCCTGATAATTATCAGACTCTTGATTAAAAGATTATTTTCTAGGGTTCTTAATATTAGCGTGAGCTGCAGCTAAACGCGCTATTGGAACTCTAAATGGAGAACATGAAACATAATTTAAACCAACATTATGACAGAAATCAATTGATGCTGGATCGCCACCGTGTTCACCACAGATACCTAATTTAATATTAGGTCTTATTGCTTGACCACCTTTAACAGCTAATTCCATTAACTTACCAACGCCTTTAACGTCAACGTGCGCAAATGGATCGCTTTCAAAGATTTTCTTATCATAGTAATCAGCTAAGAATTTACCAGCGTCATCTCTTGAGAAACCAAAACTCATTTGTGTTAAGTCATTAGTTCCGAATGAGAAGAATTCTGCTTCTTTAGCAATTTCATCAGCTAATAATGCAGCGCGAGGAATTTCAATCATTGTTCCGACAGAGTATTCAAGTTCAACTCCAGCTTCTTTAATGATTTCATCAGCTACCTTAACAACGATATCTTTGATGTATTTTAATTCTTTGATTTCGCCTACAAGCGGAATCATAATTTCAGGAATAACTTTTAAGCCCTTTTTAGAAACTTCAATAGCCGCTTCAATCACAGCACGTGTTTGCATTTCCGC
>JAVVFA010000175.1:0-1634 GCA_032251215.1 Candidatus Izemoplasmatales bacterium
TAATGATGCTGTAGTAAAGGAGGTATCATGAAGTGAAGAAAATAATAGATCAATTATATGAATATATTGAGAAGACATATGAGTTTAGTGAGCCATTCCTTTTAAAGGAATTATATGATGTTTTTCCTGATATTAAACAAGGTACAATTAGAGAATCTATTAGAAGATTATTTGAACAAGACAAACTGATTAAATCAAAAAATGGTGTCTATGGATTACCAAATCCATATAGAATTTTAAAAATGGCTGTCATGAATTCTGAAGACGCTGTAAACAAGAAGTATATTAAGTCCGATGATGGTACTGTCATTGGATATAGAAGTGGATTTTATATTGCAAATGCTTTAGGACTCACAACACAAACATCTAGTGATTTAGTCATAAACGCTAATGAGGTATCAAAGAAAAAAAGAACAATCCGGATAAAAAACATTAGAGTGATCATTAATCAAGCAAGAGTTAAAGTTACAAACGACAACTACAAGCTGCTTCAAGTCTTAGATCTATTTGTTGATTTTAACAAGTTTAGTGAATATTCACTGAGTGAATCAAAAGAAATCATTTGTAATTATCTAAATGGATTGAACTTATCAAATGAAGAGATTGAACATATTGTAGAGGCATATCCAAAGGATGCACAAATACAGTTTTACAAATTGGGAGCTAGCTATACAAAAATCAAGTAAAAAAGATAAATAATCAAAAAAACGATATTTGTGCATACTTAAAAAAGGATTATGAACCCTAATTTTCAAATAATGGGTGATTAATTATAAGAGATCATTATAAAAAGTATCTGTTTTTAGAATATTGTAAATAGAATGAACCATGTTTTTCGCTATAGCGAAGATGACTGTTGAATGATGTTTGTTTCCCTTAGTCATCATATGAATGTATTTGCGTCTAAACTTATTATCTTTAGTTTTGGGATTAACACAAGCGACTCTAGCGGCACTGTAGATGGCTGTGCGTAAATATTTACTACCACGTTTAGAAAGATGAGTTCTCTTTCGTTTATATTTTCCGGATTCATGAACAATCGGTTCAATGCCGAAAAGAGATGTATATTTGTGTTTGTCAGGGAACCTGCTAATATCGCCTGTTTCACCTAGAATAGTCGCTCCATTAATAGGGCCGATACCTGGGACTGATAAAATCTTGGGATAAAGTTTAATCCTATGAAAGATAAGCTCTTTTAATTCCATATTTTGAGCATTGAAATGAAGGATATTAGAAACACAAAATTTAATAAGATAAGCATTTAAGTCATTAGAATTACCTATGGAGTTTTTAGCGATTTGTTTAATAAGTTTAGCTTGTTCAATATGATTTGAACGACTATGAATCCTTTGGGCTAGAGATTCAATATGAAGACCTTTATAATCGCTTGGTAAAGGGTAATCATAAAGCAAATCTAATGTCCATTTAGAGAAGGAATTAAAGTGTTTAAGAAATTCTGGGAAGAACATTTGAAGTAATCTTTTAAGTTCACCCTTAGCCTTAGTAATGATTTGATTATTAGAATTATAATCTCTAGATAATTGTTTTAACTCAACTAAATGATATAATGGTGGTGTATAGGGATGGAGTCTACTTAGGTTATACATAAGGTGCCTACACACTGCTATAGCGTC
>JAVVFA010000176.1:0-1631 GCA_032251215.1 Candidatus Izemoplasmatales bacterium
TTTCCTTTAATTTTAATAACTTTAGCGTCAACTTCATCACCAACATTAAGATATTCATCAACCTTTTTAACATGATAATGAGAAACTTCAGAGATATGAATCAATCCATCAACGTGATCACTAATCTTCGCAAAAGCTCCAAAATCGGCTAATCTTTCAATTCTAACTTTGATTACATCATCAACATTCAAACTGTTTATTTCTTCTTTTTCAGCTTCTTTTAAGCCTTCATAAACTAATTGTTTACGGTTGACGATAACCTTGTCTCTATTTCTTTCTCTAGATATTTCTATAATTCTAGCTTTAATTGTTTTGTTGACTAAATTATCTTTATTGCCGTTTTCTTCTTGAATAAAGATTAAACTTTCAGGTAAGAATGCTTCAATGCCGTGATAATCTAATACTAAACCACCCTTAACACTTCTTTTAACTCTAAAATCAAAATCTTTACCAACTTCTAAGTTATTCCTTACTTCATCTAGCAACTCATTCTTAAGGATGTCGATGCGTGATAACAATAGTGAATCTGATTCATCTCCTTTTTTAAACTGAGTAACTTTGACTTTAATTTGGTCACCTTCTTTTAAAATATCATGTGCACTTTGTAATTTATCAAGACTTAGATAGTCTTTATAGATTACTCCTTCACATGCGTAGTTGATATCGACCCAAACTTCTTCTTTTCCTACCTTAACAACTGTACCGGTAACGACATCGCCTACCTTAGGGGTATACATTTTGTTTTCGCTATAAATGTCCATTCTAAAACTCTCCTTCGTTAACTATCTCCATAAATTTTTTGTATAACAAATCGCTTACCTCATTAATGTTTTTATCAGAGGTGTCAATATAAATCGCATCACTTGCTTGTTTAAGCGGGTTATATTCCCTACTTGAATCATAAGTGTCTCTTCGTTTAATATCGTTTTCCAAATCTTTGAGATTAACCTTTGAACCTAAAGCGATTAATTCGTCATATCTTCGCTTCGCTCTAACTTCAACTGAAGCAGTTAAAAAAACTTTTAAATCAGCTTCTTTAAGAACAACAGTGCCAATATCTCTGCCATCCATAACAACGTTATTATTAGCAGATATCTCTTTTTGTAAACTCACTAACTTATTCCTAACAGGAATATGTGAAGCTACTAAAGAAACATTATCGCTTACATCTTTAAGTCTGTTAAGCGAGGTCATGTTGACTTGATCCATGTATAACTCACCATTTTTAAATTCAAAATCAGTACTGTCAAGGAAATCAAAAGCCTCGGGGTCATTAAGATTTACTTCTAAGCTAAGGGCTTTATATGTAGTTGCACGATACATTGCGCCAGTATCGATATAAACATATCCAAGTCGTTTCGCTAGTGTTTTCGCTACAGTTGATTTTCCAGCACCTGCTGGCCCATCTATAGCTAAAGCATGATAAACCATAATTACCTCCTTATAACCTTTAAACATTATACCATATTTTTTGAATTTGACCACAAATTTCTTACTTAATATTTCGATATTTATCAATATTTAACCCAAAAAAACAAAATCATAAACCACTTATTTATTTTATGTTATTTGCGAGGTTATAAAGTGTTTTAATCTCATGAGGTTTCAGCGTTCGGTATTGTCCTTCATAA
>JAVVFA010000177.1:0-1606 GCA_032251215.1 Candidatus Izemoplasmatales bacterium
CTAGCATTGCATAAAGCTCTTGAGATGAATGATCCAAATGAATTTATTGAAGCTTATTCTGGTAGGGCATGTGCAATAAAATATTCTATACCACTAATTATTCATATCTTATACCATACAAATTCCTATGAAGAAGCTATTAATTATAATGCGCTTCTTGGTGGTGCTATTTCAGATAGAAATATGATTATTGGAGCTATTTTTGCTCAAGTATCTGAAGTGCCGAAAAATTGGAGAAACAAAGTCGCTGATCAAATTAAACTTTAATTCGATTGGCAGCAACCAACAAAGGATCCCAAACCGGAGAAAATGGTGGAGCGTAAGCAAAGTCTAATTGTGAAAATTCTTTCGCAGTTAGACTTTTTGTTATGGCAAGAGCCATAATGTTAATCCGATCGGAGACACCTTTTTCACCAACTAATTGTGCACCTTTTAGAATTCCTGTGCTTTTTTCATAGACAATCCGCATGAAAATACTTTTAGCTCCAGGATAATATCCAGTTTGATTTTTAGCATTAACGTCAACATAATCATAATCTAAATTTAATTTTTTAGCTTCATCGATACCAATACCAGTTTTTGCAAAAGCTAGATCTGTAACTTTAATAATATTAGAACCGACGATACCGTTAAATCTTGAATCAATACCTACCATATTTTCCGCTACTATTCTTCCGGTTTTATTGGCATGAGTTCCAAGAGGAACATAGGCTAATTCATTTTTTATTAGATGGTGATAGGCTACACAATCACCGGCTGCGTAAACATCTTTAAGGCTTGTTTCGCATTTGTCGTTAATGACAATAGCGCCATTTCTAATCATTTCCAGACCGGTGTCTTTTAAAAACGCAGTTGCTGGTCTTACACCAATCGCTTCAATGATTAAATCAACTTTATAGGTTGCCTTATCAGTTGTGATAATCGCTTTATTATTTTCTAAATCATAGTTTAAAAGTTTTTCATTAAGATGTACTTTAACTCCCTTTTGTTCTAAAGCGTCTTGTGCTTTTTGGGCTATAGCTTTATCATAAACCGTTAGTAATTGCGGAGCTAATTCAATGATTTCAACATTAAGGCCTTTATGAATGAGATTTTCCGCAACTTCGATACCGATATATCCGCCACCAATAACCGCAACGCTTTTAGCCTTATCAACAATTGGTTTAAGTGCTCTCATATCTTCTAATTGATTTAAGACATGTACTTTAACTTTTTCACTGCCAGGAGTATTGGTGCGATTGGCAGTAGTGCCAGTACCGATAAGTAATTTGTCATACTTTTCGATAAATTGCTCATTTGTCTCAAGATTTTTGACGACAACACTTTTTTCTTGAGGGTTAAGCTTAATCACTTCATGTCTTAAAAAGACATCTATTCCTTGTGCTAAAAAGTCTTCTTTAGTTCTTGCGACTAACTTTTGTTCATCCGTAACAATATCACCTAGATAATAAGGCATGCCACAGCCACTGTAACTTAGGTCTTTACCTTTTTCATAGACAATAATGTTTGCTTGATTATCCAATCTTTTAAGTTTGCTGGCGGCGCTCATTCCCGCTGCGACTCCTCCGATAATAACTACTTTCATTATTTCACCCCTTTTTTAGTT
>JAVVFA010000178.1:0-1518 GCA_032251215.1 Candidatus Izemoplasmatales bacterium
TATTTTGAAGAAAGCCATAAAGTAAAATTACCGCTTTATCCAAAAAATGTGGGTGTTATCACCTCACCTACAGGAGCGGCTGTTAGAGATATAATCAATGTGATAAACAGTCGTTTTCCAATGACGGAAATTATTGTTTATCCAGCATTAGTACAAGGTGTAAATGCAAAAGAATCGATTGTGGAACAGATTGAAAGAGCCAATAAACAGCGGTTAGTCGATGTTTTAATCATTGGTCGTGGCGGTGGTTCAATTGAGGATTTATGGGCTTTTAATGAAGAAATTGTAGCTAAGGCAATCTATAATTCTGAACTTCCGATTATCAGTGCTGTTGGGCATGAGACCGATTTTACCATTAGCGATTTTGTCGCTGATGTTAGGGCATCAACGCCATCTCACGCAGCGGAAATCGCAGTGAGAAACTATCGTGATGTACTTGAGGATATCGCTAAATATAGAGAAAGATTAGAATTAGCTTTAAACAACCAATACAATAGTGCTTTAAAACATTTTATGCAAATAGCTTCAAGAAATGTTTTGAAAAATCCCTTAAGATTAATTGAAAGTAAAGAACTTGCGTACGCTAATCTTTATGATAGATTATTGAAAGTTAATCCGGTAAATATCATTAAAAACAAGCAAGAGCGAGTCGACGGATATTTAAAAGAAATTAAATCGGAATATCATCATCTATTGGTACAAAGAAATAGTTATTATCAAAATTTAATTGAAAAGCTTGAACTTGTTAATCCGTTAAATATCATGAAAAAAGGATTTGCGATTATTAGGCAAGATGATGTGATTAAAAAACATTTTAGAGAAATTGATAAAAATAAATCTATTGTAATAGCAATTACCGGTGGGGAAGTTACCACCAAGATAATTGCGATGAAAGGAAAAGAAAATGAATAAAGTTAGCTTTGAAGAAAACTTGGAAAAGTTAGAACTTTTAGTAAAAAAATTAGAATCAGGCGAAAACAACTTAGATGAAGCTGTTAAACTATATCAAGAAGGTATCGCTTTAGCAAAAATCTGTCATGAAGAGTTAAAAAATGCCGAAGAAGTAATTGTGAAATTAATGGATTCTGAGGATTTGGTAGACTTTAATAAGGAATAATATTATGAATTTACTTGAGATTAAAGACCCGCAGTTTTTAAAAACTTTATCAATCAAAGAATTAAACGAATTGTCTAATGAGATTCGCTTGTTTTTGATTGATCAGATTTCCAAAACTGGTGGTCATCTATCTTCTAATTTGGGCGTTGTGGAGCTGACAATTGCTTTACATTATGTCTTCAATTCACCTGAGGATAGGTTAATCTTTGATGTCGGTCATCAAGCTTATGTTCATAAAATCTTAACTGGCAGAGCTAAAGATTTTCCAAAGTTAAGACAATTTGAAGGTTTATCAGGTTATCAAAAACGCTCTGAGTCTATTCATGATCATTGGGAAGCTGGGCATTCATCGACGGCGATTGCGGCAGTAGCTGGGTTTGAAATAGCAAAGAGTTTAAGAA
>JAVVFA010000179.1:0-1509 GCA_032251215.1 Candidatus Izemoplasmatales bacterium
TTTTTGATAACCTCTAGACTAACTTTACTACAACCTCTTGACTAACTTTACTATAAATAATGCTAAAAGTTCATATTCAAAAAACTTATCTCTATTACTCTGGCATTCCAAATATATTGAGTAAATAAAATGACGAAATATATAGAATGTTAAACAAATTGAATCATTTAAGGTTATTTAGTTCTTCTACAGAGTATTTTAAAATATACAATTGATGTGATCCAAATAAAAATTGCGCTAAATCAGACTCTAACATATCTGCAATTAAATATACAGAATCATTGAAGTAGTATATATCATATAAGTACATTCTTTGATTAAATTCTAAAACGATTTCTTCATTATCGTTTTGATCTAAAACTCTAATGATTTGTTGTTGCAAATCTGAATCTCTTTGTAGATGGATAAATCTTGACTCATCAATACTTAAAATGTAGAATTCGTCATTAATAGATGACTCTATAAGTGTCCCCTCTTCATTAAAATAATCAATTATAATGTTTTCGTTTCCTACGTGATGAATACTATATATAATACTATCCAGGTTAATGTATTGAATCTGAATACCATAAGAGTCACTATCTTCTATAACATCCATAGTTTGAGTTAATATATTGTATCTACTAATTGTATTCCATGAAAAAGTATTTGAAGTTAAGTTGCCTTGTACAAATACATAATTAGAATTTACTAGTGGTTTTTGATAGACGTGGTCAATATGACCAAGTATGACTTCAAGCTCAACATTGAATGTTTTTGACATCTCATAGTAGGTGATTTCATACACGTCATTAGAATTATCAAAATTTGAACTTACCCCTATGATAACTTCGTTTTCAATAACAAATGTATCTAAGAACATAAGAGTCTCAGTTATGTTATATGTATCGGTCTGTGTATCAAATATAACCATATAGTTTTTATCATACAAAGAAATACTAATATATATTTCATCATCATCTTGATATGAAGACACTTTAAATTCAGCACTTCTAATACCATCACCATCATTTTCTAATGTTTGAGTTTCTACTATTTCTACAAGTCCTAACAAATTAAAGTCTTCATCAATAATAGCAATATTCAACATATCATCGACACAGTTATCATCATCAAGTGCATCAAATGTTATTTCATTGTTTCTAACTAAAGCATATATTTGATTGTTTGATTCATACATTGTTAAAATTTGATTGTTCTTATAGTAACCTTCCAAATCATATAAAAAGTTATCAGGATATTTAGTTGATTGATAGATAATAAACATTGTAGATAAAAGCAATAGAACAAAACCTAATACTAGATAAATGTATTTTTTCATGAAACCCTCCATTAAAAGCCTTATCGTAATTATACCAAATAAAAAAAAGATTTGAAAGAATATTTCAAATCTCTAAAATTCTATGTCTTGTCATTATGGACTTTATCACTGTTTTTGATAACCTCTAGACTAACTTTACTACAACCTCTAGACTAACTTTACTATAAATAATGCTAAAAGTTCATATT
>JAVVFA010000180.1:0-1369 GCA_032251215.1 Candidatus Izemoplasmatales bacterium
GCTCAATTTAATGAAAAATAAAGTCGCTGATTACATCGTCACAGGCGGATGGACTAAAAAAGCGATTAAAGAAGCTGGTAAGTACTTAAAAGCTAATAAAACCGCAAGTTCAGAGGACAAAAACTTTACTTATATTCCTAACTTAAATAACTTGAATCTAGATCCAAAAGCGGACTATGTCTATATTTGTCAAAACAATACAATTTTTGGAACAAGATTCACTGAATTACCAGACACGAAAGGAAAAGATTTAGTTTCCGATATGTCATCAAACATCTTATCAGAACCGATTGATGTTTCTAAGTTTGCACTTATATTTGCTGGTGCTCAAAAAAATATTGGACCAGCTGGAACCACTATAGTTATTATTAGAGAAGACTTATTAAAAGATGATCTTCCCGAATTTTGCCCAACGATGTTAAGTTACAAAATCCATGCTGATAAAGAATCACTTTACAATACACCACCAACATATGGTATTTATATCTGCAGTTTAGTTTTTAAACATTTATTAGCTAATGGTGGCGTTGAAGCAATGTATGTCAAAAACCTTGAAAAGGCTAAATTAATCTATAATTATCTTGATAATTCTCAAGTTTTCAAAGGTACTGTAGCCAAAAAAGATCGTTCGTTAATGAACGTTACTTTCGTCACTGAAAGCGAAGAATTAAATGCACGTTTCATCAAAGAAGCAACAGAAGCTAAATTAGTCAATTTAAAAGGACATCGTTCAGTAGGTGGTATGCGTGCCTCAATCTATAACGCTATGTCTATAGAAGGAGTAAAAGCCCTTGTTAACTTTATGGCTGAGTTTGAAAGGAAGGTACTAAATGAAAGTTAGTTGTCTTAATAAAATCTCACCAATTGGTTTAAATGCATTTACAAGTAAATATGAAATTTCTGAAGATATTTCTAATGCTGATTTACTCATGGTTAGATCTTTCAATATGCATGATTATCTAATTAATGAAAATCTGTTAGCAGTTGCTAGAGCAGGAGCGGGTGTTAATAACATTCCTTTGGAAAAAATGGCTGATGCCGGAGTAGTTGTTTTCAACACGCCTGGCGCTAACAGCAATGGTGTCAAAGAATTGGTTATTGCCGGTATGCTAATGTCTGCACGTGATTTAATTGGTGGTATAGATTGGGTGAAAAATAATAAATCTGATAAGGATATTTTAAAGTCAATCGAAAAAGCCAAAAGTGCTTTCGCAGGTAATGAAATTTTAGGAAAAACAATTTTAGTAATTGGTCTTGGAGCAATTGGCGGTAAAGTAGCCAATGCCTGTGATAGTTTAGGTTTAAAAGTTATTGGGTATGATCCTTATATCAGTGATAAAGCAAAGAATTTGCTTAATCCTAGTGTTGA
>JAVVFA010000181.1:0-803 GCA_032251215.1 Candidatus Izemoplasmatales bacterium
GTACTTGTTGAACTCCGCGAGCAACATCATAATGTTCTTGCCCGACAATTTTTGGATCTAGAACAGTTGATGTAGAGTCAAGTGGGTCAACAGCTGGATAAATACCAATTTCAGATAAACTTCTAGCTAATACTACAGTCGAGTCAAGATGACCAAATGTTGTTGCTGGAGCCGGATCAGTAAGATCGTCAGCTGGAACATAAACCGCTTGAATTGAAGTAATTGAACCTTTATTGGTTGATGTAATTCTCTCTTGTAGCTCACCCATTTCTGTAGCTAGTGTAGGTTGATACCCTACCGCAGAAGGCATACGTCCGAGTAAAGTTGATACCTCTGAACCAGCTTGTGTAAATCTAAAAATATTGTCAACGAAAAATAGTACATCTTGATTTTGTTCGTCACGAAAGTACTCTGCCATTGAAAGCCCTGATAAAGCAACCCTAGCACGAGCTCCTGGCGGTTCATTCATTTGACCAAAAACCATAGCCACTTTATCAATAACACCGGCGTCTTTCATTTCATGAAACAAATCATTTCCTTCACGGGTTCGCTCTCCAACACCAGCAAACACTGAGTATCCTCCGTGTCCTTTGGCAATATTATTAATAAGTTCTTGAATAATAACAGTTTTACCAACACCAGCTCCACCAAACAATCCAACTTTACCACCTTTGGCGATAGGACAAATCAAGTCAATAACTTTAATACCTGTTTCTAGTAATTCTACTTTTGTAGATTGGTCCACAAAGTCTGGAGCTGGTCTGTGAATTTGATACTTTATTTTTGTTTTTGGTGTTTCTTTC
>JAVVFA010000182.1:0-612 GCA_032251215.1 Candidatus Izemoplasmatales bacterium
AATCAACCGACAAAAAATTAATTAAAGTGTCTATCAAAGATGGCAGGAGACCAGCCACTCAAGACTGGCAGGATTACGATGTGGATATAATCATCAATCTACAACATCCCGTAAAGAAAAATAAAATTGATTTAAGTACGTTTATGGCACAATGTACAAAATCACCCGTTGGTGCATGGGAAGAAGACATAACAGGGAAATGTTTATATGATTTATTGTTGGAAATGGGGTTATAATCCATGCCCCTTTCAAGTTTAATGGTAACAATTGATACCCGTGAAAAGGACGTTAAACGCATCAACGCAATATCTACATTTTTCGAGAAGCACGGTGCAGTGGTTGAAAGAAACACCCTAAATTTATGTGATTATCACATCGAAGGCTCATTTAGAGATAAAGAAATCAATTTAGGCATCGAAGGTAAAACATTAGTGGATTTTTCACAATCGTATCAAGACCTGCCACATAAACTATTAAAATCATATGAGCTGTATGACCATGTAGGGTTGATCGTAGAGACTGGTGCATATGGGTTTACAGTAGGTCATGATGGGTTGTTGTGTACTATCAAAAATCCTTCCGTTCCTGATGGTAAAGCAGACATATTACAAT
>JAVVFA010000183.1:0-605 GCA_032251215.1 Candidatus Izemoplasmatales bacterium
GCGAAAGCTTTATTGCCAAGGGGTAAACGACCATGATAGCGCAGTTATTAGCCAAAATTTTGGGTACAGATAATGCCCGTCAATTACGTCGGCTGCAACCACTGGTTAATGCCATAAATGAATTTGAACCGCGCATAAGTGCGCTTTCTGATGTTGAACTTTCTTTAAAGACACAAGAATTTCGCGAGCAACTTGCGCAAGGTAAAAATCTCGATGATATTTTACCCGAAGCTTTTGCAGTGGTGCGTGAAGTTGGTAAGCGTACACTGGGCCAACGCCATTTTGATGTGCAGTTAATCGGCGGCATGGTTTTGCACCAAGGTAAAATTGCTGAAATGAAAACGGGTGAAGGTAAAACCTTAACTGCTACATTGCCACTCTATCTTAATGCGCTTTCGGGAAAAGGTTCTCACCTGGTAACGGTAAATGACTATCTTGCTCGTCGTGACTCTGAATGGATGTCACCTATTTTTAAATCACTTGGTGTTGAAGTAGCTGCTCTTCAAAATCAAATGAGCGATAGTGAACGAAAAAAAGCTTATGCTTCTGATATTTTATATGCGACGAACAATGAGCTTGGTTTTGATTATCTTCGCGATAACATG
>JAVVFA010000184.1:0-599 GCA_032251215.1 Candidatus Izemoplasmatales bacterium
CTACAACCTAAAAGAACAATACCAAATAATAACAATAAAACACTTAATCCAATTTTTTTCATCATATCCTCCCAGATATCTAAATTTTTGTGCAAAAAAAAGCGTCCATCAAGACGCTTTAGATAATCTAAGATTATTAACTAGCGCCTCTATCATAAAAATGATAGGAGTGTTACAAGTCTTACCTGTAACCCCATACTTTTAACATGTCTGTTAAAGTATTCGGCGATGGTTGCCTTTCCTATAGTTCTTAGCCCACCGGCTCCCTATAGTACTAATCTGCATCGCTACCTCTAAAGTTTGATGAAGTTTTTCTTACTTGGCTTATTATAAAGAAGTTTATTTAATTAGTCAAGAAAAAAATTATGTAAGTGTTTTCTTAAATCATTAGTGTTTCGCGATTTGACTTTATAAAATATCACAATAATAGTATAATAGAGTTGTATTTGAGGGGTTTAATGGAAAAAATAATTTTTATTGAAGGGTTACCTGGCAGTGGTAAAACAACTTTCGCTAAAAGATTAAAGACTTATTTAAGTAATTTAGATTACCGGGTTATTAGTTATAGCGAAGGAGACTTACATCCTGTAGATTTAGCT